>JAGKQJ010000049.1 GCA_017898095.1 Bacillaceae bacterium Marseille-Q3522 | reverse complement strand
TCATAGACAAAAGAGAAGTCAACCAGATCGTTAAGTTTACGTAAAAGATTGTCCTTCGGAACAACTAAATCATAAATACCCATATATGGACTAAAAATCATTGACTGTTGTTTTTGAATCATAGTACCCACCCATTTGAAATTGATACGATCATTATACAGCAAAAAAGGCATATACTCCTTAAAAATAATTGGGGAATATGCCTTTTAAAATTTAGCCTAAGGAAAGGACTCTGTTGATTGGAGTGGAAGGCGGCGAAGACTCCTGCGGGAGTACGGGACAGGGGAGACCCCGCAGGCGCTTCAGCGCCGAGGAGGCTCCCCGAACCGCCCGCGGAAAGCGAAGCCGCCTGGAACGGAAATCAACAACTAGGTTTTAACACATTTCGAAATTTAAGGGACTTTTTCAGTGCCCTCGGGCTTACCCCCCTTTTTTGGGAATTATATTCAAACTTATAACAGAATCAACGAGCGAACGTGCCGATTCCTCGAATCTTTCCAATCACCAGCGCTTGGCAGGTTCAGCCTTTTTTTTTCGTGCTTTTGCAAGTAGCAGAAGCATGAATGGAATAAAAACAAAAACAAATGTTTCTGCAAATGGAATAATCCTTTCGATTGTTTTGACCAATTCCGGCAAACCGGGAGATGCCCAGAGTCCAAAAAGGATCATAAGTAAACCAAGCGGATATACAAAGGGACGGTGATCAGTGAGTTGCAGAATTTGTGCTGTTCCAAATGAAAGCACATAATAAAATACGGAAAGCTTTAGAAATACCCCCATTACCCAAATGACGATTACAACTGACTCAAATCGTTCGAAAAAGGTTGCGACACTAATATAACGGAAAGCATAGAAAACAGGGTATGTATAAGTGGAAATCGATTCTCCGAATAGGAAAAGATTCACGAAGTTCAAGTACAACATTGTGAGCATTCCAACGAATACCGCTACTAAGCTCCATTTCCTTCCTTTTTCACGATCGGTCAAAAAAGGAAGCAGCATCGAGATTAGAAACACTTGATTAAACCAAAGTGCCGGTTGAATTGCTCCTCTTATTGGCGGACCGATCCCTTTTTCCAAAATAGGAAGCATATTTTCAACATCAAAGTCCGGTATGAGCAAAAGAAGTAGAAAAAAAGGGAGCATATATATTGGAAAGAAAAGCTGGCTTATTCTTCCAAGGACTTCTAAGCCACTGCGTACCGCGAACGCACTGACTAAAACAATGCTGCCGATTACTACGGATAACGGTGTATTGGGAAGAAAAGAAATAATAACAAAATCTGCATATTCCCGCTCAATCAATCCCGATACATATAGAAAATAGAATAAATAGATGAAACCGATCACTTTACCTAAAACACCACCGACAATATGACGGCTATATTGAATTATTGTCTCATTTGGAAAAAGCTTATGTAACCGATAAACAATGAATGCGGTAAACATGCCACTTACAGAAGCTAATATTGGTGAGATCCACAAATCACGGCCAGCATGTTTAAAAGTGACGGATGGAATCGTAAGAACAGCAGTTGAAATAATCGGCATAAATACAAGAAACGTCATTTGAAAAGAAGATGTTTTTTTCAATTCTATTTGAACTCCTCTCTTACGATTATCCGGAAATTTCGATTCTTACCCGTGAATTTTTCCAAATGGCTTAAAAAGGTATGCAATCAGTTGTGTTGGCCCGGGAATGTTTGGGAAAAAAATCAATACAATAGAAAGCATCCATCCGAATATAGTTAACGTCAGAAATGCTGCTTTCTCCTTTTTCTGATTCATTTTTGGCCATTCATAAAATGTAAAAATAACAATCAAAATTGTTATTCCTAATACTGATATCCATTTCATGTTGTTACCCCTCTACTTTCATCAGTGTGGAGACGAAGTAGACAAACCGGAGCGGCGTATTTTCACATTAACATCTAATGTTACTTCTACCTCTGGAAAAATATCGTCCCAATGGTTTTTTACATTTTCCCACTGCCTGGGAAAACGACGATGGAACGTTTCCGCGAAGCCGAATACGTCTACCTTCATTTCTTTCTGAATTTGATTAAGAGTCTGATTAATTCTTTGCTTAATTCTTTTTTCTGCTTCTTTTTCAACTTTCTTAATAATTTCCGGGTCCATCATGTCAAAGGTTGCTTCGTTTTGAATCGCATTCCCGTCTAAAGAAATTTTTCCGGTTATCTTCCACTTGCCGTTTTCAATTGCAGGAACCAGTTTTATTGATTGCCTGATTGGATCGATTGATACAGATTGATCTTTATCGAGTTTTACCGTAATTGCTTTTACTTCTCCTTCGTTTCGCAGCCATAATAACCCTCTTGTTGTATATTCATCTACGTAACCGACCATTTTATCATTTTTCAATATTGCCGTTTCCGTGATTGTAATTACTTGTTTCCCTTCTTCCCCTTCCTTTTCCGGCTGAGTATTCATAAAAGGCATTTGCCCGGCCTTTGCATCACTTGATAACATTTGTGATACATCTTTTAAAGTAGTATCGATACCAATATGCTTTTCTGATAATTTCCGCAGTCCTTCCCCTGTATACGGCTCCAGCGATGGCGGTTTCTCCAGAAAGTTTGCTGCTTTTCCTTTACTAATATAAAGGTAAGCACGTCCCCGCGGTTCAGGATGACGAAGTAAAAAGTCGAGTTGCTTACGAATTCCTTCTTCTTTTGCCAATTCTTCTCCGATAATGTACATTGTACAATGTCCCCAAAAGATGGTTCGGGAGTATTTTCCTTCAAGCTTAGAAGCAGCATCTGCGATGTTTTCGCCAATCACCGATTTTACGGAAAACATCGGGCTTTGGCTTCCGCCGCCTCCGCTAGCACCCTGTTGTCCGCTCCCTGCAGTCCGGGGAATTAAAATTTGCAGGGTGAGCTCGATTTGATTATCTTCGCTTTTATCAATAGCTACGCCTAACACAAGTCCAATATCATTCACTTCTTTGCGATCCCAACAGCCTGTTAACAGAAGACAGCTTGAAATGATTATAGTATGAATGATCTTTTTCATTTCTTCTCCTCTTCTCTTTATGACTGATCTTCCCCTTTTGTTGGTCCGGGTTTGTTTTGCGTTCCCTGCCTGAACTTATTGAAATCGCCGGTTAAGTGAGGTCGAGTGTTCATTTTCCACCATGGAGCGCGAAACATTGTATCTTTCAATTCACGGACTTTTAATGGCGCTACCGGAGACAGGTAGGGAACACCAAACGAGCGTAACGAACACAGGTGAATGACGATCGTAATCATTCCAAGCATGATGCCAAGTAAACCAAGGGATCCTGCGAGAATAATCATTGGAAAGCGTAACATCCGAAACGTTATTCCTTGTGTATAATGCGGCATCATAAAAGAGGCTACACCGGTGATCGCGACAACGATGACCATCGGTGCAGATACAAGACCGGCCTGGACAGCGGCCTGGCCGATTACCAACGCCCCGACAATACTAACAGCAGAACCTATTTGTTTTGGCAGGCGAACTCCCGCTTCACGCAGCGCCTCAAAAGTAATTTCCATTATGATGGCTTCTACCAATGCCGGAAACGGCACTGCCTCTCTGGAAGCTGCAACACTAATAAGTAAGGCGGTTGGCAGCAATTCCTGATGGTATGTAAGGATTGCAACGTAGAGTGAAGGGAAAATAAGTGAAGCAATCATAAATATAAAGCGCAGCACACGAATACTGGAACTTATTAACGATCGCTGGTAGTAATCCTCCGACGACTGTAACAAAGAAACAAAACTGATCGGGGCAATTAATACAAAGGGCGTTCCATCAATTAAAATGGCGGCGCGTCCTTCCAAAAGATTTGCTGCTGCTACGTCAGGCCGTTCTGTATTGATAAGCTGCGGAAAAGGCGAATTAGGATTATCTTCAATCATTTCCTCAATATATCCGCTTTCGAGTACACTATCGATTTCGATTCTTTGCAGGCGGTTTTTCAGTTCCTGTATCAGTGTTTGATCTGCAATACCTTCTATATAAGCAATCACAACGTCGGTATTCGTATATTTTCCAACTTTCAGAGCGAGCATTTTCAGGAGCGGGGTTTTTATTTTTCGCCGAATAAGTGCTGTATTTACCCCGATTGATTCAATAAATCCCTCCCGTGGTCCGCGCACAACACTTTCTGCAGTCGGTTCTTCAATCGAACGTTTCTCCCATTTGGCCAATCCTAATGCATACCCGGCTTTTTCCTTCTCAATAAAAAGAACCGGATTCCCGGATGAAATATTTCCAATACAATCAGTAAATGTCTGAACTTCCTTTATCTTTGAAATAGGCAGTCTTTCTTTTAGTGGTTTAGACGGATTACGACTGCTTTCTTCGTTTTCCGCTATTAGCGGAACCAATGTATTCTCATCGATTTCTTCAATATTGGATAAACCCTCTATATAAATGAGAACAGCTTTTGTTTTACCGGCGATAAAAAATGTACGAAAGGTTACATCAAAGCAATCTTTATAAATAGACTGAAGAACGTGCAGATTTTCTTCAAGATTGACGGAGAGAAAATCTTGTTGCTCCGTGGACTGTTTCCGCTGATCATGATGTTTTTTTTGCTTGCGAAATCGTTTTCTTGAAAGTTTTCGGAACAACATAGGACCCCCTCCCTTTTTATCGTATTTCAGAAAGAAATAGAAGGATGTTTTTATTTTTTGTACAAATGCAGTACTTATTCATTTTTTCACTTTATTTTATGACTTTCCTTGTTACACATATGATTAATAATATCAATGGGATTATGGTGAAAATAAAATGGACTGATTGTTTGCAGAAAAAAGTTTAACTCCTGGATATTTGGAGATGTCCATAACGTGAAAATACCTACAGATGATATTTTTCCGTTTTCTAGCATTATTCTTCTTATCTCCCAGTTATTATTATTTTAAAGTGCTCAGATAGTCAGTGCAACTCAGTTTGCGTCTTTTATACGGCCACTTGTGAAGGAGAAAAATGGATTCTTCTTTTAATTCTAAAAGTTTGGCATACAATGTAGTGTCCCCTTGAAATAATCAAATATTCCTAACCCAAAAGTAATGATTCCATTTTATACATAAGAAAAAATTCCTATATTAGCATCATTTTTCTTATTAATTCGTCAATATTATTGGGAATATATCACTGTTTTTCCGCATAAAGCGAATTTATTATTGCCTTAAATGACCAATATTCTTACAATTAAAGTAATCCCAAGGGAAAGGAGAGATTTAAATGGCAGGACATATTCGCGTTACACCAGAAGAATTAATAAGTATGTCAAGACGTTATGAGAACGAAAGCGGCGAAGTAGAGCAGCAAATCCGGGAACTGGATGACATGATTTCTCAGCTGCAAGATATGTGGAAAGGTGCGGCCAGCGAAGCTTTTGCAGAGCAATATGAAGGACTGCGGCCATCCATTGTTGATATGCAGCGATTACTTCATGATGTTTCAGTTCAGCTTGAAAATACCGCTAAAGCTCTTGAAGATGCTGATTCTCAAATTGCAAGCCAAATTCGCGGTTAATTGCAAAGATGAACGAAAAAGAAGGAGCGCCTATCTTGTAAGAGGATGGCACTCCTTCCTTATTGAGGTGAAAACATGTACATCGAAGTGACAATTGATTTACAGAATTATGAAAAAGAAACTTTTGATTTACGTCTTTCAAACTATCACTCTGTTAAAAAAGTTGTTGCGATTGTCTGGCAAGCAAAATCTATTTCACTCCCGCCGAGAGAGGGATTTTGGGTGCGAATACCGAACAAACACCTTGTTCTCTCCGGAAATGACAGGCTGATTGATTCGGGGATCACAACAGGAGACCGGCTTGAAATTTTATAGTAATAAAAACCGTTAACCACTCACGATCTCGACGGTACCGGTAAAACTCAAAAAAAGGAAGTTTCACTATAATGAAGGAGCCGTAAAAATGTCTGAAAAGAAACGAACATATATGGAAGAGGAACTTGAAGCGGTTATTGAGAGAGAAAAAGAAACTGTCCGGATCATTTTCCAACGGGAAAAAATAAAATTAGATGATCCAATCGAAATGGAGATGCTAAAGGAAAGTGATCCTTCCATAAAGAAGGAGATACAATTAACGGAGGATGAACTTAGCCTCGTTATTCAACCACCCTTAAACTACAAAACATTTACCCAATTAAAAAAGAAAGATGAGAAAACCAGATGGCAATTTGCTTTGCGGCTTCTAAAAAAAGTCGAAAATCATTCATTGACCAGACTGCATTTGTTGATTTGTCCGGAAAACATTGTTCTCGATGAAAGCGTTTCGCCCTATATTCTTTATTATGGAGTGAAGGAGAGCCTGCCTCCATATGAAAACGATAAGGAAAAGCTGTTACAGGAATTAAAGGCGGCGATCGCAGTGGCGGCAGACGGAAAGTACAAATTTATACAATACCTCAAACTGCACGAAACGCTTGAGCTTTCTGGAACTGCTGCAAAGATTATGGCCGCCGGAAGTACAGATGAACTCCGGGAAATCATTGGCAAAAATATTGAGTGGTTGGAGAAAAAAGAAAAAGAATATGTCCATGTGACAAAGAAGCAATGGAAATGGACTCGGATTACGGCACTTGCCCTTATGGTTGTTTTTCTGCCGGCCCTTATATTTACGCTATATTCACTTATTTTTGCCCAGCCAAAACAAGCAGCTTTTATTAATAGCCAGGAACATTTTTTAAATAAAGAATATAGTGAAGTTGTCACTACATTAACGGATTATAAGATCGAGGACATGCCAAAGGTAGTTCAATATGGATTGGCACAATCCTATATTATCAATGAATCCTTAACGGAAGAGCAAAAGCAAAATGTGCAAAATACCATTACGTTGCAGGCAGATCCACAATATTATACTTACTGGATACATATTGGAAGAGGAAATGCAAAAGAAGCTTTAGATATTGCCCGTTCACTTGAAGACCGGGATTTAATTGTTTTTGCCTTACTGAAATATCGGGAAATGGTGAAAGCAGATGATAATTTATCCGGAGATGAAAAGCAGCAACGGATAGAAGAAATTCAATCTGAAATTGATGAGTATGAAGAAGAACGGAAAGCACAGGAAGAAGAAGAGAGCTTGAGCGAAAGTAACGGGAATGGACAAACGAATAATTTGGAAGATGAAGAGGGGACAGAAGATAACGGAACATCGCAACAGCAGGGTACTTCTGAGCAAAATGGAGCTGAGCAGCAAAACAATGCATCGGAGCAGAATACCGGGCAAAACGGGGCAGAGCAGCAACCCGGAACATCTAGTCAGGAAACAGAGCAAAATGGGGAAGCACAGCAATCCGCGGACCAACAAACAGAACAAACCGGAGGAACATCTAAAGAGCAAAGTAGTTCACAACAGCAGGGAGATAACCCGTAAAAACACTAGTACGTCCAGAATGCCGAGCTTTTAGCGATGCAAGTTTTCTTATGTACGGATTAAAAATAGAGAAGGATTTTTTACGAGGAGTTGTTAGCATGAGTAATCTCTGGCTTTTTTACGATCAATATTATCAGGAGGTACCATTGATAACGGGACAGCCGCAGATGTTGACTGTTGGTCCAGATGCCGGACATACAATAACGATCACGAAATTTCCGCAAGCAGAAGAAATGCTTACTCTTCGTATTGAAGAAAATAGCTTTTCGGTTTGGCAAAATGAAATATTCATCGGAGTCGCCAATGAGAAAAATAGATTCCAATGGAAAAATATAACGATTTTCCTATCGACAGAGGAAGAAAAGACAAGAACCTATTATATGGGTTATCATCCTGAAATAAGCTATTCAACAACTGATGAGCAAGCACAAATTTTTCAAAGCGGTTCCCCTCTTCTGGAAGATAATGAGGATTCGTTCTTCCTTTTTCGCTGGAAAAATGACTGGATGATTGAGCCAAAGAATGCGGAACTGTTCATAAATGGGAAGAAAATTGCGGAAACAACCAAAGTGGAGGCAGGCGATATCTTGTGTTGCGCTTATATGACTTTCAGACTGCAGGATGAGGACCTGCTCGAAATTACGTGTGTGGATGAGCTGAAAGTAAGCCTGCCATTCACAAAGAAACCGCAATCAGAAATGAGTAAAAAATATCCGGTATACCGGCGGACACCGCGAATGATTTATGAGTTTCCAAAGGACAAAGTATCACTCTCCTTTCCTTCACAGGAGTCAGATGAAAATAATAGAGGATTGTGGATGATTATCATGCCTCCGCTGATCATGCTGATTGTCATGGGGGTCGTTGCGCTCATTCAACCAAGAGGAATTTTTATCATTATTTCCATGGTCATGTTTATGACAACGCTTGTCACGTCAACTGTCCAATACTTTAAAGACCGGGGGACGCAAAAAAAACGCAAAGAAAAACGGCGGCGTGTCTATACACAATATTTAGAAATGAAACGAATTGAATTGCAGGAACTGGCGGATAAGCAAAGACATGTACTAGAGTATCATTTTCCGTCCTTTGAAAGAATGAAATACTTAACCGAGCAAATCTCAGACCGTCTCTGGGAACGTCCTTTGGATAGCTATGATTTTCTTCAATTCCGGCTGGGAACCGGAACGGTTCCTTCAAGCTACCAAATATCGCTTAGCTCCAGTGATATGGCAAATCGGGAAATGGATGACCTCTTGGAAAAATCGCAATTAATGGAAAATGAATATCGCAGGATCAGGAAAGTTCCGATCATTGCTGATTTAGCGCAAGGTTCGATTGGATTAATCGGGAAGGAAAAAGTTCTCAAAAATGAAATTCATCAAATTATCGGGCAGCTTGCTTTCTTTCATAGCTACCATGACTTACGATTTGTGTTTATTTTTCATGAAAAAGAATACAGCACGTGGGAATGGATGAAATGGCTGCCGCATTTTGCGTTGCCGCATGCGTTTGCAAAAGGGTTTATTTACAACGAAAAGACACGTGACCAGTTACTTTCCTCTATTTACGAAATGCTTAGGGAACGTGATACACAGGCTAATGAAGAGAAGACAAGATTTACTCCGCATTTTGTCTTTATTATCACCAACCAGCAGCTCATTAGCGATCACGTTATCTTAGAGTATCTCGAAGGAGAGCATGCCCATCTCGGTATATCTGTCCTATTTGCCACGGACTCAAAGGAGAGTTTGACCGAGAATATTCAAACGCTTGTCAGATATATCAATGACCAGGAGGGAGATATTTTAATCAGAGAAAAGAAAGCAGTTTCAATTCCTTTTAAGCTTGACTTTCATGAACTAAAAGGCAATGAAACATTTGCCCGTATGCAGCGGACATTAGATCATCAAGTAGGAATTACGAATTCGATTCCAAACGGCGTTTCTTTTTTAGAAATGCTGCGCGTCAAAGAAGTCGAACAGCTGCCGATTAAAGAAAACTGGCTGACAAAGGAATCAGCAAAATCGTTAGCTGTTCCGATTGGCTTAAAAGGGAAGGAAGATATGGTCGAATTAAACCTCCATGAAAAAGCGCACGGCCCGCACGGTCTGTTGGCAGGGACAACCGGTTCTGGGAAAAGTGAATTTTTACAAACATATATCCTATCTCTTGCTGTCCATTTTCACCCGCATGAGGTCGCTTTTTTACTGATCGATTATAAAGGCGGCGGCATGGCGCAGCCGTTTAAAAACATGCCGCATTTGCTTGGCACGATTACCAATATTGAAGGCAGCAAAAACTTTAGTGCCAGAGCACTCGCTTCGATAAAAAGTGAGTTAAAAAGACGCCAGCGCTTATTTGACAAGTACCAGGTAAATCATATTAACGATTATACCGATTTGTACAAAAAAAACGAGTCAGAAGAACCATTGCCGCATTTATTCCTGATTTCCGATGAATTTGCCGAATTAAAAAGTGAAGAACCGGAATTTATCAGGGAACTGGTCAGTGCCGCGCGGATCGGCCGGTCTTTAGGGGTTCATTTGATCCTTGCCACCCAGAAACCGGGCGGTGTGATCGATCAGCAAATTTGGAGTAACGCGAGATTCAGAGTGGCATTAAAAGTACAGGATGCCAGTGATAGTAAGGAAATTCTCAAAAATAGCGATGCCGCAGCGATTACTGTCACAGGCAGGGGCTATTTGCAAGTTGGCAATAACGAAGTGTATGAGCTGTTTCAATCTGCATGGAGCGGCGCCCCCTATTTGGAGGATACGTCGCAAACGGAAGATGAAATTGCGATCGTAACTGACCTTGGTCTTATACCATTATCCAATGTGACAGCAAATGAGCGGAAGAAAAGCGACAGCAAAACGGAGATTGAAGCGATTGTTGAAAAAATCGAAGCATTGCAGGCGGAAATGGGAATTAAGAAGCTGCAAAGCCCGTGGCTGCCGCCGCTTGCATCGCGGATGACAAGATACCGCTACCGCTCCGAGAAAAAGTATGAAATTAATTTTGCCCTGATTGATGAGCCGGAAAAGCAGAGTCAAACGGTGATCCATTATGACGTCATGGAGGATGGAAATATTGGCATTTTCGGTTCTTCCGGATATGGGAAATCTCATACCGTCATGACACTTCTATTAAGTATGGCGGAAAAATTCAGTCCGGAGGAATTGCAATTTTATGTGTTTGATTTTGGAAACGGAGGATTATTGCCGCTAAAACAGCTGCCGCACACGGCGGACTTTTTCCTGATGGATGAAGGAAAGAAAATTGAAAAATTCATGAGAATTTTAAAAGCGGAAATTGCCCAGAGAAAGCAATTATTGCAACAACAGGAAGTAGGCAGTATTAAGATGTTCAATACTTTAAGCGAAGAAAAACTGCCGCTTATTTTTGTGATCATAGATAATTATGATCTCGTGAAAGAGGAAATGCAGGAGCTGGAAACGCATTTCAATCAGTTTGCAAGAGACGGACAGTCACTTGGTATTTATATGATTTTTACAGCAACAAGAATTAACTCGATCCGCCAGGCATTGATGAACAACTTAAAAACAAAAATTGTTCATTACTTAATGGACAGCGGCGAAGCATTTTCGATTGTCGGGAGAGTTCCTTTTGCACAGGAAGCGATTTCCGGCAGAGCGATTATACGTACAGAAGAAGCTTACTTTTCCCAAGTGTTTCTGCCGGCGGAAGGTAAAAATGATATTGAACTTCTGGAATCGATCAGAGCCGATGTCCGTCTCATAAAAGAGAAATATCAAGGCATGGTTGTTCCGGTACCTGTACCGATGCTGCCAACCGAATTAACGTCAGAAAATTTCTCCACCTATATTACCGGAAAGACAGACTCAGGGATGCTGGCAATCGGACTGGATGAAGAGTGGGTAAAACCGGTCTATGTTGATTTTATAAAAAATAAACATTGTATCATTCTCGGGCAGGCGCAAAAAGGCAAGACAAATGTTTTGAAAATACTGCTAAACGGCGTTATAGAATACGGAAGCAATGCAATCGGGCTTTTTGATTCCTTCGATAGAGGGCTTTCCGCTTATACATCTGATGCAACTGTCAGCTATTTGGAATCAAAGGAGCAAATTGCAGAATGGGTAAGTAACATCGAACAAACTTTATTAGGGAGAGAAAAACAGTATTTGGAATTAATTCAAAATAAAGGAGGTGCGAGCGTTCATCAACCGATCATTCTTGCTATCGATGGATATGCCCGCTTCCTGCAAACGACTGATAATGCAGTTCAGGGAAAAATCGCTGCGCTGATGAAAAATTACAGCCATCTTGGATTTAATGTCATTATCACCGGCAACAACAATGAGTTGACGAAAGGCTATGACGCATTAACGGTAGAAATCAAACAAATCCGTCAGGCAGTTGTTTTAATGAAAAAAGGGGAACAAACGCTGTATACACTGGCATACGATCGAAAAGAAGAGGATATTCATACCGGCTTCGGCTATTACGTTGCAGGCGGCAAGGAAACAAAAATACAGATTCCATTATGTACGATGGAGGGGAGGGTTTATTCATGAAAAGAAAATTAACATATACGCTCAAAATGATCTTCGTACTGAGCTTGATTTTCGCAACACCGTTCTTATTCTTCCGTTCAGTCGGCAATAATCCGACAGAAGTAAAAAAGCAAAATGCGACAAGGACGATTGCCTTAGTGAACGAAGATACAGGGGTAAATTTAGACGATAGGACGCTTGCGTTCGGCCGGGAAATGATGTCGATTCTTGAAGATGATTCCAGTTATCAATGGACAGTCCTTGGCCGCAGTGCCGCAGTGAACGGACTACAAGCTACAAAATATGATGCGGTCGTCTATATTCCGTCCGATTTTTCAAGTAATATCATGACATATGAAAGCAGGCATCCTGTCAAAGCAAAATTTGAGTATACCGTACAAGATCAATTAAATGTGATCAACCGTGAAAAAGTGCTGCGTGAAATTGAGAAGGCTACAAATCGGGTGAACGGAAAAATTGCTACTTTATATTGGACCTATGTATCCCAGGATTTTGAAAGTGTCCGCAGCAAATTTGATGAAATTTTACAAAAAGAAATTGATTTTCAAAATGCGATGCTATCGTTTTACAGCCCGAGTTCGCAAAGCCTTGCAGGAGAAATAGAAAGGCAGAAAACGATGCTTGAAGGCATACAGGCAACGGTGAGCAGCGGCCGCGAAACGACTCCTCAGCGTGAAAATAATGTTGAACAATTTGAACAAAATTTAACGACGTTTGTCGAATTTGTTGAGGACTATCAGGAATTCCAGCAGCTCCAACAGGAGACCCTGCAAAAGGTACAGGATGAAAGTATTGCTTCTATTCAAGAATTGGAAACGAACCAGCAAACCCGTTTTTCAGAATCGCTGGATTTTTTGGATGCGCAAAACGATCTGTTTACAACTGATATGGATGAAATGGAAAAAACACTGAAAGAGAATAATCTTTTTGTCAATCACCTGTCTTTTGTCCGTATCAATGAAGTTGACAGGAAACGTAACGAGTTTATTCGTTATTTTCAAAACGAAGAAGATAGTACTTATTTTACATTGGAAGAAAAAATGACGGCATTAAAGCATGAGTTAAATAAAGAAGAAGATGTACCACCGCCAGAGGAACCGGGAGATCCGGGAGAGCCTGACCCGGGAGATCTTGGTGAGCCAGGAAAACCAGGTGAACCTGGAGAACCTGGAGAACTTGGAGAACCTGGAGATCTAGGTGAACCTGGAGATCCGGGGAATGCCGAAAACAAGCTAGAAACAGCTGCGTTATCACAAGCACCAAATAAGAAAGAGCCGATTGAGGAAAACAAAATCAAATGGGCAAGACAAGAATTACTTCAGATTATTAAAAATCTCAATGGGTTCACTGAGATATTAAAAACGATTAAGGATCTGACTCCGGAGCAACAGGGAGCGTTACGCGGGTTGGCGAAACTATCGGAACAGATAAATGACGTAGAAGTTCTATTAGGGGAAATAGAATCGGAGGGAAATCCACTCGAGCCTATTGTGAAGGAATTAGAAAAGAAAGTAAAAGAATTAGAAGGAATCATCACAAAATTAGAAGCAGAAATTCAGCAGCTTCAAGAAACGATTGCAGAAAAAAATGCAGCAATCAAAGAACTGGAAGAGAATTTAGCTGAACAAAATGCAAAACTAAAACAACTGGAAGAGACGGTTGCCCAACAACTCGAAAAAATTCAGTCATTGGAAGAAACGGTTGCAAATCAAGAAGCAGAAATTAAAACGTTAAGCGAAAAAATTATCGAGTTAGAAGAAGAGATTATCCATTTAAAAGAAACACAGTACGATCACATTATCGGCGGAATTGAGGAGAAAGAAGCGTTTATTTTAGCATCTCCGCTGTTAACGGAAGAAAAGAAAGCAGTCTTAACAGAGCTATTTGCACTGGAAATTACCAATATAGACCCGCAAACAATGTTGGATTACTATGCTTCCCTGACTCAATTCGAGCAAGCGTTGCAAAATAGCCTGTCTCTTACTGAAAATATGAATGCCTTATTGGAAAAAATCAACCCGATCCTCGGTATTCATGCGGATGAACAGGTATTATGGGATGATCTTTTCTTGAAAATGCCGTTGGAAGAAGCACAAATGACGGCGTTGCAAGAAAAATTTCTTGATTACATGACAGCATACAATGAACATATTGATGAAAAGCAGGAAGAGGTAATGAATGATTTAAGCGCTTTAGAGGAAGGTGCAACAAAGGTAAGGGAGCAGATTCAAGTAATAGCAACGGATGCACCGGATCCGGTGAATGGAATTGACGGAACATCGGTAGTTTCCAACCAGGAAGGGGTCGCACAGGAAATAGTGCAGATGAATGATTTGATCGTTTCCGTCGGAGAGAATCAGGACGAGGTCGTAACCTACACAACGGAATTGCAGTCACAAGTTGCAAGTGTGCAACAAGCCGCCGATACGTTAAATGACAAATGGGCAGTTAATGTCAACACGACAAAATTATATAGGACGGACATTTTTGAAGTGTTAGGGAATGCCTATGTGGACGGACAAATGAATGGTCCGGTTTATGACTATTTATCCAATCCGCTGCAGGTAAGCGGCGACGGTTCTTCTAAAGAAGAGGAAGAAAAGAAGCTTCCGCCGGTTGTGGTTTTGGTTATCGTGTTAATCAGCAGTTTATTAATCGGTTACTTCAGCCACTATTTCAAAGGTGCGCCAAAGCTTGTCCAAGCTTCGATGTTTATTTTATTAAATCTGATTGTCGGGCTGATTATCAGCTTATATGGCTTGAACATTTATCCGCTCGGAGAAGTGCGCGCGATTGAATGGACGATTATCACGATCCTGTTTCTTACCGCTGCTTCAGCAGTCGTCTTAGTTGGTTTTTCATTTGGAAACCTGCTCGGCTGGATTGCAAGTGTCGCATTGGTGTTATTCTTCATTAGCCCGTTACTCGTTTTGATTGCACCAAATATTGGCTATGAGGATCCAATGTCAAACGTGTATATGTCGATTCAATATGGGACGAATTCTTTATTTTCCCAAGCTGCCATGGTACTCGGCACGATTATTATCGTATTAATTTTACTGCCGATTGCCCGCTATGCATGGCAAAAATCACGTACACGCCTTCTCGATGAGGACGAGGCAAATGAGGTATAAAAAACAAATAGTCGCGTTTGTGATGTTTGGAGTTCTATTGATGATCAATGGAAATCTTGCTTTGGCGGCACCGCAAAATTTTGATAAATTGAATCCAAATACGTATGAAAAACAGGAATTCAATGAAAATACCGATTTTTTGCATGAGGAATCACTTTATGAAAACAAAGAGGCGATTCCGGAAGAACAGCTGGTTTTAACATTTGAGCAGCAGGAAGCAAGTTCTCTCGATCATGTAAAGGCACGGCTCTTTGCGGATATGGAAAAAAAGAACAACACGATTGTCATAAAGGCACAGCAGATGCAACTGTTTTCCAATACCGGAGAAGAAAATTTGCAGCTGGCTGAATACAGCGAAACTGTCGCCAATCAAAATGGAAAATTAATGATCGTCTATATTTGTTTAGTAGTCATCGCGATCTTCATTATCTTGGTTCTGCTAATCCCGAAAATGGTGCAGGGGATGCAGGAGTCAAAGGAATGAAAACAAAGTTTGCATGTTTATGACGGATCGGATTTGTTCGCGACTAACAGCTCATGTGCTGCGTACAGAATTTTCGCGGATGAGATGGACAATATATAATTGGAGTCAAAAAAGGAACTGTAGATTTTTGGAATAGCTATAGAATCCTTATATTTGCAGTAGAATTGAAGCATTATGGAAGATTGAACAGGAAAATGTTCGGGTGGAGGCTACCCTCCGCCTGTTCCCTATTTTTTAGCTTGGTTCATTTTTTCTGAGGATCGGATGTTCAAAGTCAGCAAATGATAATCCCGGACTGCATCACAGCTGAGAAGTAAGCTTGCGCCAATACTGCGAAGGCTAGTCTTCTTTCATTTGTTATAAAAAGTAATAAGAGGTTGATATAAATGGAGAATGAAAAACCGGCAGGTTTTTGGATCAGAATGGCAGAGGTGATCATTGATCTTATTTTATTGGCTAGCACCGAACTTGTAATTGTGTTCTCCACTTTATTCGAAATGGGAAAAAGCAGCATAGATACTGCAATTTTATTATTTGATCTTCTTATCTTGATTCTTATTACAATACCAATCGTCTATTTTGCAATAATGCCGGCATCAAAATGCCAGGGTACTTTTGGGAAACTATTTTTAAAATTGAAAATAGTTGATCAAAATGGCGATCGTTTATATATCGAAAATCTTTACTGCGTTTTTTGGCTATATACTAAGCTTCTTATTTATCAAAATTGGCTTTATCATGATTGCATTTACAAAGGGGAAAAAGGGCTTCATGATAGGATCGCGGGCACATATGTTGTAAAGAAACAAAAAGCAGAATCGGAAAAGAAACTTCAACATATCATGTAAGTTGCGGGTGCATTATCCATCCTTAGGTGACTTAATTTTAGAAAGGAGAAATACAATGTTGTCATACTATTATGAACAAGTTCGCAAAAAACAAGATGATATATCGCGGCTTCAAGATTGCCAGGCCATTTTGCAGGATAGGCAGCAGGAATTTATGGATGGCCAGTACCGGTGTCTGGAACCCAAACTTCATGTTCATAACTGGCATGGCAAACATGCCTCCGATTTCCAGGATATCCGCGAATCCGGCATCCAAGAGCCGTACCGTGAAATAGCCGCTAACCAGCTAAACAAAGTATTCAGTCGCATTTCTAATAAGATTACATCCTTGAATATGGAAATTGCATCGCTTGAAAGAAGGATTGACAGGCTGGAAGCGGAGCGGGAAGCGAGGAAAAACCGCCCGTAGCGGGAGCTTTGCGAGAAATTGCTTCGAAGAACATATATAAAACCAGCGGAAGTTTCGGAGTTACTCGGGGAATTATTGCGAGAAATTATAATTAAGAACATATTAGGAAGTTTATATGTTTTAGGAAAAGTTTTTATAAACGTAATGGATTTAATTTTTCACCATAAAAATTATTTGGAAAGGAATGAAGAAAATGATTACTGAAAAATATGCAGGGTTTTGGATAAGGGTAGCAGCAATGCTGGTCGAACTTTTTATGTTAGTGATTTTATACCTGATTCCAAGCGGATTATTGACGTTAACAGGTGATCCGCTGCTAAATACGGCTGTTCGGTCTGTTGTATTAATGGTGCTTTCAACAGGTTATGCTTTTTACGCTATTATGATGCCGGCATCAAAATATCAAGCAACACTTGGAAAATATATTTTCGGATTAAAAATCGTTGATGAAAGTGGCATTAAATTAACTCCCCAGCAATCAGCGATACGCTATTTTAGTCAAATTCTAAGCGGGATTACATTGTTTATTGGCTACATCATGATTGCTTTTACAAAGGAAAAAAGGGGACTTCATGATCTGCTCGCAAAGACGTATGTAGTAAAAAAAGCAGCGGATACCGAAGCAGCGGGTAAATCGCAAAGTGCAGTTTAAGAAAGGAGGAGTGGAGTACCGCTCCTTCTGATGGATGATTTACAAAGAGGAGGGATCGATCATGGCGGAAATAAAGTTGGGATATGAAGAGGTCAACTACCAGCTTAGCGAAATAAAAAATGCTGTTCAAAGTCTCCAGGTTCATGCAGAACCGCCAATTTTAGAAAACCAATTGGATGTTGCCGCTAAATTAGCGGAGCTGACAAGAAGACTGGAACAGCTTCTGAGAAAATATCAAAGCGTGCTGTTGAAAAATCTTCAATCAACCGGTGATGCAGTCGAGTCGCTGCGTGAGTTGGATGAAAAAATATCTCATTCGATCCGTAGCTCCAAACCTGGACCGGCAAGATTAATAGAGTAATAAGCGCAGGCTGAGAATTACGATGAGGAGTAAGCGTAATTATCGGGGAATCAGGTGAATTTCTGTTTCTCCCGCGCTTACTTAATAGCTGGTGTATAGCCTGAAAGGTGATAAACGATAAAAGGGGAAAAATGAGGTGGGAGAATGAAAGTTTTAGAGGTTCAATCCTTCCAAGGCGGATTGCAGTGGAATATCAGCATGCTGGAACGCCTTGAGAACGAGATGCAGACAATTAAAGGGGCGATTGATGGATTTGTTGCACTGGAAGATGCTTTAAAAGGAAAGGGCGGCAATACGATCCGCGCCTTTTATAAGGAATGCCATTTGCCGTTTCTGCAGTTTTTCATCACATTCAAAAAACATTTTACCAATAAACTAAAACAAATCGATGCTGCGCTTGATTCCTTTGAACCAAATCCTTCCGGGAAAATTCGTGAAGATTTCCTCGAAGGAGAAATCGAACACAGCCTTCGTGATATCAAACAGTGGACGGCAAGCCTTACGGACGAAACAAATGACGTGATCAACCAAGTTTCCGACATCGTTTCACTCCCGGATCTCGATGACAGCGATGTGCAGGACGGCATCCGCAAGGCATTAAGGCGAAAAGAATTAAACAATTGAGCAGTTACATCAATTTGATAGAAGTCAAACAAATACCCTAAATTCCGTTGAAGACGATCTAAAAATGATGGAGCAATGGCTTACAGATATCGAAAACATGATTTCAGACGGGCAAACGGATATTAATTTTCCTGTCTATTTATGGATCGAATATTCCAGAAAAAGCCCGATGGTAAAAGAACTAGCACAACGGACAGGGCAGGAATATTCATTAAGTGCCATGGCATTAGCCGGCCAGAAAATGGCCGAAAACTTGAATAAAGCTGTTACAGCGATAACTGGCGGAGTCTCCAGTTTCAGGATGTATAGGGCAGGGAAAACTAACGGGATAAATTTTACAAAAGAATTTGACCGAAAAACCGGAAGGTACACGTACCGGATTCAGGCAAGTAAAGATGCATTAAAAGAATTAAAAATACAACCTGATGCCGAAGCAAAAAGAGAATTGATGTACAGGTTGCCAAAGAACGGGAAAAAATTTAAACCGATTCATTATGAAATTGAATCAAATAATAAAGCAACATTACGTTATGCATCCAAAAAACCGGGACATTCCGGTTGGTCTAGAGTTGGAGAAATGGCGTTGGAAAAACATCCGGCATTGGAATATTGGAATGACAAAGCAACTTTTTTTGAAAGAGCAAAAACGGTCGGGAAAGCAGCTGTAAAAGGTGCCGCAAAATCATTTACAGATATTGTTGATTATAAAGGAATGGCAAACAGTGGATTGGTAAAAGGGGCAACAAAAGGGCTGGCACCAGTATCAGCGGGACTGTCTTACTACAGCAATTACGACACTGCGAAAAGAGAAGGCTTAAGCGACGGAGAAGCGGCGTTAAGAGCAGGAGTCGATACGGCGATTGATACAGCTGTTGGAGGGGCAGTACAGGCGGCAAGTGTAGCATTGTTTACAGCTGCGATACCAATTCCAGGTGTTGGTACGGCAGTAGGTGTTGCTTTTGGTATAATTGCTAATACATGGTTAAATAAAAAAAATAAGAAAACGGGTAAATCAATTATGGATAAAATAAAGGGTTGGTTTCATTAAAATAAAATGGAGGATCTGAACAGTGTTAAAAAAACTTACAGTTGAAGATTTTGCGGTATTAAGGGGGTCGCTTGAATCTGGGAGACAAAGTCCCAATTCTTTAGGGACGGCGTTATTTTTAGGTGCATTTATGCAAGGCTTGTTTTATTATATCACGTATTATATTGCAGCCGAATATACTGTTTTTCCAAACGTTGAAATAATTAAAATGGTACATTTTTGGATCACTGCACTTCTTATAAGTTTCTCTATTATTTATGCTATTCCTCCTATATTTATGAGAAGCCAAAAAATCCAATACTTCTTAGTGATATTAATGTCACAAAATTTAGGGGCAGCGTTTTGTTACCTTGGTGCACTATTTTTAATAGGAGAGGGAGAAAACATTTCTATAGTTTCTCTTATGAATTTTACGATTATTACACTAATAATAGGTATCTTGTTTTTTTTAGTAATATCCATACGATTTTATATTTTATTACAAAAAGGCAAGTATAGAAAAGGGTCAAAAAAAGATAAATTAAGAGGAAGATTTGAAACTACTTCCTATTTACCAGTCGTTATCGTTGCAAGTACTGGTTTTGTGTTTATTTTGCAGTTTCTGTTTAGAACATTTCAATTTGCAGATTATGAAACATTTTTTTTAATCGTATTAGGCTTATTGATATTCTACGCCATGATATTCGTTCTACCGGAGCAGCTTGTAATCTTGTACTGCAAGTTCCGGTTCAAGAGCTTCAATTATGATCGAAAAGGGTATTTATTAGATGAGTAATTAGCTAGATTGATTGGTCTGGTGGGGATGGCTAATATGTTAAAAAAGCAAATGAAAGAAGATTTTGCAGCCTTAAATGGTTTACTTGAATTTTGGGAGACAAAGTCCCAATTCGTAAAAAAATAGAGGGGATGTTGAAAATGGCAATTGAAATTCGTCCGTTGCAATTTGATCATTTAATTGTTTATGAAACTGCGCAGAAAAAGGCTGACTGGCTGGATGGTTATACTTATATGGAAGATTTTACGTTAAATCAAGATATTTATAAAAATGGACCAGTATTTTTTTCCTTTAAGCAGGTGGGCGACGATCCGGATAAAGGGCTCTTTAAATATTACTTGCCAATTAATGGAGAGGTAAGGCTGCAGGAACATGCGGCATTTTCTTATTTGGATAAATTTACGATTGGAAATGCGCTTGTTTTACGGCAGGCGGATCAAGAAACGTTAAATTCCACGAAGATATTCATCAGCTCTACTGCACAAAAAAATTTACAATCTCTTCGGTTGATGCTGCGACAAAGGTTGGAAGCTGCTGGACATATGCCATTGCTTTTTGAAGAGGATTTTGGTTTATGGAATGATGACTTATTAGAAGATTGTTTAGAAAAAGTTAGAGAATCACCAGGTTTATATATTATTCATATCGGATAGGCAAGGTTCATTTACCAATGCTGATCCGAATATTACTGCGACATATGCCGAATTTATCACGGCTTTGTATCATAATAAAATTATTATCCCATTTGTTGAGAAGCATATTTTCGAATTTTATAACGAACACCTTAGCTCTTCAATAAAAAGAAAAATTGCTGAATATGTAAGCACTTACGATCGGGAGCCTGATTATACTTTTGAAATTGTAAAACAGTTTTTAACCGAGCAAAAAACTTCCGGGACTGAACTATATAGCAGAGTTGAAGCAATGAGGGTAGATGAATTTATTTGGGCATTTATTTATGACGTTTATCATAATACCAATTGGACTTATCAAGCAACACTTGCTGAAACAGACAAAACCTGTGAGTTTGTTACGGCTTCTTTAAGCCAAGTTTTAAAATCTTTAGCTCCTTATTACCCCTTAAAAGAACAAATCAATGAAAGCCTTTATATGGCACAACGCCTGATGAAATTTAAAAGATCCATCCCGCAATTTTTACAATGTATAGAAAAAGGAAAATTGAATATAAAATTAAGGTTGACAACTTTAAGCAATTTTTTATTAGGCGGAGAAATTAAACATAATGCAAGTCCGTTTAGCAGAACTGTTGCAACTGTATCGAATTGTATAGCACTTACATTATATAAAAGAGAGAAAGACCATTTAGCTCTTGTCGATTTTTGCGGAAATGTTACTCCTGCAAAGACATATATGCTTCATGATACTGACTCTTTTATTGTTTACACCTATAAAAGTAATAATGATGAAGTGGAGTATATTTATTACAGTGATAAAAAGCAACTGATATATTTGACAAAAAAATTAAATGAATTTATTTTATCTGCACATTTTAATTTATCGGAACACTGGACAGAGACGAGAGTAAAGGGCTATGAAAATCAAATACACACTGCTATAATGTAAGAAAGAGATCAGTTTGATTTTGCCATTGAACTTTTAGGAGGGATGTTATATGAGTAAAGATAAAATTGCTTTTATTGGATCCACTCCCCATCATTTGACTAAAGCAGCTAATGAAATTGCCTTAGGACAATTCGCGAAGAATAATAAAAAACTGATTGATGCTATTGATAAAATTAAAACATCAGAAAAAATGAGGAGACAATTTACTTAAGAAGACCTGTATCTGTCCTTATTCATACCCCACAATGGAAAGAATGAATAGAATGGCTGTTCATTCTTTCCATGTAAAAACCATTACTACTCTCTTTTCATCATGTTTCCATCTACCCTTTTTTCTAATAAGAAAAGCAATGTCCATTGGGAAAAAGATATCTGTCAGTTCGGGTTCCAATAAGAAAAGGATTAAAATCAATTTTACTACGGAATGAACAGATTGGATTTTGATCCTTTTTTGGCTACACGTCATGATGTTTCCTGGTATTGGTATTCTCATAATAGTATTCCGTATTTGAAACATTGGGATCATTTATTATTGATGGGGGTGATTACGATTAATGAAGCAAAACTAAGCAAAGAAATAGCATACGCTCTCCGCCATGTGCCGTGGAAATATGAATTAGAGGTAGATGGATAAGGCTGGGTTCCAGTAGATCAACTTTTACACTCTTTAAAAGTAGATCGAAAGTGGAGGCCAAAGTTGTTGTTAAAAAATGAAAAAATAGAAAATACTATTATGTTCTTGGTCATAATTATAAGAAAAAAATCGATGGAATAACAAAACTTCCACTAGTTCATGCCGATGGAAGTTTTTTGCATCAAACATATTTATCTGTTTAATTATTATAAGAATCAGCACTATTTTCATTCGGATTTATTAAAAATAATTTCCCGGATCTATTGTTCAGGTTCAGCAGTAAAAGAAATCCCCATAGATGTAAGTGTAGACC
>JAGKQJ010000048.1 GCA_017898095.1 Bacillaceae bacterium Marseille-Q3522 | reverse complement strand
ATTTATTTCCAGTTGCAATGGCTTCCATGCTGATTACTGTTTTAATCGACAAATATTTAGCATTGATAACGGTAATGATTTCCGCGATATGCGGCAGCATTGTCTTTAATGAAGGTGTAACAGGCAGTTTTCATTTTACTGTCGGTATTTATATTCTATGCAGCGGACTGGCGGGAATATTATTCTTTAATAAGCAAAAAAACAGAACAAAAAATTTTCAGGCAGGATTATTTGTTTCAATCGTTAATTTACTTGTTATTTTTTCCCTTTTATTTCTGAGAAACAGTCAATACGACCTGATTGAATATGGAATATGCGTAGCAATTGCCTTTATTTCCGGATTATTGTCTTCCGTTTTGACCATCGGACTGTTGCCGTTTATGGAATCGGGATTTGGAATCCTTTCTACGATGAAGCTTATTGAACTGTCTAATCCAAATCACCCGTTATTAAAGAAAATTTTAACGGAGGCTCCCGGAACCTATCATCATAGTGTAATGGTCGCCAATTTAGCTGAAACCGCTTGTGAAGCGGTTGATGCGAATGGTTTGTTGGCCAGGGTGGGCTGTTATTATCATGATATAGGTAAAACGAAGCGGCCGCAGTTTTTTATTGAGAATCAGATGAATATTGAAAATCCGCATGACCGGCTGCCACCGCAAACCAGTAAAAATATTATCATTGCCCATGCCAAGGATGGTGCAGATATGCTGCGGGGCTTTCATATGCCAAAGGAAATTGTTGATATAGCCGAACAACATCACGGGACCAGTCTGATTAAGTTTTTCTATCATAAAGCAAAGCAAAACAATGCAGAAGTAAAAGAAGCGGAGTACCGCTATCCCGGGCCGAAAGCACAAACGAAAGAAATTGCCATCATTGGAATTGCCGATAGCGTGGAGGCTGCCGTTCGGTCGATGAATAAGCCGACAAGGGAGCAAATCGACGCCCTTGTCCGCAGTATTATTAAAGACCGCTTGCAGGACGGTCAGTTTAATGAATGTGATATAACTTTGAAAGAACTGGAAATTGTCGGAGATACGTTATGCAATACGTTAAAAGGTATTTTCCATTCACGAATTGAGTATCCCGAAGTGAATAAACAAAAGGTGGAACAAGCATGAGTTTAACAATTGATTTTGCGAAAGAGACAGCTTTGATTACCGATGATGAGGTTTCTTTTATTGAAAAGCTGCTGCTCTTTTCCGCTGAGCAGGAAGGCATTACCGGTGATTGTGAGCTATCCGTCACATTTGTTACGAATCAACAAATTAGAGAAATTAATAAAGAGTATCGAGGGCAGGATAAAGCAACGGATGTCCTGTCGTTTGCACTCGAAGAACTGGGAGAAGGGGAAATGGCATTAGTGGCTCCGGATTTGCCGAGAGTATTGGGGGATATCATCATATCCGTGGAAAAAGCGGAGGAGCAGGCTGGAGAGTACGGACATTCAGTTGCCCGTGAATTAGGTTTTTTAGCTGTCCACGGGTTTCTCCATCTACTTGGATATGATCATATGAATGAAAAGGACGAAAAAGTAATGTTTAAAAGACAAAAGGAAATATTAGATGCATTCGGGTTACAACGATAAGAAAAAACCGGAAATGCGGCGCAGCAAATTCATCTATTCCTTTTCATATGCTCTGCAAGGTATTTTTCACGCCGTACAGAAAGAAAGAAATATGAAAATTCATCTGCTTGCTGCCGGCATTGTTATTATTCTCGGACTAATTCTTTCCCTTTCCCCCCTTGAATGGTTATTTATCGCTGTCGCAATCGCAGGTGTTTTCTCACTGGAAATGGTCAACACGGCGCTTGAACGGGTTGTAGATATTGTTACAGAGGAGTTCCATCCATTGGCGAAGCAGGCGAAGGATCTTGCGGCAGGCGCAGTTTTGATCTATGCGCTTTTGGCGGTCATTATCGGGCTGGTTGTTTTTCTGCCAAAACTGATCCTCTAAACAGAGTCCGGTGGGAAGAGGTCGGCAAAGGGGAAACCGGCTGAAAGGATTTCAAAAGGTATTTTCCGCACCCCGGCATCCAACCTGTGACCTCAGTTTTTGCTAAAATAGAGTCAAGAAGCAGGCGGGAAGAGGTCGAATAAGGGGAAACCCGCCTTGAAGGATCTCAAAAGGTATTTTTCTTTCTCCGGTATCCGATCTCTGATCTCCGACCTCTATTTAGCCATCTTGGGCTTTTTTTAGAAAATTCATTTTTTTATTACAATTCACTTACAAACGATGAAAAAAAAGAAAATATGATGTAAAATAAGAAGCAAGGGTCTTCTTATTATGAAAGGAAGATTCATTAGTGAATAGAACAGCAATAATTTCAGAAGCAAAAAAAGCCAGAGATTTTGCCTATGTACCCTACTCAAAATTTAAGGTCGGAGCAGCGATCGAAACAGCAGATGGAAAAGTATACCATGGCTGTAATATTGAAAATTCTGCTTATAGTATGTGTAATTGTGCGGAAAGAACGGCTATTTTTAAAGCCTATTCAGAAGGAGTGAAAAATTTCACTGCGATGGCTGTGGTAGCAGATACAGACCGTCCGGTTCCTCCATGCGGTGCTTGCCGCCAGGTCATTTCTGAATTGTGTCCGAAAGACATGAAAATTATCTTAACAAATTTAAAGGGTGACGTTCTTGAAACGACTGCAGCGCAGTTATTGCCGGGAGCTTTTACTGCGGAGGATATGGCATGAAAAATGAAACATTTAAATCCGGCTTTATTTCCATTATCGGAAGACCGAATGTCGGGAAATCAACTTTTTTAAACCGGGTTATTGGGCAAAAAATTGCCATTATGAGTGATAAACCGCAAACCACGAGAAACAAAATCCAAGGAGTATGTACGACAAATGATGCACAGATGATCTTTATTGATACTCCGGGAATCCATAAACCAAAGCATAAGCTTGGCGATTTTATGATGAAAATTGCCGATAAAACATTAAAAGAAGTGGACATGATCCTATTTATGGTAAATGTCGAAGAAGGGTATGGTCGTGGTGAAGAATATATTATAGAAAAATTTAATTCGGTGAATACACCTGTTTTTCTTATTATTAATAAAATTGACCGCGTTCATCCGGATAAGCTACTTCCGTTCATCGATACTTATAAACACAGATATAATTTTTCTGAAATTGTTCCCATTTCTGCGTTGGAGGGGAATAATGTTGAGCGTCTGCTTTCACAAATAAAGGAATATCTGCCGGAAGGACCGCAATACTATCCGGCGAACCAAGTAACAGATCATCCGGAAAGATTTATCGTCTCAGAACTGATCAGAGAACAAGCACTTCATTTAACCAGGGAAGAAGTTCCTCATTCACTTGCGGTTGTCATTGAGAAAATGGAGCGCGGAGAAGATCATCATGTCGTGCATATTATGGCAGCGATCGTTGTCGAACGTAATTCGCAAAAGGGAATTATTATCGGCAGGCAAGGCAGGATGTTAAAAGAGATCGGCGGGAGAGCAAGAACAGAAATTGAAAATCTCCTTGGTTCTAAAGTATATCTGGAATTATGGGTGAAGGTGCAAAAGGATTGGCGTGATAAGATATCACAGTTGAGAGATTTTGGATTTCGTGAAGATGAGTATTGAGCTTAGAACTAGCGGGTGTTCAAAAGGTGATTTTGCCGATTGAACATCAACAGTGATCAGCATCAATGCAAACATTTTGTTATAAAGATAAAAACGCTTTCAAATAAAAAAACAGGATTCCTTGTACTTTATGCATATTTTTGATTAGTAATATTTTCGTCTCATGAATTCCAAGCGAAAGGCAAACATATGAGTAAGGATTCAAAAGAGAAGAAGTACCCTCATGAACACATTATACGTGATCTAAGGAAAGGTGGGGTTTTCAATGTTAGAGTTTACCTGGAATCTGTTTTTGAAAACGGGAAGCATTGACACATACCTTCTTATAAAGGAAATGGAGAAGGATGGGCAGGAAACAGCCAATGAGCAAACGAAAGACCTTACGGAGGCAGATATACCGTTTTCCTAGGTCTGTTCACTTGCAGGGATGGTGACAAAGATGCTGCAGAAAAGTGAAGCAATTGTTATAAAGACAATAAATTACGGTGAAACCAATAAAATAGTGACTCTATATACAAGAGAATTAGGCAAAATAGGTGTGATGGCGCGCGGGGCAAACAAGACAAATTCACGGCTTGCCGCCGTCACACAGCCATTTACATATGGAATGTTCCTGCTACAAACCGGACGCGGCTTAGGGACAATGCAACAAGGGGAGATCATTACATCTTTCCGTTCATTAAGAGAGGATATTTTTTTAACGGCTTACGGAAGCTATCTTATGGAATTAACAGATAAATGCACGGCGGATGAAACGAGGCCAAACCCGTTTTTATTTGAACTGCTTCGTATGGCACTGCAATATATTGATGAGGGATATGACAAAGAAATCATTACAAACATCTATGAAATGAAAATGTTAAATGTGATCGGGATGTACCCAATACTAGACCACTGTGCAATCTGTAAAAAAACGGAGGGCACATTTTCCTTCTCGATACGTGAAGGCGGCTTCATTTGCCACCGTTGTCTGGAAAAAGACCCGTATCACCTTAAGATAAGCACCGCTACCGTGAAATTATTGCGGCTTTTTTATTATATGGATCTCGCCCGATTAGGCGATATTTCTGTAAAACAAGAAACAAAGGAAGAGATAAAAAAGGTTATAACTGCTTATTATGATGAGTACTCGGGCTTGCATTTAAAAACAAAAAAATTTTTACATCAGCTGAATAAACTATAAAAAATTCAAATTTCCTGCAAATGATCAGGTGTGACTTTCTTCTTGAAAAAGTACTATAATATTATAGAAAATAACAGCTATTATTCTAGCGGTTAAACCATTATGAGAGAATGGAATAAGCAAAAATGCAATACTTAGGTGGTGAGTTCGATCGATTTAACAAAACGACAAGAGCAAATTTTGCAAATTGTAAAAGAAAATGAACCGATAACCGGGGAACATATTGCGGAGCGTCTTCAATTAACACGGGCAACGCTACGGCCGGATCTCGCTATCTTAACAATGGCAGGTTTTTTAGGTGCAAGACCGCGGGTAGGCTATTTTTATTCCGGAAAAACGGGCAGCCAATTACTGTCAGAGAATATAAAAAAACTTAGTGTAAAAGATTATCAGTCGATGCCGGTCGTCGTTAAGGAGAACCAGTCCGTTTATGATGCGATTGTTACAATGTTTTTAGAAGATGTCGGCACTTTATTTGTGATTGACCAAGCCGGATTATTAGCAGGAGTATTATCGCGGAAGGATTTGTTGCGGGCAAGCATCGGCAATTCTGACTTGAATACACTGCCTGTCAACATCATAATGACAAGAATGCCGAATATTACAGTCTGCAGCAGGGAAGATTCGCTTATTGAGGTAGGTAAATTGCTGATAGAGAAACAAATAGATGCGATACCGGTTGTTAAAGAGACGGAAAAAGGCTTCGAGGTAATTGGCAGAATTACAAAAACAAATATGACCAAAGCATTTATCCACCTTGCGGAGGATGAACGATAAAAAGGACGTGAAAAAACGAGATGGGAGTTAGACCAATTATTTATGTCGTGTCAGATTCTGTCGGAGAAACGGCCGAACTTGTCACAAAAGCCGCAATAAGCCAATTTAACGGCAGCAATGCTGTTATCAAACGATTTCCTTACGTGGAGGATAAGGAGGATATCGATGAAGTTATTTCCCTTGTAAGGCTTGATGCGGCCATGATTGTTTTTACACTTGTGAAACCGGATATCCGGGCTTATTTAAAAGAAAGAGCAGCAAACGAGGGAATTAAAGCGTGTGATATCATCGGTCCGCTAATGGAAGAATATCAAATGTTTTGCGGGAGATTACCTTTAAACGAACCGGGTCTTGTCCGTAAATTGGATGATGACTACTTTAAAAAAATTGAGGCAATCGAATTTGCAGTGAAATACGATGACGGACGTGATCCGCGAGGAATCTTGAAATCGGATATTGTTCTGATTGGAGTATCAAGAACATCGAAAACTCCTCTGTCGCAATTCTTGGCATTGAAGCGGCTGAAAGTTGCCAACGTTCCGATTGTACCTGAAATTGATCCGCCTGAAGAGTTATTTCTTGTACCGCCGGAAAAATGCTTTGGCTTGAAAATCAGCCCGGAAAAGCTGAACAATATTCGCAGAGAGCGGCTCATTTCGTTAGGGTTAAGTGATAATGCCAGTTATGCAAATTTAGATCGAATTAAGCAGGAAATAAAATTTTTCGAAAAAATTGTCGGAAAAATCGGTTGTCCGGTTATTGAAGTGACCAATAAAGCAGTTGAAGAAACAGCAAATGTAATCTTAAATTTATATCACAAGATTCAGGCCGATTTAGAGATTCAGGGGTAGAGATTGGTGTCCCGTGCCTGTTTGATTTTTCTTTAATGTTTTTAAGGGTTAAGACTCCCATCTCTGAGCGAAGCGTAGGTGGGATTTCCCAATCAGGTGGAGTAGAGTCTCCACCTGATTCCCCTAGTTTTCCGTTTACTGAAACGAGTTCACTTTCTCTAATCTTTGCGTGGCTGCCGTTTCAGATTATATTCCAGCCTTTAGCGTCATGAAAAAGCAAAGAGCATCATGTTTCAATAGGAAATGTGCTTGTATTTTCTAAAAAATTTTCCATACGCTGTTTCATACCTCTGATAAGTGAGGAGACTCTCCTGTTTAAGGGTCTCCTCTTTTTCATATGACAATCAACTTATTTCAGGGTGGGGAATAATCGTGCTCTCCTCTCTTAAAACATGAAAAGAGAACTTTTAAAAAAATGAAGATAAAATAATAGCGATTCTGAACATTTTATACTATAATAAAAAATTGTGATAAAAATGTTCTGGAATGAGGTTTAGACTTGCCCGCAAAAGAATAAACTATTTATTGTGAGAAGTCAAGGGAGACTAAGTGAACTCGTTTTAGCAAGCTCAGGAACTCGGGAAAAATGTGAATTTTCGACACAATTCTTAGAAAAATTGTGTTTTTAAAGAAGGAATCTTCGGAGTGATGTAGAATTAATAGCATAGAAAAACAAATCTTTGTTGATGCTGATTCATGTCCAGTCAAAGATGAAATTGTCGAAATCACAAAAAGTATAGGGATAAGGCCATGCTTTGTTGCTTCTTATGCCCACGTGACCGATTCAGATAAGCAAATTTGTTGGAAATATGTTGATTCCAGCAAAGAAGCTGCTGATTTATACATTCTCAATCATGTGAAAACAGGTGACATTGTGATTACGCAAGATACCGGCCTTGCTTCCATCCTTACTGCGAAAAAGGTGATAAGCCTTTCACCGGACGGGCATTTGTTTACAGAGAAGGAGATGCAAAAAATCCTCGAATTACGTTATCTTTCTGCAAAAGCGCGCCGGCAGGGTATTTATGATAAAGGTAAAAAGCCGTTCTCAAATAAAGAGCGGCAAAAATTTGTTCAACAATTTACAAAAATTTTGTCGAATTTTGCAGGAATTTAAAGTTTTATAGCGAATACCTCATATAGATGATGGAGGTGTTCTTTGTGTCAGAGCGAATTGCGGAAGAGAAAATAAATGAGGTCCGGCAATCAGCAGACATAGTGGACGTCATAAGCGACTATGTACAGTTAAACAAGCAGGGAAGAAACTATGTTGGATTATGCCCGTTCCATCAGGAAAATACACCTTCTTTTTCCGTTTCTCCGGATAAGCAGCTGTATCACTGTTTTGGCTGCGGTGCCGGCGGGAATGTTTTTACTTTTCTAATGGAAATAGAGGGATTGTCTTTTCAAGAAGCAACACTCAAGCTTGCCGAAAGAAACAATATTGATGTGGGCATTCCATCTTCCGATCTTTTGGAAAAAAAGAAACTGCCCGGCAACTTACAAGAGATGTTCGATATTCATGAGTTTCTATGTAAATTCTATCATCATTTACTTATAAACACAAAAGAAGGCCAGCATGCACTCGAGTATTTGTTGAAAAGAGGATTTACCTTGCCTTCGATTGAAAAGTTTCAAATCGGATATGCGCTTGACTCATGGGATTTCGGGTATAAATTATTAACAAAACGAAAGTTTCGTCCAAGCATACTGGAACAAGCCGGCATCATTATTCGCCGAAAACAGGATGAAAGTTATTTTGATCGATTTCGTAACCGGATCATGTTTCCGGTTTTTGATCGCAATGGGAAAATTGTTGCGTTTTCCGGGAGGTCAATAGGGGACGATGGGCCCAAATATTTAAATAGTCCGGAAACAGCAATTTTTCAAAAAAGTAAAATTTTATATAATTTACACTTGGCAAGACCATCAATAAAAAGAAATCAACAGGCAGTTCTTTTTGAAGGGTTTGCAGATGTGATTTCTGCTGACCGGGCAGGAATAGAAAATGGTATTGCCACAATGGGGACATCCTTAACAGATGAACATGTTGCAATACTTAGAAGAAATGTGCAGGGTGTAACAATTTGTTTTGACGGGGATCACGCCGGTATGGAAGCTGCCTTCCGGGCAGCAACGATGTTAAGTGAAGCAGGATGCCAGATCAAAATTACCATGCTGCCGGAAGGACTGGATCCTGATGAGTATATAAACAAGTATGGCAATGAAAAGTTTTATCATGAGATTACATCAGCAAGTGTTACTTTTATGGGCTTTAAGTTTGCTTATTACCGCAGAGAAAAAAACCTGAAAAATGAAGGAGAACGCCTTCTTTATATAGAACAATTATTAGAAGAAATAGCGAAGCTTGATAACGCAGTGGAACGGGATCATTATTTACGCCAGCTTGCGCAAGAATTTTCCTTAACACTTGAGGCTTTGCAGGAACAGCTAAGACAAATTCATTTTTCAAAAAAGCGAAAAAGGAAAACCGGAGAAGAGCATACTCCGAAACTGCAATCGCATATGATAAAGAAGTCACGGGAGATTCATCCTGCTTATTATAATGCGGAAAGAAGTTTGTTGGCATGTATGCTTAAATCGAGTGACTTAGCTTATAAGGTTCAGGAAATACTGAAAGGAAATACCTTTAATATTGATGATCATCAGGCAATTTTCACTTATATGTTAGCTTTTTATGAAAATGGGAATGATGCTAATGTCAGTGCCTTTATTAATTTTATCGATGATGAAAAGTTAAAATCACTCATTGCCGATATTGAAATGATCGAGGCTGAAGAAGAACTGAGCGAACAGGCATTACACGATTATATTCATCATGTGTTAAAGCATAAAAAAATGTTAAAGATAAAACACAAACAAAGCGAATTAAAAGAAGCAGAGCAGCTAAGTGACATGGAAAAAGCTTTACAATTACTGACAGAAATTCAACAGCTGCAAAAGTCACTTTAAAGATATTTTTGCAAGATTTTCAACCGGGAGAGTACAGAATACTCATATGAGGTTGGTATTGTCTTTGAATTTTGGAAGGAGGGGGACATATGGCTGAAAAATCAGCCCGTTCAAAAGAGGTTGAAACAGAATTAACCTTAGATCAAGTAAAAGAGCAATTAACGGAACAAGGGAAAAAAACAGGTGTGCTTGCGCATGATGATATCGCAGAAAAATTGGCCAGTTTTGAACTTGACTCCCATCATATGGATGAATTTTATGAATTTCTCGGAGACCAGGGAATTGAATTGGTCGGAGATTCAGATGACGAAGATCCGGATGCACAGGAAATAGAAAAAGGTGAAGAAGAATTTGATCTGAATGATTTAAGCGTCCCTCCAGGTGTAAAAATAAATGATCCGGTTCGCATGTATCTCAAAGAAATCGGCCGTGTTGACCTGTTATCTGCCGAGGAAGAAGTCATTTTGGCGAAGCGGATTGAGCAGGGGGATGAAGAGGCAAAACGCCGTCTTGCGGAAGCAAATCTCCGTCTCGTTGTCAGTATTGCAAAACGCTACGTCGGCCGCGGCATGCTCTTTTTGGATTTGATCCAGGAAGGAAACATGGGCTTAATAAAAGCAGTAGAAAAATTTGATTATGATAAAGGCTTTAAATTCAGCACGTACGCAACCTGGTGGATCCGGCAGGCGATTACCAGAGCAATCGCAGATCAGGCGCGGACAATCCGTATTCCTGTTCATATGGTGGAAACCATTAATAAGCTGATACGAGTACAAAGACAGTTACTGCAGGATTTAGGGCGTGAACCGTCTCCGGAAGAAATAGCCGAAGACATGGATTTAACGCCAGAAAAAGTCCGGGAAATTTTAAAAATTGCCCAGGAACCTGTTTCGCTTGAAACGCCGATCGGTGAAGAAGACGATTCTCATCTGGGAGACTTTATCGAAGATCAGGACGCAACTTCGCCTTCGGATCATGCTGCTTATGAATTATTGAAAGAGCAGCTTGAAGATGTACTCGACACATTGACAGACCGGGAAGAAAATGTTCTGCGCCTGCGCTTCGGTCTCGATGACGGCCGGACAAGAACACTCGAAGAAGTGGGCAAAGTATTCGGCGTTACGAGAGAAAGGATCAGACAAATCGAAGCAAAAGCATTGCGAAAACTCCGTCATCCGAGCAGAAGCAAACGTTTAAAAGACTTTTTAGAATAATCGTGGCACGGGCAAGCTAATCTATAAGAATCGGGTGGAAACTCTACCCTAATTTAGCCTCGCTTAGAGGCACGGTCTTCACCGAAAATATTAAAAAAGGAAGTAATTTCCGCTACTTGAGGGTAGGGAATACGAAAGGGATCAGAAAATAGTTTACTTCTTTCACAAGAAGTGAGCTATTTTTTTATTTATTTTACTGAATTAATTATTATTTTGCAAATCTGCTCCGGTATTTTTTTTGCGCAGATGAAGATGAAACCCTCTCCTAAAAGAGTGTTATATTTTAACGGAGTAAAATCATCACCTCAAGATTCAAAGGAATTTCAACCTGATTTCCTTTAGATTTTTACTTGAAAAGATAATAGCTAATTTAAGGAGCTGGTGTGATAAAAGTTACTGTTAGGACTTTCCCTCCGGCATTTTTTCCGTTAAAATAAAAAGTGTTTGTAAGGTCTTACATACAAGGGGGGGTATGCAATGAAGCGAAATCCGCTGGTTCCGTTTATCATGATCATGGCAGTTGGTGTTCTGGCAATGTTCTTGCTTTCATTTAAAGGCTTGGGAGATTTTAAAAACCTGACAGAGGGAACTGGTGAAGAAGGAAATGCTGCCGATGAAACGGCTAATTTAACACCGGAAGAGCTTTATACGCAACAAGGCTGTATCAGTTGCCACGGCGAGCAATATCAGGGCGTTTCCGGTCCGGAGTTAACAGGGGTGGGGGATCGTCTTTCTATTGAAGAAATTGAAAACGTTTTGATAAATGGTGTTCCCGGAACTCCAATGCCCGCGGGACTTATTCCTGCAGAAAAAACAGGAGAAATGGCCGAATGGCTGTCGGAGTTAAAATAGACATTGAAAACAAAAATATGCTGCTTCTTGCGTAATTTAGAAAATCTAGAAAAGTCCTTTGCATTCATGGAGGACTTTTTTTATTATTTGAAAAAGGCTAAAATAGAAACAGTAAAAAGATCTAGTCAGAAATGCTTGCGAAAAGGAGAGAAGACCTGGAATTATTGTAAATTCCGGACTGTAAAATGAATATAGACAAATTATCAAAGCGCTTGGAAACACTGATCCGTTATATTCCTTTCGGCAGCAGAATTGCCGATATCGGGTCGGATCATGCCTATTTACCCTGTTATGCGGTCGCGAAAGGCTCCGTTCTTTTTGCGATTGCGGGCGAAATTGCGGAAGGTCCGTATCAAACTGCAAAACGTCAGGTAAAACAGGCCGGTTTAGCAAATAAAATTGCTGTCAGAAAAGGGGACGGCTTGGAAGTAGTGCAAGAAAACGAAGTGGACTGCATCACGATTGCCGGCATGGGCGGCCCCCTTATTGTGAAAATTCTGGATCAGGGGAAGCAAAAACTGACATACGTAAAACGGCTGATTTTACAGCCGAATATTCATGCAGCGGCGATCCGGTTCTGGCTTGCGGAAAACGGCTGGGTTTTAATAGCGGAAGAAATTTTGGAGGAAGATCATAAAATATATGAAATATTAGTTGCAGAAAAAGGAACAGCCGTAATGTCGGAAGCAGATATGTTATTCGGCCCGTTTTTGCGGCGGGAAAAATCAGCTGCGTTTCAAAAAAAGTGGTGCAGGGAAAAGCAGAAATGGGAAATGATATTAAAAGAACTGGAAAAAACCGAAGAAACAGCAGCATTATTACATAAAAAACAGAAATTGCGCAAAAAAATCGCATTTGTAAGGGAGATATTACACGAATGAAACAAGTAAACGGATATCAAATTATTGAGATGTTTGAGTCTTTTTCCGCGAAAAAATTGGCGGTAGAAGGGGATAAAATCGGTTTGCAAATTGGCTCGCTGGCAAAACCAATTGCCAATGTGATGATTGCCCTCGATGTTCTGGAAGACGTAGTTGACGAAGCAATCGCAAAAAATGTCCAATTGATTATTGCCCATCATCCGCCGATTTTTCGCCCGCTGGCTGCCATTCAAACGGAAACGCCGGAAGGAAGAATCGTAGAAAAATTAATCAAACACGATATTGCAGTCTATGCAGCCCATACGAACTTAGATGTCGCAGAAGGAGGGGTAAACGACCTTCTCGCGGAAGCTTTGCAATTAACAGATACCGAAGTGCTGGTACCGACCTTTACGGAAAAATTAAAAAAATTAGCCGTATTTGTTCCCGAAGAAGCCGTTGATAAAGTCAAAAAAGCAATTGGTGATGCAGGTGCCGGTGCAATAGGCAAGTACAGCCATTGTACTTTTTCCGTAGCGGGAAACGGAGAATTTTTGCCAAATGAAGGTGCGAATCCTTACATTGGGGAGAAAGGTGTTCTCGAGCATGTAAAGGAAGAAAGAATCGAAACGATTTTTCCCGTTTCGATTGAAAAAAAGGTGCTTTCTGCAATGCTGAAAGCTCATCCGTACGAAGAAGTTGCATTTGACCTCTATCCGTTGGCAAATCAAGGGAAAGCGCTCGGACTTGGGCGTATCGGTTATTTAAGAGAAGCGATGACTTTAGATGATTTTGCTAAATATGTGAAAAAAGCATTGGATGTAGAAGGAGTACGGGTTGTCGGTGAATTGTCTGATAAGGTGAAAAAGGTTGCCGTTCTCGGCGGCGACGGTAATAAATATTGGCGCTCTGCGAAGATGAAAGGTGCGGATGTATACGTAACAGGAGATATTTATTATCACGTTGCCCATGATGCGAAAATGGCAGGCCTTAATATGATCGATCCCGGTCATAATGTCGAAAAAGTGATGAAGCAGGGAGTCGCCCGGCGTTTAACGAAGCTCGCTGCCGAAAAGAATTATGTTGTAAACTTTTTTGCTTCTGAAATCGGCACCGACCCGTTCCGGTTTTGCTGATTCGGTTAGGTTGAAAAATTATCTACACTAGAACATTTAAAACTATTTACAGTGTTTAGAAAGTATATTTATTTCTATACTTATTTGTAATTATTAAAATTAAAGTTTTTTCATAATATAATGTTTTCAATGAAAGTTTTTATCTGCTCTATGTATTGCTGTTTTTATTGGGATTTTTTTATGGAATCATGCAGACATCCTTTTCCAGTTTAGTGATGACAAACAGTGAGGAAAAAAATCGCGGACGGGTATTCAGTATCATTAATTCATTAAATAATGTGACAGGACTTGTAGGGATTACACTAGCAGCACCATTAGGAAATTTGTTTGGACCTAATATTGTCCTGTTTATTGTTGGGTTATTTATCATCGGGACAGGGATATACGGAAAAATAAGATTTGATAAGAACGTAATTAAAAGTAAGCAAAGCGTCTGACAAAGGTATGTAATACATACTTCGGGACTTTACGCAACCTAATTAAAATCTCGCCTACGCTGCGCTTAGAAATGGTGGCCTTCCCTCATCAAGGCCGGGGATAAGAAAAAAAGGCCGCAGGATTTTTTCTTATCCCCGGCCTTGAACGTGATATAGAAGTTAGCGACGCTTTACTTTTGGCAATATTTTATTTAACGGCACGGATTTTTCCCGTTTCCAGGTTGTTTCGTCTGCCGGATCAAACTGCTCTAAGAAGGTGATGACTTCTTTCGTAATCGGTGTCGGCGTAGAAGCCCCGGCTGTTACGGCAACCTTTTCTGCATCCTTGATCCATTCAAGCTGCAGCTCGGAAATATCTCCGATGCGGTATGCTTTTGTGTCGGAAATTTCTTGCGAAACCTGGGCAAGACGATTGGAATTATTGCTTTTCGGGTCACCGACTACAATCGTTACATCCGCTTCCCCTGCCTGCTCGGCGACTGCTTCCTGCCGTACTTGGGTTGCAAGGCAGATCTCTTTATGAAATTCTGCGTGCGGATATTTTTTGCGGATGGAATCCATGAGATGGGCAACATCCCATTGGCTCATTGTCGTTTGATTCGTGACAATTATTTTGTCACTGTCTATTTTAAGATTATCAACATCTTTTTCCGTTTCGACAAGATGCACAACATGCGGGGCAACTCCAACGGCGCCTTCAGGCTCCGGATGGCCTTTTTTGCCGATATAAATGATTTGATAGCCTTCTTTTTCTTTTTTATAAATTAGCTCATGTGTTTTTGTAACATCCGGACAAGTTGCATCCAAGACGACAAGTCCCTTTTGCTTTGCCAGCTCACGAACTTGCGGAGAAACTCCGTGGGCGGTGAAAATAACTGTTCCTTCATGAACCTGTTCGAGTATTTCTTTTCGATTTTTTCCGTCCAGTGTAATAATGCCTTCTTCAGCGAATGCGTCTGTGACATGTTTATTATGAACAATCATGCCAAGGATATAAATTGGCCTTGGCAGCGATTTATCTAATGCGGCATTACGGGCAATTACCATTGCATCTACCACTCCATAGCAGTAGCCGCGAGGAGCTATTTTTATCACTTTCATATGAAAAAGTCCTCCAATTTTTGATCATTGTCCGCTTTATTATAACATATCCATTGAAGTATGGCTTTTTTTACGGTTAACATTGTGTAAATATAGAGACTAAATATATAATTTTGGAACTGAAATTTTTGCTTGCTGTTTTTTAGCAACATTCTCACGTTCAACGTTCGTTGTTGTTCTTTTTGCCTTTCGTACATCTGGCCTTGCTTTGCGGCGTTTTTCAGTTGTGCTTTCTTTCTTGTCTTCTGTTGTTTCTTTGTCAGAAGATTGGCTGTTAATGCCTTGATACACCTTCCATAAAGATGGCAGATTTTTTACAAGCGGTCCATATTGTTCAACCATCGGTCCGATCTGCTGTGCCGTGGAAAGTACTTTTTGTGTATTTGTAACAAAATTGTTGATAGCTGCAGGATTTGTTAATGTTTTTAACAGAGACCCGCCTCCTCCTGCAGCCCCTCTAGCTGCCCCTCCCGCGGCTTGCCCGGAAAATAGACCGCCTCCTCTTACTGGTTGATGCCTGTTTCCAAATAGTCTTGAAAGCAAGCCGCCGCCATTATTCATCGGGGGATATGGCCTTCTCATCATCCCTGGTCCCATCCCTAAAAACGGAGGCAGTGATCTTGGCGGCATTGCTTGTCTGGGAAATATCATCCTTCATTCCTCCTAAATTCGCTAACTGGAAGCGTACCTGTCTCTACGGACTAAATTCTCGCGATTCCGATGGAGACTTTCTCCCGTTTGAATTGAAAAACTCCTCTACAATTGGCTAAAATATGAGGATCTTCACCGTAAAAAAATGAATTTCTCTTCTTTTATCGTATGCAAGCTATCGGAAAAAGGATATTTCATTAACGATTATTAGGCTTTCTCTTGCATACATGGTACACTTACGTAAGTAGAAGTAAAGGAGTAGAACTATGATAAACGAAACAAAATTTTCACAATTTCGATTCAAACCATATATAATTGAAGCAGTAAAGGAACTCGGTTTTTATGAACCAACTGAAATTCAAAAACGGTTTATTCCAGTTGTCTTAAAAGGCGAAAGTGCTGTCGGCCAGTCACAAACGGGATCGGGAAAAACCCATGCTTATCTGTTACCGATCCTGCAAAAAATCGATTCGGCTGAAAAAATTGTCCAAGCCGTGATCATCGCTCCGACAAGAGAGCTGGCACGACAAATCTATCAGGAAATTTTAAAAATAACGGCACATGCATCGGAAGAAGAGGCGGTTGCCGTCCGCTTATATATCGGCGGAACAGACAAGCAACGAGCAATTGAAAAATTGAAGCAGCAGCCGCAAATAGTTGTCGGAACGCCGAGCCGTATTTATTCGTTAATCACAGAGCAGGCACTATTTGTTCACACTGCAAAAATCCTTGTCGCTGATGAAGCAGATTTAATGCTGGATATGGGCTTTATCGCGGAAGTGGATCAAGTTGCCGCAAGAATGCCGGAACAATTGCAAATGCTCGTTTTTTCTGCAACGATACCGGAAAAATTAAAACCGTTTCTGAAAAAATATCTTGCCAATCCAACCTATATTCGAATTGGCGAAAAACAAGCCGCTGCCGAAAATATCGAACACTTATTGCTCCCGGCAAGGCATAAAAACAAAGCAGCACTCGTTTGCGACATTTTACATGCGTTTAATCCTTATTTAGCAATTGTTTTTACAAACACAAAGAAACAGGCAGATGAATTAGCGGATTTTCTTTTAGAAAAAGGATTAAAAGCAGGGCGTTTGCATGGTGATTTATCTCCGCGGGAACGGAAAAAAATCATGAAGCAAATCTTAGATTTGGATTTTCAGTACATTGTTGCCACAGATTTGGCGGCAAGAGGAATTGATATTCAGGGAGTTAGTCATGTGATAAATTATGAATTGCCGAAAGATACGGATTTTTATATTCACCGTGTCGGCAGGACTGCACGTGCCGGAACATCGGGAACTGCGCTGACCATCTATGAACCGGAAGATGAGAATGCCCTCGCACAGCTTGAAAGCAGAGGTATCGTTTTTCAGCATGTGGAATTAAAGAATGGCGAGTGGGTTGAATTAGCAGATCGTAATAAACGGAAAAAAAGGCTTAAGAAAACAGGAGAGATGGACAAGCAGGTAAACAAGATCGTAAAAAAACCAAAAAAAATAAAGCCAGGGTATAAGAAGAAACTTCAGCTACAGGCAGAAAAGCTGAAAAAGCGCAAAAACCGGCTGCAGCGCAAGAAATAAAAAAATATAAATTTGTTTCTGCAAATGGAGGGGAGATTCTGTTCCACAAATCACGCCGGATTTTCGCGGACATTGGTCTCAAATCAAAAAATCACGACATGAAAAAAGTTAGAGAAAAGGGGAAGGAAGAATGTTGAAAATCGGATCACATGTATCAATGAGCGGGAAAAAAATGCTGCTTGCTTCCAGTGAAGAAGCTGTTTCATATGGAGCGAATACATTTATGATTTATACGGGAGCACCGCAAAACACACGCAGAAAAAAAATCGAGGACTTAAACATTGCTGCCGGCAGGAAACATATGGAAGAAAATGGTATAAAGGAAATCATTGTTCATGCACCTTATATTATAAATATTGGCAATACAAATAACCCTGCTACTTTTGAACTTGGAGTTAACTTTTTGCGATCAGAAATTGAGCGGACGGAGGCTATCGGCGCCAAACAAATTGTCCTGCATCCCGGTGCCCATGTCGGCGAAGGAACCGAAGCGGGGATTAAAAAAATCGTGGAAGGCTTAAATGAAGTATTAACTGGAAAAGAAAAAGTACAAATTGCTTTAGAAACAATGGCCGGAAAGGGATCGGAATGCGGCAAGGCATTTGAAGAACTGGCAATGATCATCGATGGGGTAACCTATAATGAACAGCTTTCCGTTTGCTTTGATACGTGTCACACCCACGATGCCGGTTACAATATTGTCGAAGATTTTGATGGTGTGTTAGAAAAGTTTGATCAAGTAATCGGTGTGGACAGGTTGAAAGTGTTGCATATAAATGACAGCAAAAATGAACGCGGAATGCGCAAGGACCGTCATGAAAATATCGGCTTCGGCCATATCGGCTTCAAAGCGCTGAATTACATTGTTCATCATCCGCAACTCGAGGATATCCCGAAAATTTTGGAAACTCCATACGTTGGTGAGGATAAGAAAAATAAGAAGCCTCCATACAAATTTGAAATTGCGATGCTAAGAGAAGGAATATTTAATGAACAATTATTGGATGAAATTTTAAAATCCTAAAGACAATAAGAAACGCCTTGTCTGTGAATCAAGACCGTAAAAATGAATCAAGGCCGGAGACGAATTGGGATACCGGTTCCCGCATGAGAGCGATGCACACTATAAAAGTGTTGGCGAGATCGAAAAGAACGGTATCTTCCAGTTCGCCTTCCAACCTCAAGTGCCCTATAAGGGAGTGTTCAATAAGTCGGCGATCATTCTCATTAGTTGTTTAAGTAGCAATCGCCTAAGTTTTCGCGCATTTCATTTGGTGACTTTTTGAACATCCTCTATAAGTTTTTCGTTAGCAATAAAAACAGCTGATTCACCTCTTTTGCCGTCTCCGGACCAGTTACACCGGCAATTTCTCTAATTACTTTTTTACGCTCGTCATCATTAAAAATGTTTATTTTTTTCCCTCGTAAATAACTGGCAATTTTTTTTGCCTGGTCCTTTGTGACATTTATTTTAAATTGCTTGGCATATTGCCATAAATCCTCATCTGACACCGTATTTATTTTTTGATTGATTATCGAATGGAAAATACTCATTTTATCACTCCTTCTAAAAAAACATATGAACGGACAGTCCATTTTGTGCGAACTTTTTTCTCTGATAAAAGTGTTAGTAACCCGTGTTCCCCAGTTCTTGATAAGTTTATCATTGAAGTAAAAAACAAGTTATAAAGCATAATCCAAACATTTAGGAAAGCTAAGTAACGTGTGTAATTTGCGGGGAACAAGAGATAATGCGGCAGAATAGGCGGGAATAAGCGGGATTTCTTTACAATAGAAAGAAGTTCATGTATACTTCTTTTTGTAAATCGTAATGATTCTTGATTAAAAGGTGATAAAATGAAAGAAGCTATCATTCAAGTGCAAAACCTCTCCTACAAATATGAGCGTGACTTTGTCTTAGAAAATGTTCAACTTACAGTGAATAAAGGAGATTTTTTAGGAATCGTCGGTCCGAATGGATCCGGCAAATCAACGTTATTAAAATTAATGCTCGGTTTGCTAAAAACGCAAAGCGGAGATATCCGCCTTTTTGGGCAAAGCATTGCAGCCTTTAAGGATTGGCAGCAAGTCGGTTTCGTTTCCCAAAAGGCTAATTCCTTCAATACAGGCTTTCCCGCAACCGTTTATGAAGTTGTCATAAGCGGATTAACAAAGAAAATCGGTTTATTTCATAAACCTTCAAAAGCAGACAAAGAAAAAGTTCTTGAAATGATTAATACTGTGGGATTAATGAAATTTCACAAGAAGAATATCGGGGAATTATCCGGCGGGCAGCAGCAGCGTACCTTCATTGCCAGGGCATTGGTCAATAATCCGGAATTGCTGATATTAGATGAGCCGACAGTTGGCGTTGACGCCGAGAATGTACAATCTTTTTACGAAATGCTGGATAATTTAAATAAGCAGTTCGGAATGACGCTATTGCTTGTCACTCATGATATTGGAACGATTACAGATAAAGTTTCTCATATTGCCTGCTTGAATAAGCAACTTTATTTTCACGGTGATGCCGAAGGCTTTCAACAATATAAAGAAAAAGAAATTTCAGGATTTTACGGACATGATGTAAAAATCTTAGACCATGATCATCATCATCATCTTGAAGGAGTCAGGTAATGCTATTAGAGATATTTCAATATGAATTTTTACAAAATGCTTTTTATACCGGGATCATTATTGGTATAATTGCACCATTATTAGGTGTTTTTATTGTTGTCAGACGGCTTTCCTTAATTGCAGATGCACTAAGCCACGTTACGCTTGCGGGAATTGCCGCAAGTCTGTTATTGGAAAAGCAATCAGTGGTTAATGCCCAACTAAACCCGTTATATTTGGGAATGACTTTTTCCGTGGCAGGCTCGATATTGATAGAAAAATTAAGAACTGTTTATAAACATTACCAGGAATTAGCTATTCCGATTATCTTATCTGGCGGTATCGGTTTAAGTGTTATTTTTATTTCTTTGGCAGACGGTTTTAATACGGACTTATTTAATTATTTATTTGGCAGTGTCAGTGCAGTTAGCCGTGCTGATTTATACGTAATTGCAGGATTAAGTATTGTTGTATTGCTCGTTGTTTTCTTTCTTTATAAAGAATTATTCCTGCTTTCCTTTGATGAGGAGCATGCAAAGGCATCGGGGATACCTGCAAAACTTATCCATATTATTTTTATTGTTATGGTCGCACTTGTAATTGCTGCTGCGATGCGGATTGTCGGTATCCTGCTTGTTTCTGCCCTGATGACATTGCCGGTTGCGGCAAGTATTCGTATTGCCAAAGGCTTTAAACAGACAATTTGCTTTTCAATTTTATTTGGAGAAATCTCGGTCACGGGCGGGCTGCTGCTTTCCTTCTACCTTGATCTTGCTCCAGGCGGTACGATTGTCATGATTTCCATCGCGATTTTACTATTGATGATTTTCTTTAAAAAAATCATTACTGCATTGCTTTATAAAGAAGGTGAATAAAATGAATATCGATCAAGCATTATCGATGTTAAAAGAACATGGCTATAAACATACCGGAAAAAGAGAGGAACTGCTGCAGCTTTTTTCTGAAAATGACAAGTATTTAACGGCGAAAGATGTACTGGACGACTTGAAGGGTGATTATCCGGGGCTGAGCTTTGATACCATTTACCGGAATTTATCTTTATTTGTCGAACTTGGAATTCTGGAAATGACGGAATTATCAGGTGAGAAGCATTTTCGTTTTGCCTGTGCCCACGCTCATCACCATCATCATTTTATCTGTTTATCGTGCGGAAAAACGAAGGAAATTGAAACCTGCCCGATGACAGAACTTAAGGATAGCTTGAAAGGGTATGATATTTCAGATCATAAATTTGAAATTTACGGTCTTTGTCCGGAATGCTGTCATAAAACTGGTGCTTAACAACAGATAGCCTCCCCTAAAGTTTACGTTCATTCAGAAAAGAACTTGGAGATTATTCCAGGTTCTTTTTTCACGAATAGGAATTTTCGAACTCTGTTACATTGTAATGCTTATAGGTGAAAGGCATATCACATCATTAAGAAAACTTTAACATCTTTAAAAGAAGCATTTTTGCCTATACTAATTAATGCTCCTATTAAGAAAGTGAGGGAACAGTAAAATGGCAGATCATTATGATAATGACATACAAAATAATAACGATTTTAGAGAAGAAACTGCCGCGGAATTTGCCGACCCAGTCTCTCCTCAAAGAGAAGGAAGACGGGAAGAGAATAATTACGATAGGAACGATGTAAAAGAAAGGAACAATGCGGGTGTATGGGGATTTTGCGCTTTGGCGGTTTCAATTATCTCCTTATTCATAATGCCGGTATTTTTAGGAATAGTCGGTGTTATTCTTGGCTTTGTTGCCAGACGGAGAAATGCCTCAGCATTGGGAAGTTGGGCAATTGGAATTGGCGTAGTGGCGATCATCCTCGGTATATTCGTAATGCCTTTTTTCTAAGCAGCCTGAGTTAGGAGCGTTGCTGTTGGGAAATAAAAAGCCGGGCGGATGCCCGGCTTTTTATTTATCAGGTGGAGAAGAAAATTTTCAACGAAGAACACACTTCCTGCAGCCTGGTTTATGAAGTTGAAACATTACGGTACGGAATGATGGTCCGTTCTGCCTAAAACTGAATTACAATGCGGACGGAGCTTCCGTCTCCTTTGCTTTTTCTTCAGCGGCTTTCTTTGCAAAATATTCCTCTGCAATTTGATCAATTTCTTTCTTAAGCTCGTCTACCATGGTTTCTTCCGGCACCTTGCGGACAATTTTTCCTTTACGGAAAAGCAGACCTTCTCCGCGAGCACCAGCAATCCCGATATCCGCCTCTCTTGCTTCTCCCGGGCCATTAACGGCACAGCCTAAGACGGCAACTTTAATCGGAGCTTTGATTTTTTGAATGTACTCCTCCACCTCATTTGCAATGCTAATAAGATCAATTTCAATCCTGCCGCAGGTCGGACACGAAATCAGCGTAGCAGCGTTTGACGATAGATGGAATACCTTTAGCAATTCTCTCGCAACTTTTACTTCCTCAACCGGATCGGCACTCAAGGAGATACGCAGCGTATTGCCGATTCCTTTGTTGAGTATCGCACCAAGTCCGGCCGCACTTTTTACCGTACCTGCAAATAACGTACCGGATTCGGTGATTCCTAAGTGAAGCGGATAATCGAAAGCCCGTGCCGCCTTTTCGTAAGCTTCAATGGCTAAATTTACATCTGATGCTTTCATGGAGACGATAATATCATGGAAATCCAGGTCTTCTAAAATTTTTATATGATAAAGAGCACTTTCTACCATTCCATCGGCAGTTGGATAACCGTATTTTTGCAATATCCGTTTTTCAAGTGAACCGGCATTGACACCGATGCGAATCGGAATTCCTTTCGCTTTGGCAGCCTTCACTACTGCTTCGACTTTTTCTTTTCTCCCGATATTCCCGGGATTGATGCGGATTTTATCGGCACCGCCTTCAATTGCTTTTAGCGCTAATTTATAATCAAAATGAATATCGACCACGAGAGGAATATTGATCCGTTTTTTAATGTCCGGAATCGCATTCGCCGCTCTTTCATCCGGACAGGCAACGCGCACAAGCTGACAGCCTGCTTCTTCCAGCCGTTTAATTTCTGCGACTGTAGCATCGACATCATGTGTCTTTGTCGTAGTCATACTTTGAATAAAAAGTTCATTACTTCCGCCAATCGTTAAATTCCCTACTCTTACCGGCCGCGTTTTTGTACGATGTATTATTTCACTCAACCGTGATTCGCCCCTTTTATTATTGGATAGTTATATCACATACTCGCTCCTCTCCATTATTGTAACAATGAATATGGGGAAATGACAAGAAGTACAATCCGTTATTGCTGCTCATCACGATAATCAGGAAATTTATACGTTTCTCCCATCTGCATGTCTTCAGGAGGCAGTCCATTATTTAATTGTTGAAAATCACTGATTACTTCCGGAATTGTAACAGGTATCGCCGATTGCAGCTGTTCTTCCACGATAGAAATAAGCGTATCTCCGGCCGTAATTTCTTTTTCAAAAAAAGCGATATCTTCCACAGCAGCCGGTGAGGCAGCCTCTATTGATTCCGGTTCCTCTCTGGGCAGGGTTCCGGTCCGCAAATCATAAATAATAGCAAGGGAAATAAGCATGGTAAGAATAAGTCCGACTAAACGCTTCATAAATTCGTACCTCCTGCAGATAATAGAATTTATGTTATGTATATGCTTATCTAAAAAAAATAGACTAGAATGAAAGGAAAAATAGAGTTGAATGAAGGAGGGCACTAAAAACCTTCGGTTTTTCTAGCATTTTTTAAGCACGCAATAAAAAGACGACTTTAAAATTCATAAATGTGAATTTTAAGTCGTCTTTTTTGTTCATGGGTTTTATTTTACCCTTATTTTTGATCTATTAGTTTCAAAATTCTTTTTTGTATATTCGATATTCCCTTTTTCGGAATAGGCTGCATCCCCAATAACAG
>JAGKQJ010000047.1 GCA_017898095.1 Bacillaceae bacterium Marseille-Q3522 | reverse complement strand
AAATATTACATAAGCCCGCGCAAATACTTTACAGGTTTTTCTTATTGTGATAATAGTCATTGAAAAATATGTTCATTGATATATAATAAAGATAATCATTCTCAATTATATAGTAACGAAGGTGATTTTTTTGTTTAGGGAAGCGCATAAAAATGAGCAGGTCCGGATTGTCGACATTTCGCAAACAGATCCAACGGTCCGTAGAAGATTAATTGACTTTGGCCTTATCAAAGGGGCGAAAGTATGTATCAAATACAAGTTACCATTTGGCGGCCCCTATATCATAGAATCCGGTGGACAAACAATCGGGATCCGCAGAAAGCAGGCATTAACGATAAAGGTGGAAAAAATCTAATGAATATTGCGTTAGTTGGGAACCCCAATACAGGAAAGACATCGCTGTTTAACCAATTAACCGGCTCATATGAGTACGTTGGTAATTGGAGCGGGGTTACAGTGGAAAAGAAGATTGGCCAATTGAAAAATAAAAAAGCAAAATTGATCGATCTCCCCGGCGTATACACGCTGAATCCAATTTCGAAAGATGAGGGGGTTGTAAGCCAGTTCTTTTTAACTGCACATCCGGATATTTGTTTAAATATTATCGATGCATCACAGTTAAAGCGGAACCTGCATTTAACACTCCAGCTTCTTGAATACGGAAAGCCGCTTGTAGCTGGATTAAATATGATGGATGTTGCCAATCATCGCGGGTTTTCCATCGATCCGGTAAAGCTGTCTAATGTACTTGGAATTCCTGTGTTTCCAATCATCGCCAGAACCGGGGCGGGCTGCAATGAGCTTGCAGAGGGAATAACAAGGGCGGTTGCGGATAATAAGCGGAAAAAGCTTTTCATTGAGTATGGAAAAGAAATCGAGACAGCAATAAGTAAACTTGAGAAACTTTTAAAGGGGAAAACGAAACAACCGTTAAGATGGCTGGCAATTCAGGCGCTGGAAGGAAATAAATCTGTATGCGGATACATTGCAGAACGGATTGGCGGATATGCATTGGCTGAAATCCACAACGAAGCGGAAAGTGCAGTGCAAATAAAACTGGACCAATTTATCTATCAAAAAAGACAGATAGCAATTGAAGATATTTTAAAAGCGGCTGCTTATGTGAAAAAAAGCTCAATTATACCTTTATCAGAAAAAATCGACATGATTGTCACAAATAAATTTCTTGGCATTCCAATCTTTTTCGCAATTTTTTATGTAATATTTATGTTGACTTTCGACTGGCTCGGAACCCCGCTTTCCGATGCATTGGACGGATTCATGAACGGGCCGCTCGCTTCAACAATTAATAACGGTCTTTCGTTTCTTGGCGTTTCCCCTTTCATTGAGGCGTTAGTTAACGATGGGATCATCACCGGAGTGGGCAGTGTGCTTGTCTTTGTACCGCAAATCTTTATTCTTTTCTTCTTCATTTCTTTGTTAGAGGATTCCGGTTATATGGCACGGGTGGCTGTCATAATGGATCGGATAATGGAGGCAGTAAGTTTAAACGGGAAAGCTTTTATTCCGATGATCATTGGATTTGGCTGCAACGTTCCGGGAATCATGGCAGCAAGGACAATTGAGACACCGCGCGAACGATTATTAACGATTCTGTTAAATCCATTCATGTCCTGTTCGGCACGGCTCCCTGTATATGCGTTATTTGTTGGTGCTTTTTTTGCTAAAAATAAGGCGCTTGTTGTGCTGTCATTATATGTTTTGGGGATCCTGCTTGCACTGGCGTTTGCCAATTTATTCTCCAAGACAATTTTAAAAGGGGATTCTTCCGTCTTTGTCATTGAACTTCCCCCGTACCGGTTTCCGCAGTTTCAATCATTGTGGCGCTCTACATGGGACAAGGGAAAAGGCTTTGTTAAAAAAGCAGGTACTTTTATCTTTGCCGGTTCCTGTATGATCTGGCTTCTCTCCTATGCCGGATCCGGCGGTTTCGATGTTGCAATGAATGAAAGTTTTCTCGCAGCTTTTGGCGGGTGGCTTGCACCGGTTCTCGCGCCATTAGGCTTTGGTACTTGGCAGGCAGGCTCAGCTCTGCTTACAGGGTTTTTAGCAAAAGAAGTGATTGTTTCCACGATGAACATTACGTATTTGACAGATAATGATGCCGTTTTGCAAAGCGTAATCAGCAGTGTTTTCACGCCGCTTTCTGCCTATAGCTTTTTAGTGTTTGTACTGCTTTATGTTCCATGTATGGCAACAACGGCAACGATTTATAAAGAGACAGCTTCAAAAAAATGGACTGTCTTTACTATTGGTTATTCATTGGCAGTCGCTTATCTTCTGTCTTTTACAGTGTATCATCTGGGGAAAATGCTTGGTTTTTCATAATAGTGCAGGCTTTTTGTTAGGAAAATTGGGAGGATGCTAATCCAATTTTTGTAAAAAAATGATGAGGTGAGTAAATATGATAGCAAGCTATTTGCTCGGAGGAGCGATTTTCTTTTATTCCGGGTGGGCGTTATTTCGATATGTAAAAAAAGCAAAACAAGGGAAATGCGCCGCTTGCAGCATTCGAAAATCATGTTCACATGGATGCGGTTGTGAAAGTAATGCGGGGGATAAAATGACGCTAACGAATAGAAAGTAAAAACGCTATAATCAATACACAAGTCCGACTGCTTTTAAAGTAAAATAACAAATCATCGTGAAGCAGCCATGAAAATGGTAAAACTTTATAAATAAACCTGTATAGGAAGAATGGCATATTTCCCTGCCATTCTTCTTTCTTTTTCCGTAAAAATGGGTCTAATTAAACTTGAAGTACTTTCTTTTTTTGTGTTTAGTAGTTATATAGACCTTTTACTTCTACTGCGGATAGGAATTATTTAGTAAAAATGAGGGAGATATGATGAAATACTTACCGATTGATCAGGTTTATCAGGGTGTATACTTAGCAAAACCGATATTATCAAGTGACGGGCGTGTCTTGTTGCAGGAAAAAGTCGCATTAACCGTCGGATTATTGGCAAGATTAAGGCAAATGGGAATTACTGCTTTATATGTATATGAGAACAATGAAGAGCTGGAAGAACTGCAAATTTCCGCTGATGAAGAAGAACCGGTACAGGAGGAAACAAAAAGAGAAGCAGTTTCTGTCTTATCCGAGTGTTATCAGTTTATTCAGTCTGGAGAACGCGATTTTCAATTAAAGTCTGTAAGTAAGGTGGCAAATTCCATCATTGAAGAAATTATTATGAATAAAGAGATACTAATTCATTTATCGGATATTCGGACAAAGGATAATGAGTTATTTATACATTCTTTTCATGTTTGTATATTATCGGTAGTCGTCGGGTTAAAGCTTGGACTTGACCGCATGAAGCTCCGTGATTTGGCGATAGGTGCGCTTTTCCATGATATCGGGAAAATTTTAATCGGTAAGGAAGGGGAAAAAGAGCAGCATCACTGTTGGAAAGGATTTAATTATTTAAGAAAAAATCATGAATTTAGTTCCCTTTCTGCAGTCGTCTCCCTGCAGCATCATGAACATTTAGATGGTTCAGGGGAACCACAGCATTTAGAAGACAAGGATATTCACTTATATGCTAAAATTGTTGCTGTTACAAATACATATGATACTTTCATTACTGCTTCTGACGGCGGGAGACCGCTATACCCATATGAAGCATGCGAAAAAATCATGGCACTTACCAATTATTATTTTGACTACAATGTCGTTTGGAATTTTTTACGTTCTGTTGCGTTTTATCCTAATGGAAATTATGTGAAACTCCGAACAGGGGAAATCGGCGTTGTTGTCAAACAAAATCGCGGCCTTCCGCAAAGGCCAGTCATCCGTCTGATTAAATCAACCTATCGCCTGGAAGACTCAGAAGTAAAAGAAATTGATTTAGCAAAGGAAACGACAGTTTTTATTGAAAAAATAATTTCTTAGCCATGATTGTTGTTTCATTTTTTTATTGTTTTACATAAGAATATAAAGGAGGGGCAGTTTATCCCCCACCTAAAATGATTGGTTTCATCTCTATTTTTGAGGCGGGGGTATTACTGCCCCTTAATCTGCGATAAAAAAACGCATTATTTTGAATCATTACAGTAAATAACATATTGACTTTTTAAAATTACAATGATACGATATTGAACATGGAAATTTCATGAAAAAGGAGGTTATCAAAATGTTTTTCATCCAAGGAAAAAATAACAAATCAACTGCATATTTTGCTATGATAACCTGTCCTTTTGCTATATTATAATCTATTATTTATCATCAGATTGCGCAGGTTTATCATTTTCACCTGTGCATTTGTCTTTTTTTCGGGCATATCGCAGAGTCGGTATGCCTTTTTTTGGTTTTAAATGATAGTTGCTTTACAAACGAAAGTTCGATTGATAAAATAGAGAGAACGTACGTTTGGAAATAGAGGAGATGATTTTTGTTTAGTCTGACCCGCCGCAGCTATCATTTGAGATAAAAATTACAAAAAATATAGGGAGGGTTTTTGATGAGAAGAGTAATCAGAAAAGAAAGTGCAAGTTTTATATTGGATTTTGATGGCGGTTAGTATGAATAAGGAGGAGAAATGATAAATGTTTTCAATTTTTAGGAAATTATCCTGGTTTTTTAAGGAAGAGTGGAAACGATATACGATTGCAATTGTGTTATTAATCGCCGTCGGAGTTGTAGAGATGCTTCCGCCAAGAATATTGGGAACTGCAATTGATGATATTCATTACGGTGAAATGACATGGCAAAGAATATTTTTCTATTTGGCATCGCTTTTTGCCATCACAGCGGTTACGTATCTTGTCACTTATATATGGATGTATAAGTTGTTTGGTGGCGCCTATGTTGTCGAGCGTAAACTTCGTTCACAATTTATGAGGCATTTATTAAAGATGACGCCGACATTTTTTGAGAAAAACCGTACCGGTGATTTAATGGCAAGAGCAACGAATGATTTAAAAGCAATATCGATGACGGCAGGATTCGGTATACTTACGCTGATTGATTCCAGTATTTTTATGGTAACAATACTTTTTACGATGGGTGTTTTCATAAGCTGGCAACTCACACTCGCGGCAATCTTGCCATTGCCGGTCATGGCTTGGATGATGTCTATTTACGGGAAAAAAATTCATAAACGTTTTATTGTTGCCCAGGATGCTTTTGGAGAGCTGAACGATCAAGTACTTGAATCTGTTGCGGGTGTTCGTGTTATCAGGGCATACGTCCAGGAAAAAGCGGATATCAAAAACTTCCAGCATCTTACCGGAGATGTTTACGAAAAAAATATGATTGTGGCAAAAATTGATTCATTGTTTGAGCCTACGATACGAATTTTAGTGGGGATCAGCTATTTAATAGGATTGGGATATGGTACGTATCTTGTTTTTCAGCAAACGTTAACGCTTGGACAGTTAGTCTCCTTTAATGTTTATTTAGGGATGCTGATATGGCCGATGTTTGCCGTCGGTGAATTAATTAATATTATGCAACGGGGAAACGCCTCGCTCGATCGCGTACAGGAAACGCTATCTTATGAAGCAGATGTGAAAGATCCGGAGACGGAAAAAACGGTTGCGACTCCAGAAAAAATTAACTTTGATAACGTCTCATTCCGTTATCCTTCTGCTCATTATGATAATTTAAGCAGTATTCAATTTGAAATCATGCGCGGGAAAACAGTCGGCATTGTCGGAAAAACCGGAAGCGGGAAGACAACGCTGATCAAACAGCTGCTTCGTGAATATCCGAATGGTACCGGTGAACTGCAAATTTCTGATGTTCCGATTCAAGAACAGACGCTGCGGCAAACGCGAAGCTGGATCGGCTATGTACCCCAGGATCATTTTCTTTTTTCAAGGTCGATTAAAGAAAATATCATCTTTGGCAAAAGTGATGCCGGTGAAGCGGAAATTGTCAAAGCAATCCGCCTTGCAGCGTTTGATAAAGATCTGGAAATGTTGAAAGACGGTCTAGATACACTCGTCGGCGAAAAAGGAATTGCACTTTCGGGAGGACAAAAACAAAGAATCTCGATCGCAAGGGCTTTAATTAAAAATCCGGAAATCCTTATTCTCGATGATTCGCTGTCTGCCGTTGACGCAAAAACGGAGCAGCAAATTATCCGTAATATCCGGGAAGAAAGAAAAGGAAAGACAACTTTTATTACAACGCACCGTATGTCTGCCGTTCAGCATGCCGATCTTATCCTTGTACTGGAGGATGGGAAAATAGTTGAACAAGGAACACATGAACAGCTTATAAAAACAGATGGCTGGTACAAAAAACAATATATCACACAGCAATCTGCTTCGGTGAGGGAGGAATCCTTATTATGACGACAAGAAAAAGATTAGTACGTTATGCCCTTCACTATAAAAAGATCATTATTCTTGCTTTAATTATGCTAACTATTTCTGTTGCCGCCGATTTGGCCGGACCATTTGTCGCAAAATCGCTAATTGACCGTCATATTTTAGGAATAGAAGCGAAATGGTATCGTACCGAGAATAGTGAAAATGCCGTCTCTTACCAAGGGGAATACTATAAACGTGACATATATTTGACAGATGAAGAGCAAATTTTGGATGAAGCACGCGTGTTACAGGTGAACCGTGATTTTGTCTTTTTAAAGGGGGATATTGCCTTTGATGGAACCCGTTCTTTCCAGGATGGAATCCTGACGATAAAAAGCGGAGATCGGCAGGAATCATATGAGGCAGTGTTTTTAAGCCGCAAGGAACTGATGGACTTTTATGCACCTGCAATCCCGAAGATCATTCAGCTTCTGGCTGTATATTTTGCTCTTCTGATATTATCCGCATTTTTTCTATACGGCCAGCATTATTTTTTAAAAAAGGCAGCCAATCGGATTATCCAAAAGATGCGCGAAGATGTATTTGCCCATATCCAACGACTGCCGATCCGTTATTTTGATAATTTGCCTGCAGGAAAAATTGTCGCGCGGATTACGAATGACACGGAAGCAATCCGGGAACTGTATGTAACCGTACTCTCAACTTTTTTTACCGGATTCATTAACGTCTTCGGTATTTATGTAGCTTTATTTATCTTAAATGCAAAAATTGCGGCAATATCCCTGTTGCTGATTCCGATTATTTACATTTGGATGCTTGTCTACCGTAAATTCGCTTCCGTTTATAACCGGATTATCCGTTCGCGGAACAGTGATATCAATGCGATGGTAAATGAGTCCATTCAAGGGATGAATATTATTCAGGCCTTTGGAAGAGAAAGGGAAACAGGACAGGAATTTGAGCATTTGAACCAGGAGCATTTCAAATATCAAAATAAGCTGTTGAGCTTAAATTCCTTAACTTCCCATAATTTATTGAATGTATTAAGGAATCTGTTGATTGCCGTTTTTATTTGGTACTTTGGCGGAGCATCTATTCAGGCGGCCGGTATTATCTCGCTTGGCATGCTTTATGCTTTCGTAGATTATGTTAACCGGCTGTTTCACCCGATACAAGGTATTGTAAATCAGTTTGCCAACCTTGAATTGGCCCGCGTAGCCGGAGACAGAGTATTTGCCCTTCTCGAGGAAAAGGGAACGGATGTAAGCGAAGAATCAGCGCCACGTTATAAAGGCCATGTTGTCTTTGACAGCGTCTATTTTGGTTATAAAGAGGGTGAAGATGTACTAAAAAATATTTCCTTTGAAGCAAAACCGGGTGAAACAATTGCACTTGTCGGTCATACCGGATCAGGAAAAAGCTCGATTATGAATTTGCTTTTCCGTTACTATGATTATCAGCGCGGGAAGATCCTTATTGACGGGAAAAATATTAATGATATGCCAAAACAATCGCTGCGAAAACATATGGGGATCGTTTTACAAGATCCGTTTCTCTTTACCGGAACGATTGCATCTAATGTCAGCTTAAATGATCCTTCCATCTCGAGAGAGAAGATAGAAAAGGCACTTAAGGATGTCGGCGCAGACCTTGTTTTAAATAACCTGGAAAATGGTTTTGATGAACCGGTACTGGAAAAAGGAAGTACGTTATCAAGCGGACAGCGGCAATTAATATCGTTTGCCAGGGCACTGGCGTTTGATCCTGCTATTCTGATTTTGGATGAGGCGACTTCAAACATTGATACGGAAACAGAAACACTCATTCAACAGGCAATGGAAGTATTAAAGGAAGGCAGGACAACATTTATCATTGCCCACCGCCTATCGACAATCCGAAATGCAGATCAAATCATTGTGCTCGATCGCGGTGAAATTATTGAAAAAGGCACACATGAGCAATTAATGCATGCTAAAGGAAAATATTATCAAATGTATCAGTTGCAAAAAGGCATTTCAGCTGCAAGTTAGGCATTTAATTAAGAAATCATCAAAGTGGGGCGGAATCGCTCCACTTGATTTTTTCACAGATTAAGGGCAGTAGTACCCCTGACATCAAGAAACTAAAGATTCAGTATATTAAGAAAAAATATATAACGAGCAAAAATAACCGTATACATGCTAGAATACTTTATGTAGTATCTAGAAAAATACGAAAAAAGATCGGGGGATTATAAGATGGAGAACGTTCGTGTTGAAAAAGATTCATTGGGAGAAGTTCTGGTTCCAAATGATAAATATTGGGGTGCACAGACACAGCGAAGTAAAAATAATTTTAAAATCGGCGTGGAAAAAATCCCGTTGGAAGTTATTTATGCATTTGCCCATATTAAAAAAGCAGCCGCGATTGCCAATCATAAGCTTGGGAAATTATCAAACGTTAAAAAAGAAGTGATTGTAAACGTATCCAATGATATACTTGCCGGTAAATACGATGATCAATTTCCTTTGGCAGTTTGGCAAACGGGCAGCGGAACCCAATCAAATATGAATGTGAATGAAGTAATTGCTAACCGGGCAAATAAATTGCTGGAAGATCAAGGTGAAACAGAAAGAATACATCCGAACGATGATGTAAATAAGTCACAAAGCTCGAATGATACTTTTCCAACGGCAATGCATATTGTAGCAGCAATTGAGATAAATGAAAAATTACTTCCTGCTCTTGAAATATTAAAGCAAACGGCAAAAGGAAAAGAGGACGTTTTTAAAGATATCGTAAAGATTGGCCGGACACATTTACAGGATGCAACACCTTTAACACTGGGGCAGGAAATCAGCGGCTGGCGTTCCATGCTGGAAAAAACAGAACAAATGCTGCACCAGGCAACAGAGTACATATATGAATTGGCTATTGGCGGTACAGCGGTCGGCACAGGAATAAATGCCGATAAGGATTTTGGCGATCTCGCAGCGGCAGAGGTTGCAAAAGCAACGGGCTACCCGTTTTCATCAGCTAAAAATAAGTTCCACAGTTTGACCAGTCATGATGAAATTGTTCATTTACATGGAGCATTAAAGGCGTTAGCGGCAAATTTGTTTAAAATTGCCAATGATGTTCGCTGGCTGGCAAGCGGACCGCGAAGCGGCATAGGGGAATTAATCATTCCGGCAAACGAACCAGGAAGCTCTATTATGCCGGGAAAAGTAAATCCGACACAAAGTGAGGCGTTAACTATGGTTGCTTGTCAGGTTTTTGGCAATGATGCAACGATTGGTTTTGCCGCCAGCCAGGGAAATTTTGAGTTGAATGTCTTTAAGCCTGTGATAATCTATAATTTTCTTCAATCTGTCCGGCTGCTAAGTGACGGAATGAAATCATTCAATGACAATTGCTTAATCGGATTGGAAGCGAATCGTGATGTTATTGCAGAGCATGTGAAAAATTCATTAATGCTTGTAACAGCACTTAATCCGCATATCGGCTACGAAAAGGCAGCAACCATTGCCAAATTGGCATATCAAAACCAGTGGACTTTAAAAGAAGCCGCCTTACAAACCGGTTATATTACTGCAGAACAATATGATGAATGGGTTGATCCGAGAAAGATGGTCTGAGCGTATTTTTTCAATTAAGAAGCCCCCCTGAAAAAAGGGGGGCTATTAGCCATTGATTATTTTATTAAAATTTTTGACCGCCAAGTTGTTGTTCAGCCATTTGTACAAGGCGCTTCGTAATTTCTCCTCCAACTGAACCGTTCGCACGGGAAGTGGTATCTGCTCCAAGATTGACACCAAATTCAGTTGCAATTTCATATTTCATTTGGTCTAAAGCTTGTTGTACTCCCGGTACAACTAATTGATTGGAAGAATTGTTGTTTACCATGATGTAATCTCTCCTTCATGTTTTTAAATATGGCTGGGTCCGCCGGAATTGCACCGGCCAGCATTGTTCATGCTGCCGCTTGGTGTAACCCAGTATTTTGTTATTTCAATCATTATTGTGGGTATTTTTTTTATTTCTATGCATAAAGTCTGTGGGAATTTATTCCGTCCCCTGTGTTCTTAAGTTACTGCATAATGATCAGATTCTGATTCAAACTATGAAGGATCCGGTCAAAAGTAAATATAAAGTGAAACTTCCATCAGTGGGGGTTTTCCGACGTACAGGACGTACTAGTGCCGGCGTTGCAACAGGACGTTGCGATCTTAGTCGGCTTTCATCCTCCACTGATGGTTAGTCACGCATAGCCTGATTGAATTTTCTAAGGGCTGAAGCCCAAAGAAAATTCTTATCACGCTGAGCCTGACTGATTTCTCTAAAGGCTCAAGCCTTAAGAGAAACCTTGTCGCGCAAAGCCCGATTGATTTTTCTAAGGGCTGAAGCACTAAGAAAAACCTTATCTCACCAATCGGGCTTTTAGGGGCAGTTTATCCCCCACCTACAATGACTGGTATCACCTCCATTTTTGAAGTGGGGGTAATACTGCCCCTTAATCTGCGATAAAAAAAATGTGAGGGTAACGCTTATGGAGGAGATATGTCCTGTATGTAATGGGTTTAAAGAAATTAAACAATACTGTCTGCAATGCCGCCGGTATTTAGAGGACTACGGGCGATTAATGGATTATTATGATGATTACAGTCCCTATATGAGCATTGACCAGCTTAAACTGGAGGACGGGCTCATGTCTGACTTTGCTGAGGGCACCTGTCCGCATTTGCTTTTATGCCATCATTGCGGGTTTACTGAAATCGTAATGATAAATAAATGAAAATGGGTCGGGTTTGTTTAGACAAATCAGGAAGCCGGAATAGAATACAGAGAGACGGAGTATTAAAAGAATTTTTTCCGATCTCCGGCTTCCGGCCGCCATAATCAAAAGAATACCTTTACGTATTTTCGAAATATCGTTAGTTGGAGCGGATCCTTAATTCTGTTTCCGGATCAAAAAAGTGTGATTTGTTCATGTCCAGCGCTAATTTTACAGTTTCCCCGGCTTTAATATTGCTGCGCGAGTCTACTCTGGCAACAAATTCCTGTCCTTGCAAACTTGAATAAAGCATCAGTTCTGCTCCTGTTAACTCAGCAACGTCTATTGTGACGGCAAAGGTAGATCCGGTATACGAGTCAATAAATATTTGTTCATCATGAAAATCTTCCGGGCGAATTCCTAAAATAAGTTCTTTTCCTTCATATCCTTGAGCTTTAAGTACTTTCAATTTTCCTTCCGGCACAGTTACCTGCGTTTCTCCGATTTTAAAGCTGTCCCCATCAAGTACCCCGCTAAAGAAATTCATTGCAGGAGAACCGATAAAACCGCCGACGAAAACATTTTCCGGTTGCTCGTATACCTCTTTTGGTGCACCGATTTGTTGGATAATGCCTTCTTTCATGACAACAAGCCGTGTTGCCATCGTCATCGCTTCCGTTTGATCATGGGTAACATAAATTGTTGTCGTATTTAAGCGATGGTGAAGCTTTGCAATTTCAGAGCGCATTTGCACGCGTAATTTTGCGTCAAGGTTCGATAAAGGTTCATCCATAAGAAACACTTTTGCGTCGCGGACAATCGCACGACCAAGAGCAACACGCTGGCGTTGTCCTCCTGAGAGCGCTTTAGGCTTACGATCTAAATAAGACTCTAAGCCGAGAATTTTTGCCGCTTCGTTTACACGCTGTTTAATCTCGTCTTTTGGGAATTTACGTAATTTCAGTCCGAAAGCCATATTATCATAAACAGTCATATGCGGGTAAAGCGCATAGTTTTGGAACACCATTGCGATGTCACGGTCTTTTGGGGCAACATCATTAACGCGTTTATCATCAATAAAAAAATCACCTTTCGAAATTTCTTCCAAACCAGCAATCATCCTTAAGGTTGTTGATTTCCCGCATCCCGATGGACCGACAAACACAATAAATTCCTTATCTTTAATATGAAGGGTGAAGTCTTTGACGGCGGTTACTTTATTGTCATAAATTTTATAAATGTGTTCTAATTTTAGTTCAGCCATTCTTTTTCCTCCTCTTATTAAACCTGCTTTCTTATGTTAGTAAAAATAAAACCTGCGGTGTTTTAAGTTTCATCTTTTATATTATAAGTGTAGAGGAAAAAACGTTTTCATCAAATGTAAAAACTGCACAAAAATAAATCACTGTTTTTTATGCACCATGAATAAAATGGACGGGTATGCGAGATCTAGTTGTTATTTTTACGCGAAAGATAACAAGCCACAATATTTTTCACACTTACGTATACATTACTCATTTTACACGAAAGGCCGTTACGATAAGTTTTTACCGTGTTCCGCTTGTTCGTAAAGTAAGCACGCTAAATAAGTTGTTATTGTACTATTAAAATCTCTAAATGGAACTCCGGTTTTTTCAGTAAACTTGTCTAAACGGTATTGCAGTGTATTGCGATGTAAATAAAGTTTTTTCGCGGTCACACTGACATTCGAATTATTTTCTAAATAAATCATGATCGTGGAAAGCAATTCAGGTTCTTCGGCAATTGTGTCAAGCAGCTGCGTTTTTAAAGTCCGTTTCCATTCGTCTGAGAGATTGGAAACAAGCAGCTGCGGAAATACCTTTTCAAACGTAAGAATTTTTTCTTTTGGCAGCAGTCTCAGCCCATTGGCAAAGAAGGAAAGTTCTTGTTTTACGATGGCAGGAAGCGTTGCTGAAAATTTCATTATTTTTCCAATATAAAAAGAAACATTTAGAAAAAAATCACTTGCAAATGTTTGTTTAAGAGACCCAAGTTCTTCTTCCGTAATATTCATTTGCCCATGTATTTTTTCGATTAAGATACCGCGGTGTGCTGATTCCCAGAGGACAATGGTATCCTGATTGAAAAATCCCATTAGTGCCGACTCAATGTCAACAGGCTCCCAATCGCTTCCATCAATCTGAAAATAAAGAAAGCGGAGCGGAAGCCTGTGATCATATTCCGGCGGACGCTTGTTAAAAAAAAGAAAATTGTACCACCTTTGTGCGGCAAAGTTTCCATAAGAAGAAGGTTCATAACAAGGGAAAAGTGCTTTTAAAATATTCAGTTCCTTTTGCGAAACATCACTATTTGGAATTCCAAGCCATTCATTACTATCCTGAGCGTGGAACCAGAAATATTTTTGTACCTGTGATAAATTTGGTTCTTTATATTGCAAAATGGCATGCGGGAAAAGTAAAACTAATTTATCGAACATATTCCTTACCTCTTCCATTATTTTTCAATAAGAGTGGTTCAAAAAGTAATCGAATGAGAAGAAAGATGGCCGATACAGCATACAGATTTTAGAATCTGAGATCTGCGGCCGGGAAACCCCTCCGAGGGTTTCTTCAAACCTGTCCCCCGATATCCGGCATCTGCTTTTTGGCGGCTTTTTGAATGTCCTCTATAGTCGATTATAACATTTTTCCCGGATTCATTTAGAAACCGGACATTTGAAAAAAGAGGCGGCTTAAGTTCTTTACCCTGTTTTGTTCAATTTCCGCTTCATCAAAAAGCATCGGTTTCGCATTTACTTCGTAAATAACATAAGATCCATTTGTGGCTACGGCGGCATCGAGAGAAAATTCACCAAAAAAACCGAGGTTATCCGTCAAGATTTTGCCGCAATGGCTGATGATTGTCTGGAAGAATTGATCATGGGATTTTGTTCGAACTGCCTCGTATGGAAGAAGACTTCCTCCATTTGGAATATGTGTAAAAAGACTGTTTTTCTCTGCTTGTCTGACGCCAATTCCCGATATTTGATAGCGGTCATCATCATAATGGACAAGGATGCGGAAATCGTAACGATTTCCATTCTGTATATCGGGTTCAATTTCCATTTGTGCAAGATAAACTTGATTCTGAAACATCGAATGATATTGCTGCCAAAAATCAGCGAAATCAGGAAAAACTGACGATGAATGTTTATCTATTAACAGGATGCCTTGCCCTCCTGCTTGCCAAAGACGGAGAATGCCTTTTCCTTTTGCGCCATCAGCAGGTTTTATATAAAGCTTCTGTTTTTTTGCCAAAAAGTTTTCGAGAGCTTCTGCATTTTTAATAACAATGAAATCAGGAAGCGATTTTTTTACTTCCGGGTGCTGTGCAAGTATTCGATATTGTTCATATTTATTAAGAAAGCCGGGATTGAAAAATGGAATATTTTCCTTCCGTAAGAATGATATTACTTCCTGAAAGATAACTGTTTTCTCGGCATCGCGATAGGGGATTCGATTATAAATAATATCCGGCAACGGACAATTTGCTAAGATCCATCTGCTTCCTGCATTATCATAAATGTAGCCTGAAATGCCGTTCGGAGATAAAAAGCGATAATGAAAAATAACAATTATTCCATCTCTTTTTACAACTTCCTTTTGTAATGCTTTGAACAAAGAAATGTTTCCCGCAAGTATGCCGTTTTCCCGCAAAGCTGTCATGATCCCGATAAGTGGTCCTACATGCTTCTTATTGTTATTGACTGAAAATTTCACGAGCGTATTCGCTTGATTTTTTATCTGGCAAAGAGATATTTTATTGTGGCCAAATGTAAAATCATGCTCAGTTTCTGTTTCAATGCCCCATTCTTTTTGTTCTTGATCGTATAAAATGTTCATTTGAAGATTTCTCCCGGTTTCATGATGGCCTTTTCCGTCAAAAAAACAGCAAAAGACAACGAGAGTCTCCAGGATAGTAAATCAAACTGTTTTAAATGTGGATGCTTGAATATCGCTCTTCCCGGTTTTGAATTTGCTTCAAATAACCATAGCTTTCCGTTTCGATCAATCCCGAAATCGAAGCCGATTTCGGCAATGATACCGGGAATTTGCTGATCGAGTGCTTTGCTGATAGTTAAAGCGGCATCTATTAATTGTTGTTTGTAACCTTGCTCTTGCTCCGCTGTCGTACAGATTTCCGCAAGCGTTTTGATTGTCCCGCCATTATTTAAATGGGTTGTCACACTTCCTTCTCCGGCTATTTTTGCAGCAATTGCTGTTACTTTCCATTCGCCGTTGTCATCTTTATTTGTGTGCACACGAAAATCAAGCGGGCGGTTATTCTCCCTGATTAAATGAATCCCCTGTTGAACAATCATACTTGACAGTTTGCGATTTGCGAACACATGTGTCATCAATGCTTCAAGAGAGAAAAATTTCCGCAATTTGTTTTTTCCAGATAGATCGCGGAAGCGGCAATAATAAATAGACTTCTTCCGATCATAAATAATTTGGTGTACAGCAAAACCAAGACTGCCGTTTTTTGGTTTTACATACACATGCCCGTAATCGGCTAACATCCGTTCCATAATAGAAAAAGATGTGAAAGGATGCGTTTCCGGCAAATAGCTTGAAACAATGTCATCTTGCTGTAATTTTTCAAAAATATCTAATTTATTGAAAAAACCAGGATTGAACCAGGGAATTAAATAATCTTTTTCGAGTCGCTCCTTAATTTTTTTCAGCTGGATTAATTTTTCACTTTGCCTGTTTGGCAGGCGGTCATAGATGACATTAGGAAATGGAACTTCAAATGTTTTCCATTGAGATTTCTCATAGAAGTAGCCTTTGATCACTCCACTCTCCCAATCAATATGTTGCATGCCAAAAATATAGGCAATCGCGCCGACAGACTTATTCACAGCAAGAATTTTTGCAAAAAAGGACGATCTTTCTCCGATTGGTTTCATTTGAAACGGGATAAAGCCTGAAGTAAAGATTCCGATAAGCGGGCCTAAATACAAAGTTTGCTCATCTGCAAAAAGATGCAGTGATGCTTTCATGTTTGGAAAACGCAACTTTTCCGCAACATCTTTACTAAGAACAATCTCGTTTTCCTTACCGGGGTGGGGCAGGCATGCTGCTGCGATTGTTTGGTTGCCGAAGGCAATTTTCTCAAAAACCCCCGTGCTTTTATAAGAAAATGGATAATAGACGATGCCGTTTTCATCACTTATTTTAACTGGATAATGTTTTCTCATAGTGCAGTCTCCTTTCGCTATCTTTATGATTTTCAAGATGGGTAATATAGTAGAAAGGCGCTTTGTAAAGCGTATCTTGTAAATCAGGATGTAAACGCAGCAGCACTTGATGCCCGGGCTTTGAATTAATGTCAAGCAGCCAAATACCGCCTTCCTTTGTCAATCCGATATCAATTCCCAATTCAAATAGCGGCGGGAAAAGCTGTTCAACAGTATGTGGAAGCAAAGTGATTATTTCATTTATTTCCATTTCTACATATTCCTTTGCTTGTATCGCTGATGATTCCAGCCATTGGGAAAATGGCAGTACGTCTGCTCCGGCACTTAAATTTGAAATGATCCCTTTTTCTTTGCCAACGCGTACACCTTTGCCAACCTCATTCCAGTTCCCATTACCGTCTTTTTGTAAAAATACGCGAATATCGAAGGGACGTTTTTTTTGATCGAATAACGGCAGATACGCTTGCATGAGATACTTTTTTTTCTGAAAAAGCTGGTCAAGCCAGCAGAGAAGCTTTTTTTGATTGGCAAATATATGCTTCACTTGATTATGGCCCTTGTCTGTTCGTACGAGAACTCCTTTCTCTGTTTTCGCCATATAGTAGATTCCTGTTCCCTGTGATCCATGAATAGGTTTTAGCATTAGTGAAAATTCTTTACGCAGTTTTTCAATGACAATTTTTCCAGAGGCTGCCTCCTCTGATTCCGGCAAATATGGAGCTAATGAAGAAGCTGCCAATGGCTGATAGAGCGCCAGTTTATGTGGAAGTCCATACCCGAGAAAGGTTATATCATTACGTGATTTTAACCAGCTGGTAATAGACAGGCATTGTTTCGAATGGGTGTCGTCCCTGTAAAAGCAGCGGTCGTATAAATATGTCGGAAGCAAGAATTCACATTCGATCCATTTCTGTTTAACAGTATCATATTTTTCTCCTTTAATCCGTTCGGAATCAGGTGATATACTGGATGGGACAAAATGAAAGCATGGACAGTTATTCGCTACTGCATGCTTTGCAATCCCGGTAATATATTTTTTTTCGCTTTGTAAATGTAAAGACATAATGCCGATAGAAAGCATTTTGTATCCTCCTTCAGATGAGCTTTGCATTCGCATATCCGGGGGTATTGACATTTTGTTTTAATAAGGGATACCGGGGAGTGAAGGTTAGGAATAGTCTATAAATGTTAAAAAGATACAATACTCGATAAGTGCTTTTGCAGATGGGCGGATCATTTGCAACTCTTTCGAATCATTCATTTTCGACGGTTTTGCATTCACTTCGATTATCCAAATATTTCCTTTTGTATCAATCCCAAAATCGATCCCCAATTCTCCTATTAGTCCATCTTCATGATTATTTAAGATTTCGGCAATTTCCACTGCAAGTTGTTTCATTTGGAGATGCAGCTCACTTGCCTTCGGCAGCTCAAAAAAGCCGGCAAGAAGATCTTTCGTTTTATGCATTTCCCCTCCTCTTGCCAGATTCGCAACAAATTGCTCTTTTCCGGAAATACGGGCGATGCTGGAAATAACCCGCCAAGAATTATCGGATGTTTTATGGCAAAGGAGGCGAAAATCAAGTGGACGGTGATTATCATGCAAAAAAGGGACAGCTTGTTGGACAAGATACTCTCTTTTTTGCTGCAAGCCTGAAAACCAATCCAAAAAAGAGTCAATATTCGCAAATGAATTTGTAATTTCGTTTCCCGAAGAAATTTCTGCTTTAAATAGGTTTTCTTCAGCAGTCAGGCGAATAATATGACGGCCTTGACTCCCGCAAACCGGCTTGAAAAATAACCGGTGATATTTTTCTAATAATGTTGTTATATTTGTGTCAGAAGCAATTTTAGTTTCCGGCAAATAACGGTGAAGTTGTTTTGCAGAAAGCAATACTTCATGGACAGTGTGCTTTTCTAAGTAATGATCATTGAAAAAAGGTATCTTCTTAAAGTCAAGTTTTTCCTTAAAGTACTGAAAGGAGCTGCTTTTTTCAAAAGATCTGGATCGAATCCGATTGTAAACTACACTTGGTAAGGGAAGGATCATTTTTTGCCACTGTTCCTCGTAAAAATAGAAACCACTTATTGCTGTGTCTGTTAAATGCTGCGGTGAAAACATGTAAAAGATCCCGCCAACGGAAGAAATAGCATGTTGCACTTCTTCAGAAAATGTTTGTAGTGTGCCGAAATCGGCCTGTTTTGAAATCTCTGTAAGCAATCCGATAATCGGCCCTAAGATAATGGTTGCAGTTTGCTTTTTGTAGCAGCCCATTAGTTTTATTTCTTTTTGTGGAAGATTCCAGTGATTCCATAGAGAAACAGGCACATGCAATTGATTTTTTTTATCAGAAAATTGCTTGAAGTAATATTCTCCTGTATTTACACCTAGCTTGATTGTCACTCTATCAGAGCAAATTTTCCAATATTGTTGCAGATTTGAAGACAAATGAATCACGTTGTCAGGAAGATTTTCCGATGTCTTTAGGATGATTGATCGGCAGGACTGGAGCATGTTCATACCTCATTCACGGCTTTATTTTCCGCAGCTTTTAATCGCATTTCCCAGTGGAATGGAGCAAATTGCAAAAAAGTTGCTGTGTTTATCGCAGATTAAGGGGCAGTAATACCCCCGCCTCAAAATTGGAGATAAAGCCAATCAAGTTAGGCGAGGGATAAACTGCCCCTAAAAGCCCGATTGGTGAGATAAGGTTTTTCTTAGGGCTTCAGCCCTTAGAAAAATCAATCGGGCTTTGCGCAACTAACCATCAGTGGGGGATGAACGCCGATTAAGATCGCAACGTCCTTATGTCTTCGTCGGCACTAGTACGTCCTGTACGTCTCCCGCCTAAAGGCGCAGGCGTCCTGTTGCAACGTCGGCACTAGTACGTCCTGTACGTCGAAAAAAAACCCCACTGATGGAAGTTTCTCTTTATTGTACTGAATGTAAAAACTGGGCAAATGCTGATACTGTATCGTATGAAACGGGGGAGGCAGGTGTGAGTTTTACTGGCAATATTCTGCTTAGTTTGGTATAGTGGCGCATAAGGGGTAAACCACCCCCTTAAAGTGAAGTTTAGAGAGGATGTTCAAATTGTCACCAACTGATAAGTTGTGATTTTCTTCGTTGAATTTTTGAACGCACGCTAAAAGTTGACAAATTAGTAAATTTTTCAATATTCTTTGAACTCGTTATAGCAGCCAAAACCCGGAAAATTCTGTGAAGACACTGTTTCACCTGGAAATCCCGCTTTTGTTCCGCTTAAAGGCGGATCTATACTTTTAAAAAATAAGAAAAGAAAAAGGAGATGTTTGTCATGACAACCCAATTACATGAATCTGCACAGGAATTAGAAAAAAAAATACGCCAAAGTGATGCATACTCAAAACTAAAAAATGCCTACCATGAAGTAAACAATGATGAATCTGCAAAGCAAATGTTTGATCATTTTCGGGAAATCCAATTGAATTTGCAACAGAAGCAAATGCTTGGCCAGGAAATATCGCAGGAAGAAATTAGTCAAGCGGAAAAAACAGTTGCCCTTGTGCAGCAGAATGGGAAAATCGCTGTATTAATAAATGCAGAGCAACGCATGAGCGAGCTAATTACGGAAATGAATCAGATTATCATGAAGCCTTTGGAAGAGTTGTACGGGAATATTCAGTAGACTTATTACTTTATGGTATATTTTGTTCTAATTCTCACGATTGCTTCATAAAAAACTATTAGAGGATGTTCAAAAAGTCAGCAAATGATAAGCTGCAAACTAAAGGCGCCTGCTCGCTTTTCATTCGTTAACTTTTTGAAAACGAACTATCAAGAACTTACATCTGGAATAGGGAGGCAATGTGATGATTTATCGACTGCTTGCATTAAATATAGATGGGACATTGTTGCAATCTAACGGGAGAATGCATAGATCGACAAAAGAAGCCGTTGATTACGTTTGTCAAAAAGGAATTTATGTAACGCTGGTGACTTCACGGAGCTTCCCATCAGCAAAAAAGGTGGCGAAGGCTTTAAAGCTTGACTCTATCCTTGTTACACACAGAGGAGGATATATTTGCAAGACATCTGCCGGTAAACCGAGCTATGTGCAAAGAATACCGGAGGCAATTGCCTTTGATATTGTCCGCTTTTTAGAAGGATTCCCCTGCCAAATAAGACTTGTTCATGAAAAATTTTCACTGGCAAATAAATTTAAACTTAATCATAATTTACTTGCGAAAACAGTTTTTACTACTGGTGACCCTGTTTTATACTCACAGCAATTTGTTGATTCTATTGGAGACACCCTTCTGGATACACCTATGGCTCCGCCAAAAATAGAAATATATTTTGACAGCAAAAAGGATCTTCTGGATGCACAGGCAGCCCTTCATAATATGTTCAATGAAATAGGCACAGTAAAATTAAACGACTGGAGACTCGATATCATCCCTGCAGAAGTTTCAAAACTTAATGGATTATTATGGCTTGGTGACCGGCTGGGGATAGCGGCAAACGAAATGGTCGCAATCGCTGATGACCCTGATGACAAGGAGTTGCTAAAAACCGTCGGACTGGGCGTCGCGATGGGAAACGCACCGGTCGAGCTAAAGCAGACAGCTGACTGGATCACAAGATCAAACAACCAGCACGGCGTAGCCTATATGATCAAAGAACACTTCCGCAAACAACAACCGATCGAATTCCTCCGAAAAATGAACATTATTAAATAAAAAGCGGAGGGCGCTTGGTCAAACCGATAGGATGTTGGAGGCATTTGAACCGAAGGCGCTTTTTGCCTTCGATTCAAATGGTGAAACAGCCGTACGGTTTAGCGCCCGCAGCTGGATTAAATAAAAAGCGGAGGCGGGTTGATCAGCCGCGACAAGCTTAAGACGAGCAACCATAAAGTCCGCTTTTTGACTTTATAGTTGCTCGTCTTAAGACCTCAAGCGGTTACCAGCCGTATTTAGAGGTGAGAAGTTAGAAGTGAGAGGTTAGACTGGAAGAATCTCGCCATGCGAGTTTCAATAATTTCTAACTTTCAACCTCCAACCTCTAAAATGACCTCCTGCCTCTAAATTGACTGTCTCAGCAACGTTTTGTACACTTATACGATAAAGATATCTTAAAGGTGATAAAGGTGCATATATATATTGAAGGGCTTAACGATGACAGACTTAAACGCAATTTTCAATTGATCGGAAATTTATTTTTTGAAGAGGCAACTGTTTCTTTTGAAAAGCAGCAAAACAACGGTTTGGCAATTACATTTTCCTTGCTGCAGGATAAAGGCATTTATGTAAAAGGCAAATTAGTTGACGAGAATCAGGATACTTATTTTGCAGAATCGGCTTATTCAGATGCTGGTGTACCACCAGAAAAGGAGCGGAAAAATATTCTCTCCCGAGTCTATCTCGACTTATTACAACAGGCAACCGATATCACACAAAAATGGGGGATATTAACCGGAGTACGTCCGACAAAGCTGGTACATTTTGACCGGGAAAAAAATATACCTAAAGAAACATCACAGCAATCGCTTTTAAAAAAGTATCTTATCTCGGATGAGAAAATCCAATTAATGGAGGAAATAGTCGATCGACAGCTGCGTGTTGTACCGGACTTGTATCATTTGCACAATGAAGTCAGTATATATATTGGTATTCCTTTTTGTCCGACAAAGTGTGCCTACTGCACTTTTCCCGCTTATGCAATCGGACCCGCTCGAAAGGCTGTCAGCCCTTTTTTAGCAGGTCTTCATTATGAAATGGCCAAAATCGGAGCCTGGTTAAAAAGAAATAATGTTAATATCACCACGGTTTATTTTGGCGGCGGAACACCGACTAGTATCACAGCAGAAGAAATGGATGCTCTATATGAACATATGTACTGCTCTTTTCCAAATACCGCAAATATCCGGGAAATCACTGTGGAAGCCGGGAGACCTGATACGATTACGGAGGAAAAATTAGCTGTTCTAAAAAAATGGAATATCAATCGAATCAGCATTAACCCGCAGTCTTACCAGGAAGAGACATTAAAGGCGATTGGACGCCATCATAGTGTCCAGGAAACAATCGATAAATTCCATTTAGCCCGTGCGATGGGAATGAATAACATCAATATGGATTTAATCATCGGTCTGCCAGGAGAAGGTGTAAATGAACTTGCCCACAGCTTAAATGAGACAGAGAAGCTGATGCCTGAATCTGTAACGATTCATACTTTGTCTTTTAAACGGGCATCAGAAATGACGAAAAATAAATCAAAGTACCGGGTTGCCGCAAGAGACGAAGCAGAGAAAATGATGGAGATGGCGAAAAAATGGACAAGATCACATGGTTATGTCCCGTATTATTTATATCGTCAAAAAAACATTCTCGGCAATCTTGAAAATATCGGTTATGCCCTTCCCGGACAGGAAAGCATCTATAATATTATGATTATGGAAGAAAAACAAACGATTATCGGCATTGGCTGCGGCGCAGCAAGTAAATTTATTGATCCGGTTTCGAAAAAAATCACCCAGTTTTCAAATCCGAAAGATCCTAAATTTTACAATGACGGTTTTAAAGAATATACAGATAAGAAAATTGCTATCTTAGATGAACTGATAAATCCGAAAAATACAATCGCAAAATAATGCGAAAAAGGAATGGAAGATCTATTTCTTCCGTTCCTTTTTCGTATAAATGTTCAGGATATACCCGTTTTAAAAAGAAGATAAGCTCTTTAAAGAAAAGGAGACTTCCTCCTTTAAAGTGACTAATTTCAGACAGCGATAACATTGGCAGCTTATCGGTCAAAGAAATGTCATCATAAAGTGAAGGAAAGCGCTTAATAAACCGTTAGGAAATGTTCACATAATCTGCCGGAAAAATACTGTACAATAATTATGTGAAAACTCGCACATAATTATTGAAAGGATTTGGTTCAATGTTATATAAACCGGAGCAGATTTTGGACATCACCATAAAAAATGGTGTAAAAAAGGTGAAATATCCTATGATGCAATCTGCCATTCTCGGCTTTCAGGCAGGAGCGTTTATAGCTTTAGGATACTTATTATATATTCGCATAACTGCGCCATTAACAGGCGATATTGCAGGTCTTGGCACGATTCTTGGGGCATCTGTCTTTCCCATCGGGCTTGTTTTGACATTAATTGCAGGAGGAGAACTGTTAACAGGGAATATGATGGCGGTTTCAACAGCACGTTTATCTGGGAAAATTAACACTGCAGCGCTCGGGAAAAACTGGCTTATTATTACGATAAGTAATTTTATCGGTGCGATCTTTGTTGCTTATTTTTTTGGACAATTGGCAGGTCTTACTTCATCAGGGATTTATCTCGAACAAACAATTTCGATTGCAGAACATAAACTCGAAGCGCCATTTATGCAGGCTTTCTTTTCAGGAATTGGCTGCAATTGGCTTGTTGCTTTGGCAGTTTGGCTGTCTTACGGTACAGAGGATATGGCAGGGAAAATATTAGCAATATGGTTTCCGATCATGGCATTTGTTGCCATCGGGTTTCAGCATATTGTTGCAAATATGTTTGTGATTCCTGCCGCCATTTTTGCAGGTTATTTTTCCTGGACGGATTATTTGCTAAACTTCATCCCCGTATTTTTCGGGAATGCTGTTGGCGGTGCGATCTTTGTTGCCGGAGCATATTGGCTTGCTTTTAAGAAAAATAAGCTTCACATGGCACAGGAAG
>JAGKQJ010000046.1 GCA_017898095.1 Bacillaceae bacterium Marseille-Q3522 | reverse complement strand
CTGTTAAATCTAATTCAGCTAACTCTTTAGTCATTGGGATATGTAAGAACCACTTTTGGTATTTATATACCAACTTAGCAGTGCCAAACTTCCAAGTACCATTAAAGTATTTTTTCATCGCCTTACGCTCATAATTTAGTTTAAGGCGACCGCCTAGTGTATTTACACTAAATTGACTTTGAGTTAGAGAGTAATCTCTATTCCAAACAAGGTCATATTCAGGAAGTTTAAATTTGATTAAAGACCATTCGTGTCCGTTAGACTTTGCAGACTTGTAACGAGCAATTACTGTTTTCATAACAGATTGAGCCATTTGGCTTTTTAGTCCAAAATGATTTCGCAAGTCTGTGTAGTACAAGTTGTTTAGATTTACTTGATTTAGGTTTTTTGTTTCAAAAATATGTTTCGATAACCAATTGCAAGCCTTACGATACGCATTAGTGGTATTCTTCAGGCTTTCAGCTTGTTTGTCAGAAACATATAGTTGTATTTTCGCAGTAATCGTACTCATTATTTCCACCACCTTTCACTAAATATATTATAACAAATTATTAGTGAAAGCAAAAGGCATAAACAGCGAAAGGAGGAGGCGAGGCGGAAGTTTCAGATACTTAGTATGGTACGAAAATCTTACGATTTCGATACACCATACCGTATCTGACGGCAATTCCTCCCCACCTTAACGTTGGGCTGCGCCCTGCACACGTTTGAAGATGGGGTATCCTTGCCGATTTTAGATGAAAATTGGGGAACAATATTTAAAAACGGTGATAAACAGATTTAACAGTGTAAAAAGTCTTGGCGACAAAACAATCCAACAATTATCAGAGGAAGAGCTTCATTGGGCATTCAATGAAACGTCGAATAGTATTGCCATTATTGTAAAACATGTAAGTGGTAATATGGTTTCGCGATGGTCTGATTTTTTACATTCAGATGGTGAAAAGTCGTATCGAAATCGTGAGCAGGAATTTGTAGACACGATCAGATCAAAATCCGAATTGCTTGATATTTGGCAAAAAGGCTGGGATGTGCTTTTTGAAACATTGCGCAGTTTGGATGAATCTGATTTATTGAAGAATATTTATATTCGCGGAGAATCCCAACTTGTAATAGCTGCAATAGAGCGGCAAATGGCACATTATTCGTATCATGTAGGGCAAATTGTTTATATCGGCAAGCAATTAAAGAACGAAAATTGGAAAAGTCTGAGTATTGCAAAAGGAAAGTCGGAGGAATATTTACAACAGATGCTAAAAAAGCATCAAACAGAATCGTAAATTAATGTAACTCTCATTCATTTATCATTTTCAGATTTTAGTGCAATTTTTTCTTATGAATGAGAGGTTATCCCAAAATCAAAATTGCTTTTTATTTTGCCCAACCTCTTTCTGTGTGAGCTCTAAAAAAATATTTTAAGAAACAGGTAAAATATGTTTTCTGTCTCGCAGCAATTGACCAGGAACGACATTTAAGAGCCCTTACTCAATTAGTCCGCTTTTTAGAGAAAGACGACTGGATGAGGTTTCCGTTTGATTGCTTCTAGGTTCAATGTAACAATTCTTAGTCATGCTACTTATTGCATTTTTTACTTATCTTTGCGTATAATAAAGGTATAAAGAACAAATAATAAAAACCGTCAGTGCTGGATACACTAACGGTTAATGAGCAATATCCGCATAAAGAGCGGATGCCGTGCTAAATGTAGATAAAGATAATCCACCTCTGCTACCGGCTAAAGTATACGAGGCGGATTATTTTTTATTTTTGAATGACAAAATTGAAACGACTAAGCCAGCGAAAGCGATTGCAAGCATTAGCGCTTGAAAAACTGTCATTGGCATCACCCCCAGTCTTTCAGGGAGTCACGTCATCCGCTCGTATACCCGTCTATTGCCCAAGCTTATTATAGCATATCAGAACGTTTGTTTAGCTAAATAAATAGGATTGTCATTTATGCGGGTTCTCTCCACCCGATAATTTCAGCTTTCAATCGTTTCCGTAATAGTAGATAAAAATCTCATTCGTTTTGAGATAGTGGTTACTGTCACCCGCTTCACGGAAGCAAGATGGCCGCTATCATCGCTTAACAGCCTACGTGTTTTGTAACTTGTAACTCTGTTGTAATTCAATAGATGTCTAAGTATTATGTATTGTACCTGGTGCAAATCCGGTGCAAAAATCATTAGAAATCAGTTAAACTAAGCATAATTTATCAGCGCATTTTTTGAGTGAATCCTCATATACAAAAGCTTTTAAGGACTTATCTACTCTTGTAATATGCACATATAAACTTGAATAAGAAGTTTGAAATCATGCGAATAAAGAGATATACTCAGGGCAAATAAAGCGATATACGATTGCCGGCAGATCGTAACAAACGAAAGGTGTGGATAGGGATGCCTTCCAATTTAGATGATTATCTGCAACAAGGAATACACGGGAAGAAGGAACTGAATCCAGAGGAAAGAAGAAAATTTCTTGGCACGCTTCGCGAAAGAATTGTATTGGCACTTATGCAGGAGCAAGTGTATGAAAAAGGAGTCTACAGCGAAGTCGAATCCGCTTTCCGGGAGCATCCAAAAGCACATCTGTTATTAAATGGCCATATTGATTATGAGGCGTTGTCGAAATATATAAAAATCGCAAATAAATATCATATCGCCTATAAAATTGTCACGGATCAAGATCATAACTCGGAAATTGGTCTCGTGATCACGTACGATGAAGCGATTGATAAAGAAAGCATTTATGTGGAAAAACAGCCGCCGGCACCAAATAAAGAAGAAACAAAAAAATCAGCTTTTTCGTTTTTGAAGAAATTTTTTCAGAAGTGAAATTGAGGTTTTTTGCTGACAATGAAAGTATATATGCTCCGACGAATTCATTCTCATTAATCCAGTTATACCAAATAAATTAGGAATTTAAGCCCAAAAAAATAACCTATTGTGTCCTTGACAAGGAGCCTCTGTGGTGGTACTTAATAAATGGAAGTTTAAGTAACTCTTTCATCACCACTTATCCTTGTTTAGGTTCTTTGGATTTTTATTATCATCTTCAAACGTATGCTAACAGTACTAACAATTTTACATAATCCTTTTATAAAATGATAAAGTAGATCGTCGTTGTTGAAAAATCAGCTTATTTCACGAAAAGTGACAAGTCAAAACTGAAAATAAAAAATGGAAAGTGGATCCGAGAACTCTACTATTTGAGGACAAATTCATCCTATTTTAGGCTACGGTCTAAGCAAAGTTTTCCCCCTCCTTGATTTTGACTGCTTTTTGGATAAGTTTGAGGAAGGGGAAATAGATTGATTTTAATATTAAAGAAATTTCACGCAAACCGGGTCGGGAACTTGCACATCTTTTTGCAGTAATTGTAGTTTACCGCTTTGCACGTCACGTGAAAACAGGACAAGGTTGCCGGATTCCTGATTGGTAGCAATTAAAAATTCTTCACTTGGGTCAAGGATAAAATCACGTGGCCAATGTCCCTCGGTATAGGTGTGCTCCACAAACGTGAGCTCGCCGGTTTCCGGATGAACGGCAAACAAGACGATGCTGTCATGACCGCGATTAGCTGCGTATACAAAACGACCGTCACTTGAAAGATGAATCGCGCTGCCTTGGCTGTTTTCCGTAAAATCTTCTGGAATCGCGGAAATGTATTGTTCTGCTTGAAAGCTTCCACTCTTTTGATCATATTTAAGGAAAATCACTTCATTGCTTAACTCCGTCATCACATAAGCCCATTTTCCATTTGGATGAAAGGCAAGATGACGCGGACCGCTGCCAGGCTTAACAGACAAGCTGCTGCTTTCGTGCAACTGCCCAGCTCCATCATATGTATAAGTAAAAATTTTATCAATTCCTAAATCAACCGCTACGATATATTTTCCATCCAGGGTAAAGCCAGAAAAATGCGTATGTGCTTTTTCCTGACGTTCCTTATTTGGTCCCGCCCCTTTATGAAAAATAACGGATGAAGCAGGTTTCAGCGTTCCGTCTGAAAGAACGGGATTCGCTTGTACCGTGCCTTTATGATAATTAGCGGAAATAACCAACTGTTTTTGCTGATCATAATTCACATGGCATGGCGAAGCGCCTTCCAGTAATTGTTTACTCAGAAAAGTAAGATCGCCTGTTTCCCCGTTTATTGCATATGAAGCAACACCGCCGTTTTCGCCATCTTTGGCAACGGCAAATAAAAATTTCTTATCGCTGCTAGCGGTTAAATAAGTTGGATTACCTAATTCGACAACGGGAATTGCTTCACTTAATTTTTTCATCGTAGAATCGAAAGTGAACTTGTAGATACCTTTACTGTTTCCCTTTGTGTATGTACCAATGTAACCAGTGAACTTCATTATGAAACCCTCCATTTAATTTTCATTCCATCAAGGGTAAAAACCAGTCATCATTCGCAGTCTTTAAACTGGCATACTGCTTATGATTCCCATTATAACATATCGAAGCCTTTCAACAAATGTATGCATTATACGATTAATGATTGCTTTAAGGCAGTAAAGTTGCTAGAATCAGAATTATTATATGTATAACCCTATCTCTTTTTTGGAGGTGAAGAAATTGTCACGAATTTCATTGGAAGAAGTCAAACATGTCGCGAATTTAGCGAGATTAGCTGTCACAGAAGAAGAGGCGGAAAAATTCAGGGACCAGCTTGATGCCATTATTACTTTTGCCGAACAGCTGAATGAAGTGGATACTGGAAATATTGAACCGACTTCCCATGTGTTAAATATCAAGAACGTAATGCGGGAAGATAAAGCGGAAAAAGGCCTGCCCCGTGAAGAAGTGTTAAAAAGTGCTCCAGAAAAGCAGGAAGGGCAATTTAAAGTACCGGCGATCATGGAGTAAGGAGGAGAAAGATTTGCGTTTATTTCAATATACAATAGCAGAGCTTCATGAATTGCTGAAAAAGAAAGAAGTTTCTGTGTCTGATTTAACCGAAGAATCGCTTAGGCGAATTCATGAAGTAGATGATAAAGTGCAGGCGTTTTTAACATTAGATGAAGAAAACGCACGAAAAAAAGCAGCACAGCTAACCAATCAATTTACCGAGGAAAATGCATCGGGGATCCTGTTTGGCATGCCAATCGGCTTAAAAGATAATATTGTCACAAAAGGATTAAAAACAACTTGTGCAAGTAAAATTCTTGAAAATTTTGCGCCGATTTATGATGCAACCGTTGTGAAAAAACTACATAATGCAGAAACCATTACCATTGGAAAGCTGAATATGGACGAGTTCGCCATGGGCTCTTCAACGGAAAATTCTTATTATCAAATTACGAAAAATCCTTGGAATCTGGCGACGGTTCCTGGCGGTTCTTCCGGAGGTTCAGCAGCAGCAGTTGCAGCAGGAGAAATTCCCTTTGCACTTGGTTCTGATACAGGCGGCTCGATCCGCCAGCCTGCCGCTTATTGCGGCGTAGTCGGTCTAAAGCCTACATATGGGAGAGTATCCCGTTTTGGCTTAGTTGCATTTGCCTCTTCTTTTGATCAAATTGGCCCGATCACCAAACGTGTAGAAGACAATGCATATTTACTTGAAGCAATATCCGGCTCCGACCCGCATGATGCCACTTCGGCACCGGTTGAAGTGCCTGCTTTTGCGTCTGCATTAACCGGCGATATTAAAGGGTTGAAAATTGCGGTACCAAAGGAATATTTAGGGGAAGGTGTCAGTGAGGCTTCGAAATCAGCAGTACTAGCTGCTTTAAAAGTTTTAGAAGGCCTCGGGGCTGTGTGGGAAGAGGTGAATTTGCCGCATTCTTCCTATGCGCTCGCAACTTATTACATTTTAGCCTCATCGGAAGCGTCTGCGAATTTGGCCAGGTTTGACGGAGTCCGTTACGGATACCGCTCGGAGAATGCCGCAACACTAATCGACCTGTATAAAAACACTCGTGCAGAGGGCTTTGGCGAAGAAGTGAAACGGCGGATTATGCTCGGTACGTTTGCGTTAAGTTCCGGTTATTACGATGCTTATTATAAAAAAGCGCAGAAGGTTCGCACGCTTATTAAAAATGATTTTGAAAATGTGTTTGCCGATTATGATGTCATTATCGGTCCAACTGCACCGACGCCCGCTTTTAAAATTGGCGAACAGGTCGATGATCCGTTAACGATGTATGCCAACGATATTTTAACGATCCCGGTAAATCTTGCCGGTGTACCTGCCATCTCCGTTCCATGCGGTTTCAGTAACGGTTTACCGTTAGGGCTGCAAATTATTGGCAAGCATTTTGACGAAAGCACGATCTACCGCGTTGCACATGCTTTTGAACAGGCAACAAACTATTATAAAGAGCAGCCGCAAATATGAGGGGGGTAAAAAATGAAATTTGAAACCGTCATCGGCTTGGAAGTGCATGTGGAATTAAAAACGGAATCGAAAATTTTCTCTGCAAGCCCGAATCTTTTTGGCGCAGAGCCGAATACGAATACGAGCGTGATCGATTTAGGTTACCCAGGCGTTTTGCCGTTGTTAAATAAAAAAGCGGTTGAATACGGGATGAAAGCGTCAATGGCATTAAACTGTGAAATAGCCACAGAAACAAAGTTTGACCGCAAAAATTATTTTTATCCCGATAATCCAAAAGCGTATCAAATTTCGCAATTTGACCAGCCGATCGGCAAACATGGCTGGATTGAGATTGAAACAGAGAGCGGGAAGAAAAAAATCGGCATTACGCGGATTCATCTCGAAGAAGATGCCGGAAAATTGAATCATGAAAACGGCTATTCCCTTTGTGATTTTAACCGCCAGGGAACACCGTTGATCGAAATCGTTTCCGAGCCGGATATCCGCACTCCGGAAGAAGCGTATGCTTATTTGGATAAATTGAAATCAATTATCCAATATACCGGCGTTTCCGATTGTAAAATGGAGGAAGGTTCGCTGCGCTGTGATGCCAATATCTCGATTCGCCCGCTTGGGGAAAAAGAATTTGGCACGAAAACGGAACTAAAAAACTTAAACTCCTTTAATTTTGTCCGCAAAGCATTGGAGTATGAAAGAAAGCGCCAGGAGGAAATCGTTTTGGCAGGCGGTACCGTAGAACAGGAAACCCGTCGTTATGATGAAGCAAGCAATACAACGATTTTAATGCGGACGAAAGAAGGATCGGACGATTATCGCTATTTTCCGGAGCCGGATTTAACCGACATTTACATCGATGAAGACTGGGAGGCACGAATCCGTGCAGAAATTCCCGAGCTTCCTGACGAACGGAGGAAACGTTATGTAGAGGAACTTGGTTTGCCGGAATACGATGCGGGAGTATTGACTGTTACAAAGGAAATTGCCGACTTTTTTGAACAAACAGTTGCAGAGGGTGCAAATCCAAAACTTGCTTCGAACTGGATAATGGGGGAAATTTCCGCTTATTTAAACGCGGAACAAAAGGTTTTAAGCGATATCCCGTTAACTGCAAAAGGTCTTGCCGGATTGATCCGCTTGATCGAAGAGGGAACCATCTCCTCCAAAATAGCGAAGACAGTATTCAAGGAGCTTGTGGAAAAAGGCGGTGATCCGGAAGCGATTGTGAAAGAAAAGGGACTTGTGCAAATTTCTGATGAAGCGGCGTTATTAAAAATGGTTGGCGAAATATTAGATGCAAACCCACAGTCAATTGACGACTTTAAAAACGGCAAGAAAAAAGCAATCGGTTTTCTCGTCGGGCAAATGATGAAAAAAACAAAAGGACAAGCCAATCCGGCTGTTGTCAATAAATTATTTATCGCGGAAATCAATAAAAGGTAATGGCTGCAAGTTTGTGAAGCTGGGGAGAAGCTTATTAAAAGCCTCTTCCTAGCGATACTGTTGAAATATTTCCCGGGAAACATGTGATCGCAACTTATGTTGGTGTCATTTATCGCAGATTAAGGGGCAGTAATACCCCCACCTCAAAAATGGAGGTGATACCAGTCATTTTAGGTGGGGGATAAACTGCCCCTAAAAGCCCGATTGGTGAAATAAGGTTTTTCTTAGAGCTTTAGCTCTTAGAAAAATCAATCGGGCTCTGCGCGACAAGGTTTCTCTTAAGGCTTCAGCCTTTAGAGAAATCAGTCAGGCTCCGCGTGATGAGGTTTTTCTTAGGGCTTCAGCCCTTAGAAAAATCAATCAGGCTCAGCGTGATAAGGAGTTTCTTTGGGCTTTAGCCCTTAGAAACTTCAATCGGGCTACGCGCGACAAGGTTTCTCTTAAGGCTTCAGCCTTTAGAGAAATCAGTCAGGCTCAGCGTGATAAGGAATATCTTAGAGCTTCAGCTCTTAGATATTTCAATCAGGCTCTGCGTGATAAGGTTTTTCTTTGGACTTCAGCCCTTAGAAAAATCAACCAGGCTCCGCGTGGCTAACCATCAGTGGGGGATGAGGGCCGACTAAGACCTCAGGCGTCCTGTTGCAACGTCGGCACTAGTACGTCCTGTACGTTGAAAAACCCCCACTGATGGAAGTTTCACTTTATGAAACGGAAGAATGGAACCAACACAAAAAACGTCAGGATATGGCGGAAAAATAGGAAGCATGAGTGGATTTAACGGAATCCTCTCATGCTTCCTTATTATTTGAAGAACTTCAATATTCGCTAAATTTCCTATCCCAATTTGTGAATCATTTTAGGAATTCTTTTTCTCATTAAGGCATCAACACAATCCTTTGGTTAAGGCGTTTGACTCCGGATTAATAAAATTAAGGCATTGGCACTCTTTGCTTTTTTAAACCGATAAAAGTAAGCAGGACAAAAAGAAGTAAATACATAAAGGAAAACAAAAAGCTTTGCGGAACGGAATATATATCCGGCATGTCGTAAAAAGAGACGATTCCTCCATAATTGGTCTTTTCAAATAAGATTGGCAGCATTGATTTCTGAATAAACAATGGGAACCATTGACCAATATACCATGTATGCAGGAAAGAGGATTCAATAATAGGATATACAAACCCTACAATCACTCCTGCTAATAGGCTTTTGCAAATAACCGCGATAAATCCGGAAAAAACACTCCATAACAAGAGGCTCAGAAAAGAACATGCAAGCTGTAAAAGGACCATGTCAAATGGAAAAGGTTCTTTGGCAGAAACAAGATCCACCGGCAAGTTGAATAAAAGCGGTGTAATCATACTCATGAACAATCCTGTCAGGATACTAATACAACAAAAAAGCAGAATAAATAACATAATACTCACAATCTTTCCTAATAGGATTTCCGCTCTTGTTCTTCCGCTTACCCAAAGTTGTCTGATCGTAAAATATTGATATTCAATCCCAAACAAGAGTGCCCCTATAATGGACAAGATAATTGGACCAATTGCATTGACAGATGCTAATGAATAGGTGATAGCCATGGAGGGGCTTACTACATACAATAGTCCAGTTAAAGGTTCTGTTAGATCCGATTCCGTAATAAAATCCAATAATTCTTGTTTTTGAAAATCACCGTTCTGCAAAAATGATGCAAAAGCATCCTGAAATTGAAATCCGACACTAATATAAGTATAAGCAATAAACAAAGTAAATAGAGCGAAAAACCAAATAACGGAAGGATGTCTTATTATTTTTTTCCATTCATGAAATATTACTTTCAGCATTTGCATTCTCCTCTTTTATCCACTGATTATATAGATTTTTCCATTCTTGCAGTGGGTTAATTTCAACCCATTCTTGCAGTGAAATATTTTTCTTAATTAATAAATGTTGCAAGGCATTTATAGATTGCTGTGATGGGAAAGTTAAGCGCCATGTGTACTCGTCTATCTTTCTAAATGATGTAATTTCTTCCATTTTTTCAAATATTTCTTCTTTCAGAGGTGATATTGTTTTAATTTGGATAGCTGGCATCTGTTTGTCCTGCATATCATTTGAAGTATGTAATTCTTTTTTGATGGATCCGTTAAAAAGCATTCCAAGTCGGTTACAACATTTTTCGATAATTCCCCATTCATGGCTGGAGATAAGAAATGTGCAGCCATTTTGTGCCATTTCCTTGATGATGGCAACTAAATTTTGATTGGATGCCGCATCTAGCCCATTCGTTGGTTCATCCAATAAATAAAGCACCGCGTTGCTTTCCGCTTGATCGTTGAGAAGTACCGGAATTATCTCTTTCGCACGGTTTATGCGATTGTCCGTGATGAAAAGGAAGCAGAAGATGCGACGCAAGAAGTGTTTTTAAAGATCTATACCTCTCTCCCCACATATGAGAATCAAGGCTTTAAAACATGGATCACACGAATTGCCGTCAACCATGCGATCGATAAAAAACGCAAGCAGAATCGAAGGCATGAAGAGACGCTCGAACCGTTAGAATACCAATTAACAGATACGTTTAATCTCGAAAACGAAGTCCTGGCGAAAGAAAGAAAAATGCTGATAAGAAAAAGGCTGAATGAATTGCCTGCTAATTACCGGGAAGTGATTTATGACTTTTACATAAAAGAAAAGAGCTACCAGGAGATGGCGGAAGAACAAAAGGTTCAGGTCAAAACAATTGAAATGAAGCTGTACCGGGCCCGTCTTTGGATGAAAAAGCATTGGAAGGAGGACGATTTTTCATGAAGCATTATGCAAAAGAACAATGGCTGCAATATGTGAAAAACGAAATAACGGAGGAGAAGCGTGAAGAATATGAAGCGCATCTTTATAGCTGTGACCAATGCTTGAAAATATATCTTCAGGCGGTAGAGGCATATGAACCCCTATTACCGGTACCGGCAGATGAGAATTATTTTACAAATAAGGTGATGGAAAGTATTGCGAAAAAAGCAGTGGGAGATAAAACGGAAAAGAAACAGCATTTTTTCCAGTCTGCCTTATTCCATTATGTAATTGCTGCCGCTATGACTTTGCTGCTTATGCTTACCGGGGTATTTGAGTTGCTGCCGAAGTATTCGCAGCACATAAATAATCAGAAAGAGTCACCGTCTATTACAGAGGGCATTGCCGAAAAAACTTTTTCCTGGCTGGATTCGATTAATTTGCAAAATCAAGGAGGCGAGGATAAATGAAAAAGAATCCGCTTATTGCATTTTTGTTGGCTTTCTTCCCTGGAGGGGGACTACTGTATATTGGCAAGCCGTTAAGAGGACTGTTTTATATGTTTGCTATTTTCGGCTCGTTTTTTTTCACAATCTTTATTGCATCTTTTGGTTATGGCAGGTTTGCTGAAGAATCAGTAATTTTTCTTGTTTTCGTTATGCTGATCTATTTTGTAAACTTTGTCGATACCATTATTTCAGCTTCAAAGCTTTATCATATGCAGTTGAATTCAAACAACAGGGAAAAAGATACAAATAAAGAGTCTGAACGCTTTTTTACCATTGTTCTGTCCTTTATCCCCGGGCTTGGCCATTTTCAATTAGGGCTTATGAATAGAGGCTTAACTTTGTTGGTGGGTTTATTTGGTATTGCAGCAATTATTTTCTTTATCTCTGTTTGGACCAGCCGCAGTGAATTTCTTATTTTTGCTGCTGTTCTGCCAATGATTTGGATGTACGGCCTTTTCGATGCCCTTCAGCAATTGGATAAGAAACAGCGTGGGGAAAAACTAGTCGACCGTTCCATCTTAGAAGAATTAGAGGAAAAACGGGAAGAAGGGAAAAAAAGCAAAGCGATAGCGACCGTGTTAAGTATTTTTCCAGGTGCAGGTCATTTATATTTAGGGTTGCAGCGCCGCGGGATTCAATTAATGGCGATCTTTTTATTCTCGATTTATATACTAGATGTACTGCGTCTCAGCCTGTTACTTTTTATCATTCCAATCATTTGGTTTTACAGCTTTTTTGACAGTCTGCAAAAAGCATCACTCTATAATAAAAATCAAAAAATTCAAGATGAGCCCATTATAACTTATTTTGCTAATCATCAAAGATGGATTGGAATTTTCCTTTTGTTCATCGGTTTGTACTACCTTGCCGCCAATATTTTGCTGCCATCACTTGCACCGATGATTAGTCGGATTTTCCATGCGGATATTTATTATATGTTTTATGAGTACGTTCAAACCGGGATCGTATGTTTTCTGCTCATCGCCGGCGGGCTGCGATTATTGGCCGGCAGTAAAAAACAAAAGCCATCAAAGGTTGAAAAAAAGCAGGAAGAAAGGGAAGACGATAGAAATGAATAACTTTTCATCTAAAATCGGCAAGGATACCCCATCTTCAAACGTGTGCAGGGCGCAGCCCAGCGTTAAGGTGGGGAGGAATTGCCGTCAGATACGGTATGGTGCGTCGAAATCGTAAGATTTTCGTACCATACTAAGTATCTGAAACTTCCACCTCGCCTCCTCCTTTCGCTGTTTAAGCCTTTTTCTTTCACTAATAATTTGTTATACTATATTTAGTGAAAGGTGGTGGAAATAATGAGTACGATTACTGCGAAAATACAACTATATGTTTCTGACAAACAAGCTGAAAGCCTGAAGAATACCACTAATGCGTATCGTAAGGCTTGCAATAGGTTATCGAAACATATTTTTGAAACAAAAAACCTAAATCAAGTAAATCTAAACAACTTGTACTACACAGACTTGCGAAATCATTTTGGACTAAAAAGCCAAATGGCTCAATCTGTTATGAAAACAGTAATTGCTCGTTACAAGTCTGCAAAGTCTAACGGACACGAATGGTCTTTAATCGAATTTAAACTTCCTGAATATGACCTTGTTTGGAATAGAGATTACTCTCTAACTCAAAGTCAATTTAGTGTAAATACACTAGGCGGTCGCCTTAAACTAAATTATGAGCGTAAGGCAATGAAAAAATACTTTAATGGTACTTGGAAGTTTGGCACTGCTAAGTTGGTATATAAATACCAAAAGTGGTTCTTACATATCCCAATGACTAAAGAGTTAGCTGAATTAGATTTAACAGATGTAAACAATGTTGTGGGCGTTGACTTAGGCATCAATTTTGTTGCTGCTACTTACGATAGCCAAGGTAAAACTACTTTCTACAATGGGCATGTCGTTAAACATAAGCGTGGTGAATTTAAAACTCTACGTAAACAATTACAAATGCGACAAACACCGTCTGCTCGTAAACGGCTAAAACAAATTGGCTCAAGAGAAAACCGTTATGTGATGGATGTTAATCACCGAATCTCAAAGGCACTCGTTGACAAATATCCGAAAGGAACATTATTTGTTTTAGAGGACTTAAATGGTGTTCGCAATGCAACTGAAAAAGTACATGCGCGTAATCGTTATGTTTCTGTTTCGTGGGCTTTCTGCCAATTTCGCCAAATGCTTGAGTACAAGGCTCAAATGAATGGTCAAAAGGTAATTGTAGTAGACCCAAAGTATACTTCTCAAACATGTCCTAAATGTGGACACATTGAAAAATCGAATAGAAACAGGAAGTTGCACACATTTAAATGTCAGAACTGCCAATACCAATCCAATGATGACCGCATTGGAGCAATGAATCTGCACCGTAAAGGGATCGAATATATTGGTGCAGTTACTACAGGAGTATAGCTCTTGCAGTAGGGGCGAAGTCAACCGTCCTTATGTTCCACCACTCTAAGGTAGGAGGTCTCAACAACCGTTCGCACTACTGGGTAGGAATAAGTGTAGTTGCTTTCTGCGAGGGCAGAAGCACTGTCTATATTCGACAGACGCAGGCCCCCACTTCAAACAATCCGTAAGGGTGTTAAGTGGGGGGTAGTTGACGGCACATCATGGATAAAACGATGGAAAAAACGTGCTTTCTCCCATCGTTTTATCCATGGTGTTAAAAACTGCAGAGATAATTTTAACAATGCCTTTCAAAAAAATAACTGGTTGATTTAGGAGGCATCTGCTTTCGCTTTTTTTGGCCAGATAATATAGCTGATTCCAATAAGCAAATCAATTCCCAATACAAGAGACCATATTTTTAAAACTCCGTTAAGCGCCTCCGTTCTCGAAGAATCTTTAATCAACAATATGACAATCATTAACAATCCGGAGCCAATTACATAAGCAAATAAATGACGCAGCCACCCTTTTAAATAATGAATTCCATGTTCTATTCCGGTAAGCCGAACTGGCTTCGCGCCGCTTTTTAAAAAATAATATTGAAATCTTTCATCTGCCCATTGGATCATTTTCTTTCCGAAAGCGACAGAAACACCTATATAGACAGCGGCAAGCGCATGTGCAGTTGTGGCAACAGCACCGCGGTATAAATCGATACTTGCTGCAATAAGTAGAATCAGATCAACAAGCGGTGTAAAAGCAAGAAGGATCAAGCCTAACTTTTTATTTTTAAATATATAACGTGTTACCAGTCCCGCTAATATGATTACCCAAAAAGAAATTTCACAGACAATAATTAGCCATACGATAGCGTCCATCATATTCCCCTTTCTAATACAGCTGTATTATTTAACGCCAGTGTAACACATTATTTTAAATAATACAACTGTATTAAAAAGATGAATTATGATAAAATAAGATTATGCCAAAAATAGTTGATCATGAAAAACGAAGGAAACAAATAGCCGAAGCAACGTGGAGAATTATTTTAGATATGGGAATGGAAGGGGCGACAGTAAGAAATATTGCAAAGGAGGCCAATTTATCTTTAGGAGCGGTACGACATTATTTTTCCACACAAGATGAATTATTGGAATATACAATGGAGCTTGTAAAAGAAAAAGCAGCTGCCAGAATCAATGCGATTATGATGCGGGACATCCCGATGAAAGAGAAGGTATTGAATATTTTGCTTGAAATGGTGCCAACAAATAAAGAAACATTGGCTGAAACAGAGGTTTGGCTTACATTCACGTTTTACGCAAGAAAGAGAAAAGAATTGTTTAATCCTCAGCATGATGGGATTTTAAATGGTTTAAAAAAATTAATCGATTATCTGGATAAGGCTAAATTATTGAAAAATAGTCTCGACAAAGACATAGAGACGGAAAGATTGTATGCCCTTATTGATGGTCTGGCAGTACATGCAATCCTGGAACCGGATCGACTGACGAAGAAACGAATCAGTCAAGTGCTAGTTCAGCAGATTGACTTGCTTTGGGCAGATAATCCGGATGAAAATGGAGGATGATTCATGAGGAAAACATTTGAAATTAATTAGTGTTAAAAATGTGCACGTCCCTGGGGACATGCACATTTCCTCTTCGTGCGCTAGGTATGGACAATATCTTGTTAGTGAAAGTCTTGGCAGTAGGTATAATCGCATTTATTAATAATATACTTAGGAGTTATAAGTTCTTCGGGTATACTTTGTCAGCATTTCCTCCACTTCCCCTGAGCTTTCCAAACATAATCTCCAAATTTTGTTAATTATCTTTCGTATGTATATAACACCTCGGTGGTGTATCTTTGTCGACACAGTAATATCGTGATATGCTAATAGTGGGGTGATATATAGAGATGTATTCCTCATTAGGAACACAATAAAAATGATTTGGAGGGAAATAAATTGTCCATTCCTGAAGAAAGATTCATTATTTCTTATGAAGAGTACTTAACGAAGGAAGAAGATGTAAGGCTTGAGGTAATAAATGGAATAGTCTATGATATGTCACCTGCACCTTCTACAAGGCATCAAATAGTTCAAAGGGAATTATTAACGGAATTTAACATATATCTCCGAGGCAAGGATTGCAGTGTTTTTGGTTCCCCATTAGATGTGTGTTTATCCGATGAAGACGATATAGAGAAAATAAAAGAGTGGGTTGAACCAGATATTTTTATCGTCTGTGATAAGAACAAGATAAAAGACAAACGAATAGTCGGAGCACCCGATTTAATAATTGAGATACTTTCAAGTTCAACAGCAAAGTTAGACAGGGTAGTGAAGTATAACAGGTATATGGAAGCAAAAGTAAGAGAATACTGGATCGTTGATCCTTTGAATGAGTTTATAGATGTTTATGTATTAGACGGGAATAAATATCAACACAAAGGAGTATTTTCTAAAGAAGATACAATAAAGGTGAGCATATTAGAAAGTTTAATAATAGATTTGAGAAATATTTTTGTATGGGATGGATGGCGGACAGCCGAATAGCTAAACAAGTTAAAAGAAGATGTTGCTAAATGAGTTATAGAAAAGGAAAGAGCGTGTTTTGTTTAGGGGGGTTAAATTGGATAATCTGAATGATAAATATTTCGATAATCGACCTAGTAAGGAAGCTATAGAAAAAAGAAAGTGCAGGGAAATGTGGGGAGAGCAGTGAAAGGAAGAAGAGGAGAAATTTGGATGGCTAACGTTTTGTACATCTCCTCTCGTATCTCTTTCCAATTCCCTCTTAAAAACACAATTTCGACAGGAAGTATTCCTATCAAAGACATTAGAGAAGGCTTCTTTTTTTTGATTCAAAGGTTTTATTCATAAAGAAAAAACTTATGAAAATACAACTGATTACGAAACTTTTACAAGAAATCTGCCTAATGCCTTCCCTTGTAAAAGGATCGGTAATGCTTCGGGTAATTCTTCCAATGTTACTTCCTTTTGGATGATTGCTGAGAGTTGCTCTGGTTTTAGATCCGTTGCTATCCGCTTCCAAATCTCTTGTCTTAATTTCATCGGACAGTAGACGGAATCAATCCCCAGTAAAGAAACCCCTCGTAAAATAAATGGAAAGACAGTTGTCGGAACGTCTGTCCCGCCTGTTAGTCCGCTTACGGCTACGGCACCATGATAGTGAATTTTGCTTAAAATAGCGGCCAACTGCGTACCACCAACCGGATCAACAGCAGCTGCCCATAATTGTTTATCCAGCGGTTTCACAGTTCCGTTATAAACTTCTTCACGGGAGACGATTTCCGCTGCGCCTATAGATTGTAAAAACTCATGTGATGATTGTTTTCCGGTACTTGCAACAACTTCGTACCCTCTTTTTGCTAGCATCGCAATTGCCAGGCTGCCAACTCCTCCGCTGCTTCCTGTTACAAGTACTTTCCCTTTTTCAGGAGACAGACCGTGAGCCTCTAATTGATGAACCGAAAGGGCAGCTGTAAAGCCAGCGGTGCCAAAGATCATTGCTTCTTTTAATGTTAAATGTTGCGGTAGTGGTACAATCCAATCTGCCGGAATTCGTGCATATTCGCTGTACCCGCCGAAATGGGACACACCTATCTCATAGCTTGTGGCAATTACTTCATCACCCGGCTGGAAGCGCGGATCATCGGAAGATACGACAACACCGGCTAAATCAATTCCGGGGATAAACGGGTAGGAGCGGACGATTTTTCCCTTTGGAATACTGGCGAGTCCATCTTTGTAATTGATACTGGAATAAGCAACTTTTATAAGTACCTCTCCAGCGGGCAAGTCATGAAAAGAGACCTGCTTTACAGCAACAGAAAAATCAGTTTCGTCTTTATTTACAACAAGTGCTTTAAAAGATTCTGTCATACGGGATCATCCTTTCCAGGTAACTGCAATATTAAAAATAACATTGCTAAAAATGTACTGACAAAGCCATGCTACATTAATCTGATTTCATTCCCTAATGTAACATACTTAATCGGTTTGCGTAAGCAATAAAATTGTAATGTCTTGAAATGGACATAAATAAGAAATAGAAACTGAATGTTCATATATCAGTTTTCTTGAACATGTAAAAGGGGCATCCAAGGTCGAAAAGACTTATTGGACAGCCCCTTAAGTGAAGATCAGAGTTATTATCTTATGGAATCCACGAGTTTTAGCCTGCTGAACTGAGTTTACTTGTGAACCAGTTCCTTTGTACGGACATCCGCATTTTCCGCGATAACCTCCGTTAGCAGTTTTACACCTTTTTCAAGCTGTTCCGGTGTTGCATGGGTATAGTTTAACCGCATTGTGTTCACCTTTGCATTGCTGGCATAGAAAGGAACACCGGGCACAAAAGCGACCCCTTTCGCAACAGCCTTAGGCAGGAGTTCTGCCGTGTTAATATGCTCGGCAAGCTCCAGCCATAAAAACATCCCGCCTTTTGGCTCGACAAAACGCAAACCGGGAATCTGTGCGTTTTTTAGAAGCTGACTCATAATTTGCATTTTCGAATGATAGATATTGCGGATATGCTGAATATGCGCATCGAGATCAAAGTGACAACAGAACTGATAAAGCGCCTGCTGCGACAGCGAATTAGAGTGTAAATCATTTGCCTGTTTAGCCTGTGCCATCATGCGGATGACTTGAAACGGGCCGACAATCCATCCGGTACGGATCGCAGGAACCGCCGTTTTGGAAAAAGTACTTGTATATAGCACATGCTGTCCGTTATCTAAAGCAATCAACGGCAGATATGTTTCATTCTGATTAAATTGAATATCGCCATACGGATCATCTTCTAAAATAACGATGCGATATTTTTTCGCCATACTTAATAAAAATTGACGCCTTTCGAGTGACCAGACCCGGCCTGTCGGATTAGAAAAGGTCGGGACGACATAGATGCATTTTGGCCGGAAGAGCTTTATTTTTAATTCTAAATCTTCAGGAATCATGCCCCATTCATCCGAGTCTACGCCAACGACATCCGCATCATACGATTTGAACACCTGCAAGGCGGATAAATAGGTTGGATTTTCTGTTAAAATAACATCCCCTTTATCCAGCATAACACGGGAAAAAAGATCAATTGCCTGCTGGGAGCCGGTCGTTAATAACACTTCATCAGCAGAAAAGCCCGTCACCTGTTTATTTCTCATTTTTTCAATAATAACTTCCCGTAATGGACGATAGCCTTCTGTTTCGATATATTGCATTGATTTTTTGCCGGAGGCAAAGACACGGTTAAACGCATCCTGAATCCCTTCTTGCGGGAATAATTCATCATCAGGCAACCCGCCGGCAAAGGAAATAATATTTTCAGCGCCAACAACTTTTAAAATATCGCGGACGGCCGAAGATTCTAAATGATAAATACGTTTTGCAAATGGATACTTCATACATACACCCCGAATAATTTAAATTATCTAAATGTTAAATCTATACTAACGCTTCCGATAAAAATGTCAATATATTTTACAAAACTTTTTCTAGTAAAAATAAATGCTTTGCTGAAAAATAGAAGAAATAAGCCCTTAATATGGATATAAATGATGGGTAGAAGAATATTTTGTGTCTTTTTTGTGAATTTAATTTCAAAATAAAACGTTTTCTATTACAATGAAACTATGAAATATTTTTTTGCGTTATACTTTGATTGAAGAAAAAATTTTTATTTAGAAACAGGGTTCGTCCCGAAAAGGAGAAAATCAATGACGACACATGATTCTTATTATATTGGTGTTGATATCGGCACAACAAGTACAAAAGCAGTTCTTTATGGTGAAAAAGGCAGTGTGGTAGCGATGCATCACGCAGGTTATCCGCTTCTCAGCCCGGCACCGGCAATTGCGGAACAGAATCCGGAAGAAATTTTTCAAGCTGTGATCGAAGCAATGAAAGTATCGATACAAAAAGGCAATATTGATCCGTCCAAATTGAGACTCATTTCTTTCAGCTCTGCGATGCACAGTTTCATTGCTGTTGATGAAAGCGGTAAACCTTTGACACGCTGTATCACTTGGGCAGACAGCCGCGCAAGTAAAATGGCAAAAAAAATAGCAACAGAAATGGATGGCATACAAATTTACATGCGAACGGGCACCCCGATTCATCCAATGTCGCCATTAGCAAAAATCGCCTGGCTGCGGACGGAGTATCCGGACATTTTTGCAAAAGCAAACAAATTTATCGGGATCAAAGAGTATATTTTCTACAAATTATTTGCTCAATATGTGATCGATCATTCGCTTGCGACCGCTACCGGTTTATTTAATTTAAAACAGCTGCAATGGGATGAAGGAGCATTAGAGGTTGCAGGAATCACAGCAGAACAATTATCGGAGCCGGTGCCGACAACCGCTGTTTTTACAGGCATGAAACAAGAATATGCACAGGAATTAGGTATTCATGCGGACACGCCATTTGTGATTGGCGCCAGTGACGGAGTTTTATCCAATCTTGGTGTAAATGCAATCGATCCAGGCGTTGTCGCCGTTACAATCGGGACGAGCGGTGCAATCCGGGCGGTAACAGATAAGCCCGTTACTGATCCAAAAGGAAGAATTTTCTGCTATGCGTTAACAGATAAACATTGGGTGGTCGGCGGTCCGGTCAATAACGGAGGCCTGACGTTTCGCTGGGTACGGGATGAATTGGCATCAGCAGAAGTTGAAACAGCCAAGCGTCTCGGCATTGATCCATATGAAGTGTTGACAAAAATCGCTTCCCGGGTTGCTCCCGGCTCAGACGGATTAATCTTCCACCCCTATTTAGCCGGGGAACGTGCACCGCTTTGGAACAGCAATGCCCGCGGATCCTTTTTCGGCCTTGGGCTCCATCATAAAAAAGAGCATATGATCCGTGCTGTGTTGGAAGGGGTAATCTTAAATCTTTATACTGTGATGCTGGCACTTCAGGAGGTTATCGGCATTCCGAAAAAAATTCAGGCAACCGGCGGCTTTGCCAGATCCGAATTATGGCGGCAAATGATGGCTGACATTTTTAATCAGGAGGTTGTTGTTCCAGAAAGCTTTGAAAGCTCTTGTCTCGGAGCTGTTGTTCTCGGCATGTATGCATTGGGAGAAATAGAAGATTTTTCGATTATGTCAGAATTAGTCGGTTCTACCCATACTCATCAGCCTATTCCGGAAAATGTCGAGATCTATCAGGATATTACACCGATTTTTATTCGTGTTTCCCGTCTGCTTGAACATGAATACAACGCGATTACGAGTTACCAACAAAAATGGGTAAAATAGTATGTTGATGGTTTTCGTCATAATAAGGCCTAAAGAAGAACGTTTGTTTTATCGCAGATTAAGGAGCAGTAATCCCCCCGCCTCAAAATGGAGGTAAGACCAATCATGTTAGGCGGGGGATAAACTGCCCCTAAAAGCCCGATTGGTGAGATAAGGAGTTTCTTTGGGCTTCAGCCCTTAGAAACTTCAATCGGGCTCCGCGCGGCAAGGTTTTTCTTAGAGCTTCAGCTCTTAGAAAAATCAGTCAGGCTTCGCGTGATAAGGTTTTTCTTAGAGCTTTAGCTCTTAGAAAAATCAATCGGGCTTCGCGCGACAAGGTTTTTCTTAGGGCTTCAGCTCTTAGAAAAATCAATCAGGCTCTGCGTGATAAGGAATATCTTAGAGCATCAGCTCTTAGATATTTCAACCAGGCTCTGCGTGGTAAGGTTTTTCTTAGGGCTTTTAGCCCTTAGAAAAATCAATCGGGCATAGCGCGGCTACCCATCAGTGGGGGATGAGGGCCGACTAAGGTCGCAACGTCCTGTTGCAACGTCGGCACTAGTACGTCCTGTGCGTCTACCGACTAAAGGCGCAACGTCCTGTTGCAACGTCGGCACTAGTACGTCCTGTGCGTCTACCGACTAAAGGCGCAACGTCCTGTTGCAACGTCGGCACTAGTACGTCCTGTACGTCTACCGACTAAAGGCGCAACGTCCTGTTGCAACGTCGGCACTAGTACGTCCTGTACGTCGAAAAACCACCACTTATGGAAGTTTCACTTTATGAAAGACGCTGATTTATTGGTTGACGAGTCTTGATTGGAGGACGAAGGTCGGCTGTGAGCTGCTCGTTCTGAGTCCTCCACCCTGACTTTACTAAATATTACACGAAAGGGAGAAAAAAATGGCACAAAATCGAATCTCCACTATGTAAACCGTATACAAGAGCGATTTTAAAATCGAATCTTTGCTCTTGCGGAATTGCTTATCAGCAAATGGAAATGCCCGTTATAGCAGTTGCGAATTCCTGGAACGAAATTGTCTCTGGTCATGTTCATTTAAGGAAGCTTGCTGAAACGAATTCACAATACTATCATTTCGGAAGAGAACACAGGGAAAAGGAAAATCATTATATGGTACACTACGTATAGATATTTATTTAGAGAGGAAAATTGATATGTCTCATAGTTGTTTAAAAAAAATTCGCTCTTTTTACGCAAGATTAAGCGAAAAAGAAAAAAAGATTGCTGACTATATATTGGGAGATCCGGAGAAAATCATTCACAGTACAATTAATGAGGTTTCCGCCGATTTAAATGTCGCGGATGCAACCGTATTTCGTTTTTGTAAACGGATCGGCTTTAAAGGCTACCAGGCAATGAAAATTGCCCTCGCATCAGAAATCATCACGCCGATCCAGCAAATTCATGAAGATATTAGCGAAAATGATGATGAAAAAACAGTGGCAGAAAAAGTTTTTAAATCGAACATCCGTACATTGGAAAATACACTGCATATCATTGATGGCACTGCCATGAAAAAAGCGGTTGAAATGCTGTTACAAGCAGAAAATGTCGAAATATATGGAACAGGCGGATCATCCGTCATTGCAATGGATGCTTTTCACAAATTGGTGCGCACAGGAATTAAAGCGTTTTCTTTTATTGATTCCCATTTTCAATTGATGTCAGCTTCCCAATTAAATGAAAAAGCGGTTGCCGTTATTATTTCGCATTCGGGATCCAATAAGGATACAATAAATATTTTTAAAACGGCGAAAGAAAATGGGGCAAAGACAATTGGTATTACCGGCTTTCCAAAATCAGTAATCGGACAAAATACCGATGTTGCTTTATATACGAGTGCGGATGAAACGGAATACCGCTCAGAAGCATTATCATCAAGAATTGCCCAGCTTAGTCTAATTGATGCCCTTTATGTCAACATCATGATTGCAAATAAAGAAAAAGCAAAATATTCTCTTGAAAAAGTAAGAGAGGCAATTGCAAAAACAAGAATGTGAATTGGGACAACTGTCATGAGATGAAATATTACCCTTACGTAAAAGAAAGGGAGCAAGCAGATTCAAGCACGATCTGGCTTACTCCCATTTTTCGCAGACAAGAAAGGCTTATACAAATAGATCAAGTAATAATGCCCCGCCAAAAGCGATAAACGATAAAATCGTTTCCAAAGCGGTCCATGTCTTAAACGTTTCTTCCACCGATAATCCTAAATATTCTTTTACCATCCAAAAGCCTGCATCATTCACATGTGAAAACATGAGTGAACCTGCCCCGGTCACAATAACAAGCAATTCAAGATTAACACCGGACATATTTGCAATAATAGGAGAGACAATTCCGGCAGCTGTTGTTAAAGCCACCGTTGCTGAACCTGTCGCAATCCGAATTAACCCGGCAATTAAAAAAGCAAGCAGTAAAGGAGACAGCGATAAATTTTCGGCCATGGAGGCGATGGAATCAGCGACACCGCTATCAATTAAAATTTGCTTAAATCCCCCGCCGGCACCAATAATTAAGATGATCGAACCGACCGGAAGCAAACACTCATCCGTAAACTTCTTGATCGTTTTCCGGTCCAATCCCTGGCGGAAGCCAAGAAAATAAAAGGCAAGGAAGCAAGAGATTAATAGAGCAATAATAGGGCTTCCTATAAAGATAAGAAAATTTTCAAAGCCTGCTCCTAATGGTAAGTAAGGAGCAATCGTACCAAGAACCATTAAAATAACCGGCATTAATATCGATAAGAACGATATCCCGACACCAGGAATTTTAGCGGTGCTGTCTTTTTCCTCCACATGAACTAAATTTGGTTCTTCCTGAGGAATCACCCGTTTATGCACCCATTTTGCAAATAGCGGTCCGCCGATAATGCCGGCAGGAAGGGCAATGATTAAAGAATAAATCAACACCTTACCTAAATCAGCTCCGAAGATGCCAATAGCTGCAATCGCACCGGGATGCGGAGGAACCAGTCCATGGACTATGGATAGTCCTGCAATCGCCGGCAATGCAATTAACAAAATATTTTTCTTTGTTGCTTTTTGAATCGAAATAACAAGAGGTAATAATATTAAAATACCTACTTCAAAGAATACCGGAATGCCAATAATAAAACCGGAGAAAAACAATGCCCACGGCAATCTTTTTTCGCCAAAAACTTTAATAAAGAAATTGGCGATTTGTAAGCCTGCCCCTGATTCAGCAAGCATTTTCCCAAGAATAGTACCAAGTGCCAAAATACCGACCAAATGACCTAATATACCGCCGACACCAGACTCATAAGCGCCAACAATATTTTCCCAGGACATTCCTGAAAAAATCGCTAAAAACAAGCTGGCAATCGTTAAACTAAGAAAAGCATGCCATTTGAACAGTGATACACCGATGATAACGATTACAATGGAAAGTAAAGTTATGATTAATAAGTACAAATCC
>JAGKQJ010000045.1 GCA_017898095.1 Bacillaceae bacterium Marseille-Q3522 | reverse complement strand
GTTACACTTTTGATTTAATATAAATATAGAGAACATGTCAATAGAATATTCTGTATAACCAGGCTGAAACAGCTACTGATATGACAAATATCATTGACGGTACAGCTTTATTAATAAAAATGACAATTTTTCGAAAATCTCTGTTTTTAGCAGGCAAAAGTACTTCGATAACAGCATTTGCGATATTGAAATAAATTGAATTTTGCAGAAGCAATTTTGCGATCTTCTTCTTAAACAATTTGGGTTAGAAAATCAGGTGAATTTTTATTGTCAGCAATTTTGCAGCATTTCTGCATAAGATTATTTTTTTGTAAAAGGATAAAAGAGAGGATAAAAGAGAGAGCATTTTAATTGAAAGGCTGAATTGTCTTTGGTAATCTTAAGCTAAAGACTTTAGAAACTTTCCAGTATGAAAATACAGAAATGTTTCGGGTCTAAAATAATTACGATACATAAGGAGGAGTTAAAAATGGGATTTGAACTGCCAAAATTGGCTTATGCTTATGATGCATTGGAGCCGTATATTGACAAAGAAACAATGAATATCCATCATACGAAGCACCACAACACGTATGTTACAAATTTAAATAGTGCACTGGAAGGAAATGAAGCCCTTCTTGCAAAGTCAGTGGAAGAAGTTGTCGCTAATTTGGATGCTGTCCCGGAAGCAAAACGCACGGCTGTGCGAAATAACGGTGGCGGTCATGCCAACCATTCTTTATTCTGGCAAATTTTATCCCCAAATGGCGGCGGAGAGCCTACTGGTGAATTAGCAGATGCGATCACAAGTAAATTCGGCAGCTTCGGTGGATTCAAAGAAGCGTTTACGAAAGCGGCAACAACCCGTTTCGGTTCCGGCTGGGCATGGCTCGTTGTCAATAACGGTGAACTGGAGGTAACAAGTACAGCAAATCAGGACTCACCTTTAATGGAAGGCAAAACTCCGATTTTAGGAATAGACGTCTGGGAGCATGCTTATTACTTAAAATATCAAAACCGCCGTCCGGAATACATTGGTGCATTCTTTAATGTTATCAATTGGGATGAAGTAGCAAAACGCTACAGCGCAGCGAAATAATTGACTCATTCGTTGGTAAAAACGGCAGTCTTCTCGGGCTGCCGTTTTTTTCATGGAATTAAATTTTTTTAATCGTTCAGTAAATTTGGATGCTGGCGCGAAAGATTGGAAAAGTGAACGCTTTTCAATAAATGGAAACTTCAGTGAATTAGTTTAAGTCTTTAAAGGAATCAGTGTGGAATTTTTAATGGCTTAATCATTAACTAAGGGGAATCAGTTTAAGCCTTTACTCCAGCTGATTGGAAGATCCCTCCTACGCTTCGCGTTTAATCCTTTCATAAAATTATACTTAAGATTTTTCTGAAAGCAGTCACCTTATATCCGGCCTTCGTTTCATGAATAAGTGAAGGCTTTTTGTGAAAACTACCTTTAGACATAAAGTGAAACTTCCATCAGTGGGGGTTTTCCTTCATCCCCCACTGATGGTTAGTTGAACCAATCGGGCATTTAGGGGCAGTTTATCCCCCGCCTAAAATGATTGGTTTCTCCTCTATTTTGAGGCGGGGGGATTACTGCCCCTTAATCTGCGATAAAAGGGAGTTTTTTTTTATGAGTAAATTTCAAAAGCTGGCCGGCGGCGTTGAAGTAACAAAGGATTTAATGCTTCTTCTTCTTATTGGCGGTCTTTATGCCTTAAGTGTGGCATTATCGAATACGTTTGTAAATATCTATTTATGGAAGCAATCAGGTCAATTCACGGATTTGGGTCTATATAATTTAGCGATCGTCATTGCCCAGCCGTTAACATTTATCTTGGCGGGAAAATGGGCGAAAAAATTGGACAGGGTTATTGTATTGCGGACGGGTGTGATTTTTTTAGCGGTATTTTATTTATCTGTCCTTATCATTGGTACGAGAGCAAGTGATTTTTTACTTTTGCTCGGGGCATTGCAGGGAATCGGCAACGGTTTTTACTGGCTCGCTTATAATGTGCTTACTTTTGAAATAACCGAACCGGAAACACGTGATTTTTTTAATGGTTTCCAGGGGATTTTAACATCTGTCGGCGGGATGTGCGGACCGCTCGCCGCGGGATTCATCATTTCTAATTTGAAAAATTTTACCGGATACTCCATTGTTTTCGGACTTTCCCTGGTGCTGTTTACTTTAGCCGTCTTTTTAAGCTTCTTTCTCCATCGCCGCCCTGCTGAAGGCAAGTATTATTTCAAACGAATTATCTCAGAAAGAAAATTTAATCATAATTGGCGTTTGATTACGAATGCACATATGATGCAAGGGTTGCGGGAAGGAATCTTTGCCTTTCTGATTTCCGTCTATGTCTTTCTTTCTACCGGTTCCGAAATGGCTTTAGGAACATTTGGACTAATTAATTCCGGTATCGCTTTTATCGCTTATTATTTGGTTTCCCGCTTGTTGCGGCGCGATCAGCGGATGAAAGCCATTTTAACAGGGGGAATCCTTTTATATGCAGCAATTTTTTTGCTTATTTTCCAATTATCCTATGAAAAATTACTGATCTATGCTGCAGTGATTGCGCTGGCGTATCCGCTTTTGCTTGTTCCGTACACTTCGATTACGTATGATGTCATCGGCCGCGGCTGGAATGCGGTGCAAATGCGAATTGAATATATTGTTGTCCGTGAGCTGTACTTAAATATCGGCCGGATCGTTTCGATCGCCGCTTTTCTCGTTGCGATTACTTACATCGATGCGGAAAAAAGTATTCCCGTGTTATTGCTTTGTGCCGGGGCTGGACATACATTGATTTATTTTTTTGTGCGCAAAGTTGTTTTGTAAAAGCGTGTGCAGTGAAAATATTGCAACATTTGATTTAATAAATGTAACCGTTTTGCAAAAAGGAAGTAAGAAAAACGCACTTTTTCCTATTTATTTCTCGAAAATTTCCCGAATATCTCTTACAATAGTGAAAGAGAGGAGATTGAGAAAGTGCGGTGAAAGCGATGGAAAAAAAGAAGAAAAAGAAAAAAAGCTTAGTTCCTTTCCGCGTTAATGTCTTATTTTTTGTGGTGTTTTTACTATTTTCTTCTTTAGTGTTGCGATTAGGCTTTTTACAAATGGTTCAGGGGGAAGAATATAAGCGGGAAGTTGACAGAACCGAAGATTCAACCGTCGAGTACCCGGTTCCAAGGGGAAAAATTGTTGATCGTACCGGAAAAATTGTTGTTGACAATAAGTCGATTAACGCGATTACGTACACCAACAGGGGTGTAAGTACAGAGGAAATGCTCGAAGTGGCAACCAGATTAGCAAAACTGATCAGCGTTAATACCGATAAAATCACGGAAAGAGACATGCAGGACTTTTGGATGCTAAAATTTCCGGAAGAAGCTGAAAAAAAAGTAACAGACGCTGAAATAAAGCAAATAGAGGATACGGTTGAAGGGAAAAATGAGCAAAATAAAAAAATATATAAGATGACGCTCGACCGGATTACAGATGAGGATTTAAACCGGTTTACCGAAGAAGATCTGCATGTGCTGGCAATTTTCCGTGAATGCAACAGCGGCTATAAATTCACACCGCAAATTATCAAAAAAGAAGGGGTAACGGAAAAGGAAATTGCCCTAGTCAGCGAAAATCTGCAAATGCTTCCCGGAGTGGATACGGTAACGGAATGGGAGCGTGTCCCCGGCTTTGGAACAACATTAAGCACGATTCTCGGAAAAGTCCAAGAAGGGATTCCCGCGGACGAAAAGGACAGTTACCTGGCAAAAGGCTATCAATTAAATGACCGCATCGGTGTAAGCTACCTTGAAAAACAATATGAAGATGTTTTAAAAGGGGAAAAAAGAAAGGTAAAATATATTACCGACAGAGGCGGGAAAAATATTCTCGGCACCGAAACGATTTCCGAGGGACAACGGGGCAAGGATCTTGTTTTAACAACAGATATGGAACTGCAGCAGGAAGTGGAGAAAATAATTGTTGAAGAATTAACAAGTGCGAAAACCGCCTCCAATACAAGCCTGCTTGACCGTGCCTTTGTTGTGCTGATGGATCCCCATAACGGCGATATTTTAACAATGGCGGGCAAGCGCTTGGCAAAAAATGAGCAGGGGCAGCAGGAAATCCAAGATTTCGCCTTGGGAAATATCACCACTTCCTACAACCCTGGTTCAGCGGTGAAAGGAGCAACCGTCTTAACCGGATTGATGACCGGGGCGATAACAACAACTACTCCTATTACAGATACGAGAATGTATTTTAAAGATACACCAGAAGGAATGGGGTCCTATGCTAATCTTGGAACGCTCGATCCAATCGGAGCGCTGCGGCAATCTTCCAACGTCTATATGTTTCAAACAACCATTAAAATCGGCGGCGGGACTTATGTTCCTCACGCATCGTTAAACATCAGCCCGACGATTTACGATACGCTGCGCAACCATTTTAATCAATTCGGCCTTGGCACAAGAACAGGAATCGATTTACCAAATGAATCGGCCGGTTTTAAAGGAATCAATTCACCGGAACTAGGGAGAGCACTGTTTCTATCCATCGGCCAATATGATACGTATACACCGATGCAGCTGGCACAGTATGTTTCCACGATTGCCAATGGCGGCTACCGCATCCAGCCCCATATCGTCAAGGAAATCCGCGAACCTTCGGACAGCAATGATCAGCTTGGACCGGTTATCGAAGAAATCCAGCCGAAGGTATTAAACCGCCTTGATCTTCAGGACGGCTGGATGGAAACAGTACATGAAGGCTTCCGCCAGGTTATGCAATCCCCAAGTGGTACGGCAAGACGCTTTTTTTCAAATAAACCGTACCATCCTGCCGGAAAAACAGGCACGGCCGAAGCGTTCTATGATGGTCCGGATCGCAGCAAACGAAATGCCGAAGTTACTAATATCAGCCTTGTGGCTTACGCTCCGCACGATAATCCTGAAATTGCGATGGCTGTGATGGTTCCATGGGCTTATCAGGGAAGCAGTGGACCTTCGGTAGCAAATAGAATTGGTGAGAAAGTATTAGATAAGTATTTTGAATTGAAAAATTCCCGTCCTGTAAATTCGGAGACGGTGCAAACGATCGATTACAGCAAACAGCAGCCGGTTGATGATTCACAGGAATGATTAAGTAAAAGAGATGTTTTCAAAGGTTCATTTTTTTCTGGGAAACATCTCTGTTTTTTATATTTTTACAGACTTTAAAAATTCCTCAAGAGATCTACAATTGTCTAAATTAAGGTACTTTTTACTCAGTGTTTCTATTTTTATTATCGCATTTATCGTAGACCTCATTATTTTCAAACCACTTTGATTAATTTGCTTATTGTAAGAAAAAAATAAAAATCAATCTAAAAAGAGCGAAAATCCTCCTTTTATACAGAATGGATTCGCTCTTTTCCTATTATATAATCATTCTTCTTCACTATTATTTCTGTAAATAATGGAAATAGGTTTTCAATGGATAAGATCCGATTTTTTTTATAAAATGAAAACTGGATGAATGAATAAGGAGTGATGAATTGAAAATCAAAAAAAAGAAGATGAAATTTCAATTCCCCTTTCGCGTGAATCTTCTCTTTTTTATCGTTTTTCTCCTGTTTTCTATGTTAATCTTCCGTCTTGGTGTTGTGCAAATTGCCTATGGTGATGAATATAAAAAAGAAGTGGAACGAACGGAAAATATTACTGTACAAAGTTCCGTACCACGAGGAAAAATGTATGATACGACAGGGAAGACGGTTGTGGACAACGTTCCCGAAAATGCCATCACCTATACAAATAACGGGGCTAGCCGCGAAGAAATGCTAGATACGGCGGAAAAACTGGCAAAATTAATTACGATGGATACTTCAAAAGTACAGGTTCGTGATAAAAAAGATTATTGGATAATAAAAAATCCGGATCGGGCTTCTGCAAAAGTTTCGGAAAAAGAAAAAACTAGCTTAAATGAAACACTGAGCAGAAAAGAATTCGACAAAAAAGTATATGCGTTAACGCTTGAAAGAATCACCGATGGGGACTTAATTGAATTAACAGAGCAAGATATCGAAATAATTGCGGTTTACCGTGAATTTACGAGCGGTTATCAATACACGAAACAAATTGTCAAAAATAAAGACGTAACGCCGGAGGAATTTGCCCTCGTAAGCGAAAATCTCGGCAGCCTCCCCGGTGTGAACACATCAACAGATTGGGAACGTTCTTATCCTTATGCGGATACGTTGAGATCTGTTTTAGGAAGAGTTAGCAATGCAGAGGAAGGAATTCCGGCAGAACAGCTTGATTATTATTTATCACGGGGATACAGCCGTGATGACCGTGTTGGGACAAGCTACTTGGAGCTGCAATATGAAGAAGTGCTGCAAGGAAAAAAAGAAAAAGTGAAAAACATTACCGACCAGCAAGGGAATATCATCGATACAGAAATTGTCTCCTCCGGACAAAGCGGAAATGATCTTGTATTAACACTCGATTTGGATCTGCAGTCGTCTGTGGAAAAAATTATCGAAGAAGAGTTGAAGGCGGCTAAGCAAACGAGCGGAACTAATTTGCTCGACCGCGCCTATGTCGTTTTAATGGATCCCAATACCGGCGAGATTTTGACAATGGCAGGCAAACGGCTCGAAAAGGATGAAAAAACCGGCAATGTGACGATTGTTGATGATGCGCTTGGAAATATAACAACGACTTATAATGTCGGTTCCGCAGTAAAAGGGGCTACGGTGTTAACCGGATACCGCACCGGTGCCATCAAGCCGGGTCAGGTGTTTTATGATACACCGGTAAAAATCCAGGGAACACCGGTAAAAAAATCATGGAAAAACCTTGGCAGTGTAAACGATATAGATGCTTTGAAATTTTCTTCAAATGTATATATGTTCCATACTGCGATTAATATTGGCAAAGGAAACTATGAATATAATCAGCCCTTATCTATTAATCCGCAGGCTTTCCAAGTGATGCGGGATTCTTTTGCCCAATTTGGGCTGGGTGTCCGTACCGGGATCGATTTGCCAAATGAACAGAGCGGGTTTAAAGGAAATAGTGTTCTGCCCGGATTTCTGCTCGATTTTTCGATCGGCCAGTATGATACGTATTCAACGATGCAGCTGGCGCAATATGTATCAACGATCGCAAACGGGGGAAACCGGATGGAGCCGCATTTAGTAAAAGAAATTCATAAACCTGCTGCAGAACAGGACGGACCCGGTGCGCTTGTACAGGAAATAAAGCCAAAGGTTTTAAATCGTCTTGATGTGGAGGAAAGCTGGCTGGAAAGGGTTCAGCAAGGTTTTCAAAAAGTGATGCAGGAATCTGGAGGAACAGCAGCAAGTTATTTTGGCTCTGCCGCTTATTCTCCTGCCGGAAAAACAGGTACGGCGCAGGCATTTTATGATGGGCCGGAACGCAGTAAATACGATCAGCCTCCGGAGGTCATGAATTTAAGCCTTGTCGGTTATGCCCCGTCCAATAATCCGGAGGTGGCAATGGCGGTTCTCGTTCCATGGGCATATCAGGGAAGTAATGACCCGAGAACAAATTTAAAGATTGGCAAAAGAGTGATGGACACCTATTTTTCATTGAAAGAACAGCGGCAAAAGGATGCGAATAATGGAGAGTAAAAATTAGTCCCACGGTTCCGGTAACAACTCTGATATGGTTGCATTTTTCGAAGTACAAATCGAGTCAACACTCCACCACTTTGCTTCTTCGACGATTGAAGTGGGAGCTTGCAAAAGTCCTGGTTGACTAGCACCTTCCCCAAGTTTTAAGGCTACGTTCGCGGATGGCATACCTGGGATGATACTCTAGTCCCAGGTTCTGTGGGAGCTCTGAAAACGTGTTACTGGGAGGGATACGTTGAAAAAAACGTATAAAATTCGACAAATTCCCTTGCTTTCTCTCTTTATTCTCTCGTCTTTACAAAACCTTTACAATTGGTTTAAACGTAATTAATAGAGAGAGTATATCCTTGAGAAGTAGGACAACATAACAAAAAGTACCTAGGGGGAAAGACCAAAATGAAAAAAGTAAAATCATTGCTTCTTCTATCCATTATTGCTGCGATGACGATTTTTGTTGCAGCATGTGGAGGAAACACGGATGATACAGGCAACGAAGATAACGGTAATAATGACAGTGGTTCTAACGAAACTGCAGAGCTTTCAGGTTCCTTGACTGTTTCTGGTTCTTCTGCAATGCAACCTCTTGTTGCTGCAGCTGCTGAAGAGTTTATGGCTGAACATCCTGATGTTGATATCACTGTGAATGCCGGCGGTTCCGGCCAAGGCTTAACAGATGTATCTGAAGACACTGTTAACATTGGTAACTCAGACGTATTTGCAGAGGAAAAAGACGGAATTCCTGCCGAAGATTTAGTCGATCATCAAATTGCTGTTGTTGGTATGGCTGCTGCTGTACATCCTGGTGTAGGCATTGATGATATATCTCAAGACGATTTAATCAGAGTATTTACTGGTGAAGTTACAAACTGGAGTGAACTCGGCGGCGAGGATATCGATATTACTTTAGTTAACCGTCCTGATTCTTCCGGTACAAGAGCTACCTTCGTTAAATATGCTCTAAACGGTGAAACTCCGGCAGAAGGTATTACCGAAGAACAATCAGGAAATGTAAAACAAATTATCTCAGAAACGGAAGGTGCAATTGGTTATCTTGCACTGTCATACTTCGATGATGACTCCGTTGTTGCCCTTGCCATTGATGGTGTAGAAGCAACAGCTGAAAACATTCAATCAGGAGACTTCCCGATTTGGGCATATCAACATTCTTATACGAATGGGGAACCTGATGAATTAGAACAAGCTTTCCTTGAATATTTAGTAAGTGATGCTGTTCAAACAACGATCATCCCTGATGAAGGCTATATTTCCATCTCAGACATGGAAGTTGAACGCGACGCTGAAGGAAATATTAAATAATTTGTCTAACAAAGAAAATATTTTTTAACAATGGAGGGTTGAACCGGAAAGTGAACATTTCTTTCTTGGAGCAGCCCTCATTATCACGTAGTTAGGAGTGTAAGAGAAAATGGAAGAAAAAATGGTTCCAGCCAGAGAGAGATTACTAAAATCTGGATCAAAATGGATAAATGGGGAATTTAGGGGTCGTTTCATCGTTACCATGTGTGCTGTTATCATGATTACTGCAACTATCGCGATCACGATTTTTTTAACTTCAAAAGGCTTACAGTCTTTTTTTAAAGACGGGATTAATCCAATTCATTTTTTAGCTGGTACGGATTGGAATCCAACAGACAATGAAAACCCTCAATTTGGTGCCTTCTCGTTTATTTTTGGCTCCTTTGCTGTCACGATGCTGTCGGCACTTGTTGCTGCACCGTTAGGAATTGGCAGCGCCATTTTCATGACAGAAATTGCTCCTTCATGGGGCAAAAAAATTCTTCAGCCGGTAATCGAATTACTGGTAGGGATCCCTTCCGTCGTGTACGGGTTTATCGGCCTTACTGTCCTTGTTCCTTTTATAAGGAATACTTTTGGCGGATTGGGATTTAGCCTCTTATCCGGAACAATTGTGTTAGCCATTATGATTTTGCCGACTGTAACATCCATTGCCACTGATGCGATGTCTTCATTACCGAATAATTTGCGGGAAGGATCTTACGCTTTAGGTGCCACCCGCTGGCAAACCATTCGTAAAGTATTAATACCGGCAGCATTGCCCAGCTTATTAACAGCTATCGTGCTCGGTATGGCAAGAGCTTTCGGAGAAGCGTTGGCCGTGCAAATGGTAATTGGTAATGTTCGCGATTTTCCATCCAGTATTTTAGACACAGCTGCGACATTAACAACGATTATTACCTTAAACATGGGTCATACAACATATGGAAGCGTTGAAAATGACGTTCTTTGGTCATTAGCACTGATTTTACTGCTTATGTCCTTTGCCTTTATTTTACTAATTCGCTTCTTGGCATCCAGGAGGAAAATCTAATGAATAGCAGAGTTGCAGATAAAATCGCCACATCGATCTTTGTCATCATAGCCATTATTATTGTATCATTATTAGTAGGGCTATTTTCCTATATTATTTTTAACGGTGTTCGCTTTATTTCCTTTGACTTTCTAACAACACCGTCCAGTTCGCATCGGGCAGGTGCCGGAATACGCGATCAGCTCTTTAATTCTTTCTATCTACTGTTACTGACGATGATTATTACAGTACCTCTCGGGGTCGGCGGAGGTATTTATATGGCGGAGTATGCCAGACCGGGAAAAATAACCGGCGCGATTCGCTCATGTATTGAAGTCCTCGCCTCACTGCCATCGATCGTGATTGGTTTGTTCGGCTTATTAATGTTTGTTCGTTTAACAGGTTGGGGGTATAGTATATTGGGAGGAGCGCTCGCACTGACTGTATTTAATTTGCCGGTCATGGTCCGGGTAACGGAAGATGCTTTGCGTGCCGTTCCCAACGATCAAAAAGAAGCCAGTCTGGCTTTAGGGGTCACCCATTGGCATACGATAAAAACAGTACTTATTCCTGCGGCATTCCCTTCCATTTTAACGGGTGCGATTTTAGCATCAGGCAGGGTATTTGGAGAAGCGGCCGCTTTGCTATTTACTTCCGGTCTTTCAGCACCAAGGCTGGATTACACAAACTGGAATCCTTTTGATAATAATTCACCGTTAAATATTTTCCGACCGGCTGAAACGCTTGCCGTGCATATTTTTTCTGTTAACTCTCAGGCAGTTCTCCCCGATGCCCGTGAAATCGCAAACGGCACTTCAGCATTACTTGTCATTTCGGTGCTATTATTTAATTTATTGGCACGCTGGGTTGGAAGTATTATTCATAAAAAAATGACCGCTCGTTAGTCTTAACGATAATAATAATTTAAATATGGAAGGGGCAGTTACGATGGCAACAGAGGCGTTGGCCAAGAAGAAGGCGAAGCTATCTCCGCCAATACGAAAAGCTTACACTGCAAAAGAATCTGTTTTAAAGGTGAAGAATTTAAGTATATATTATGGAAACAACCGTGCAGTTAACAATGTTTCAATGGATATTGGCAAAAATGCAATTACTGCTTTGATCGGTCCTTCAGGATGCGGAAAATCTACTTTTATTCGCAGCATTAACCGGATGAATGATTTAATTGTCGGCTCAAAGGCAACCGGTGAAATATTGTATGAAGATGTCAATATTTTAGACGATAATATTAATGTTGTCGCATTGCGCAAAGAAATCGGCATGGTTTTTCAAAAACCAAATCCATTTCCAAAATCGATTTATGATAACATTACCCATGCCCTTAAGTTTTCTGGCATCCGCAGTAAAGGGAAGCTGGATGAAATTGTCGAGGAAAGCTTGCGGAAAGCCGCTTTATGGGATGAAGTAAAAGATCGTCTTCATAAGTCGGCCCTTTCACTCTCAGGTGGCCAGCAGCAAAGACTTTGCATTGCCCGGACGATTGCAATGAAACCGACCGTTATGCTGTTAGATGAGCCTTCCTCTGCTTTGGATCCAATTTCCAATGCAAAAGTGGAAGAGTTAATTTTAGAACTGAAAAAAGACTATTCTATCGTCATTGTTACTCATAATATGCATCAGGCTACACGTATTTCTGATAAAACGGCATTCTTCTTGAACGGAGATCTTGTTGAGTATGACGTAACGGAGAAAATTTTTACAAATCCTGCAATGAAGAAAACGGAAGAATATATTTCCGGGCGGTTCGGATAAGGAGGAAAACACCATGATGACAGCTGTTGCAGCAAAGGCCGTTTTTGATGTGAATGATTTAAATTTATGGTATGGGGACCATTTGGCGTTAAAAAATATCACTTTTCCGATCAACCGCAATGAAATTACTGCGATTATCGGACCATCCGGGTGCGGGAAATCTACTTTTATAAAAACACTTAATTTAATGATTCAAACGATCCCGTCTGTGAAAATGGCGGGGAGAATAAAATATAACGGAAAGAACATTATCAATGAAAAAGTTGATTTAGTGGAATTGAGAAAAAATGTCGGAATGGTTTTTCAGAAGGGGAATCCTTTTCCTCAATCCATTTATAATAATATTGCATATGGCCCGAGAATTCACGGGGAGAAAAAACATAAAGTTTTAGACGAGATTGTAGAGCAATCATTAAAAGATGTCGTACTTTGGGATGAAGTAAAGGACCGGTTAAAGGAACCTGCACTTGGACTTTCCGGAGGCCAACAGCAACGCTTGTGTATCGCAAGAGCGCTAGCGACAAAACCGGATGTTTTGCTAATGGATGAGCCAACCTCCGCATTAGATCCGATATCCACTTTAAAAATTGAAGAACTTGTATTAGAATTAAAGAAAAAATATACAATTGCTATTGTGACTCACAATATGCAACAGGCAGCAAGAGTATCGGATAAAACAGCCTTTTTCCTAATGGGTGAATTGATTGAAGTCGATGAGACATCGATCATTTTTTCCAATCCTCAGGATAAAAGAACGGAAGACTACGTCTCCGGACGGTTTGGTTAAAAATAAATAAGAGACCGGAGGTCAGATTTAGTTGAGAGTTTCTTCTAAATCTGGCTTCCTATCATTTTATTACTCTACAGTCCAATTACGGTATTAATTAAATAATGTAAAAAAGGGGGGTTATGGCTTGAATACACGAAAAAATTTTGATAGTAATTTGAATTCACTAAAGGAAAAACTACTTGATATGGCTGAAAAATCACAGCAGGCAGTGAAATTGGCAATGGAAGCTTTTCTTGAACAAAACATTGAGAAAGCGGAGCAGGTAACAAAACAGGATGCTGCGATTGACAAGCTTGATGTTGATATTAATAATCAGGCAATTTTACTTATTGCAAGGGAAGCACCTGTTGCTACAGATTTACGGAAAATTATCGTTGCATTGCGTATTTCAACTGAAGTAGAAAGAATTGGCGATATGGCAGTGAACATCGCCAAATCGACACTTCACGTTGGCCAGGAAACTTCTTCAATAAAAGAAGTAAGCGAGATTTCTAAAATGTTAAATATTGCAATGGAAATGTATACGGATTCCTTAACTGCTTACTATACAGAAGATGTTCATATTGCCAAGGACTGTGCGGATAAAGATGATCTTGTTGATGAACTTTACGGGAAAATCATCAAGGATTTATTTCACTATATTCCAACCCACCCTTCAGCAACAAATCAAATTATGCAACTGGCCTTCATCTGCCGTTTTATTGAAAGAATTGCCGATCATGTAACAAATATTTCTGAAAACGTCATTTACCTGGCAACAGGCAAAACCCTAAGCCTCAACGAGTGAAAAGAAAAGGCCTCGAGCCGATAGTGCCCGGAGCCGAACAAAAAGAAAAGCGGAGGGCGCTTGGTCATCGGCGACAAGCTTAAGCCGAAAGTGCCCGGAGCCGAACAAAGAAAAGCGTACAGAGGCCAGAAGTCAGATATGAAATAAGCCAATACGGGGAGGTGGTTGAACTTTACCATCTCCCCGTATTGACTTATTTATTTTTTTTGTAAAGCTTTGTTAAAGAATCCCTTTTTGTATCTCCTTTCATAGTATAATAGACACGGTGCACGCATAGGTCATTTTTACTAACGGAGGTATAAACGTGAGAAAATGGGCACAATCACTTTACAGACTATTTGCAATGAAATGGAGCAATATCTTAATAAGAAAAAAATTATTATTATCATTTAGCCTAAATACATTATTGTTTATCGGTTCAGCCATCATATTAGTTATCTTGTTTCAAAATACAAGGGCAAGTATCGCAGAAGTTAATATGAAAGGGAACCAGGCGCAATCGATTGCCGAAATTGAAGCAATCATCAATAGTAAAGACAGCCGTATTGCTGATTATATTACCTTTCTCCGTGATGAGGATCGAAAGAGATATCGCGAATTACGTAACGAAGTAAACGATAAACTGGAGCAAATAGAGAGTTCCCTGCAAGATGAAGAGTTGCTGACGAGAATTAGCGAAATTCAAGCAAACAATCAGCAAATGGATGACATTTTTATCAATGAAATTACTCCGGCAGTAGTCCGTTTGAATGAGGAGGTCTATACAGAGGGCCGCAGCCATATTGCCTCGCTTAGGGATGAAAATGCAGTGTTATTAGCAGAAATAACTGCATCCATTCAAGACGAGAAAACCGCAACGATTAATAATATGGAAAATAGAACGAGCCTGTTTTTATTGCTCTTTTTCCTAATTATCATTACAGCGACCATTTTAAGCGGGATCAATATTTATTTCATTTCAAAATCGCTTGAAAAAAATTTGCAAAAAGTTGTCATTACAGCAAGAAAAGTAGCAAACGGAAATTTACAAATAGAAAAATTACCGCACTCCGGCAATAACGAAATCGGTCAGTTAAAACAATCGGTAAATGATATGCTGGTCAGTTTAAAGAAAATGGTAAATGGAATTCAATCTGTTTCGAAAAGAAATAGTTCGGATACAAAAAAATTGCAAAACTATGTGAATAATGTGAAGGAATCAGGAGTTTATATTTCTGCAAAAATGAATCATCTCACGGAAAGTGCAGAAAAGCAGGTTACATCAACAAACGAGATGATGTTTCTTTATGAAACTTTTAACAAGCAACTTGGCAAAGTTTCAGACAGCGGAAATAAATTAGACGAGGCATCAAACAGTATGCTGCAGGTTGCAATCGAAGGTCATAAATCTATAAACCAGTCGGTTTCGCAAATGAAAAAAGTACATAAGATGATCCTGAAAATATATACCGAGGTGGAAGAGTTAAAAGAAGACACGTTACAAATCAATCGTCTTGTCGATGTAATAAAATCAATTGCTGAACAAACCCATTTGTTGGCGTTAAATGCTGCAATTGAAGCAGCAAGAGCAGGGGATGCCGGAAAAGGATTTGCCGTTGTTGCCAATGAAGTCCGTAAATTAGCAAATGAAGTGAAATCCTCTATTACAGAAATAAGCGGGGTCGTAGAATCGGTACAGCAAGTGTCAAACAATACTGTTAATTCTCTACAGTTGGGATTTGCGGAAGTAACGACAGGGATGAAGATGGTCGAAGCAACAGGGGAAGGTTTTCAAATAATCGATAAAGAAATTAAAAATATCGCACAGCAAATTTCGATTAGTGCAAATTATTTAGGTAATTTAAGAATTTCCAATGAAAAATTAACCAGCCATATCGGTTCAGTTGCGAAAACAACCGGAGAATTTAGCAAAAGCTTCTTACAAATATCTGCATCAGTGCAGGAACAAGCAACAGAGCTGGAACAAATGACAGAGAAAGCAGATAAAGTATCAGAAAGTGCAACAGATCTTGCTAACTTAATTAAAAATTTTCAGTTATAGAGAAGGAATAACTTTGAATTCAAAAGAAAAAACAATTGATAGATAAGGGATGGTGTTAAATGATAGAAGGAATAACAACTTTGAATTCAAAAGGGCATGCGAAACTTTCCGCAAGCCCTTTAAAATCTGGAACACATAGGCGCTACGGCCGTTTTTCTCCTTGTAACAATATTAATTGCACATCACTTACGGATAGGGAGGATTGTTTCGCAATTTGCGCAACCGGAATACCTTGTTGTGCAAGTGACCAAATTTGGTTCTTAATGATCTCATGGATCTCTTTTTTTTTCGGTACTTTATCTGCAACAGTTTCACTTTCCGGCACAGGTCCGATCCTCATATCCATTAACAGCTCTTCTTCAAACACCTTTAGCTTCTTTTTTATTTGATAAATTTCCTGCCATTGTTGCAATGTCAACTGTTCTACCTCTTTTAGCAAACTCTTATACGGATTAGGTAAAAAGAAAGAAACAATTATTAAAAGCAAAGAGAATATCAAGAGAGCGGTAAAAATGTACACCATCTGAACAATTCACCTCACTATCCTATTCTATCGCAGATTAAGGGGCAGTAAAACCCCTTCTAAAAGTTTTCTGTTGAATGCTGATTTTTGTCGGATCATTAAAAAGCGGATATATAAAAATGTCGAAATAACAGCTGTTTCACATTAGAAATGGCTAAAAAAATTTTTTTTCCTATTGGGAAAGTAGACTAGCATTCACAAATACAATTTCCGACAAAAAAAGTTTATTGTGAGAAATCCTGTTAAATGGTACGATAAAGGTAATCAAGGAAATGGACAATCTTAATGAGGTTATCTCGTTCACTTTTTGATCACGAACTTAACGGACAGAATTGTTACATTGGATCTTAATAAAAATCAAAGAAGGTGATTAGCGATGAGAACAGAACACTACGTCAAACAGGATGAACAACATAAAACTCCGGAAAAATCAAAATTAAATGGAGCAATTTGCCTTTGGATAGACGGAAAAACATATTGGATGCAAAGCGGAAAAGAAAAATTAATCGTGGAAGAGCATTTGTCAATCACCATCAAAGAGGCATTTATTCATTCAAAAATTCGCTTTTATTATATTTATGTCACCAATCACAGTCCAATAGCAAAACGAATAAAACTCATTATGATGCATCAATATGAGAAAGCTTCAAGAGATCATTTTGCTTTTGTTTCTCCAACGGAAAAAGTAATTTTTCATTTAGCGGACCAATCTGTCTACCTCGTGAACGGCTGTGGTCAGAAAGAGATGATGACACAATGTACGGTTCAATCTATTTGGAATATTCAAGGAAATCTTTTTTGGAAATCATTATATAAAGGTACGCTTCAGTACCAGCCAATGGCAAAAGGAACAGCTGCCAGCTTATATTCCTTAAACTTTCTCATAAACGGCAAGGAGACAGGCAAAGGATGCTCGTGGGTGATATCCGGCAGCGAAAAAAAAGAACTTATCCAGCTTAACAAAGCGGTAATCAGCCATTTTTTATAAGAGAAATAGTAATACGCTCTAGCTTTTCCGTAAAAAAGGTGCTATTATAGAAAGGTCGTATGCACGAACTAGTTTGACATGGTTTGGAGGGAAAAAACATGCGTGTAAATATCACTTTAGCTTGTACGGAATGTGGAGATCGTAATTATATTTCTACAAAAAATAAACGCAATAATCCAGATCGCTTAGAGATCAATAAGTATTGCCCGAGAGAAAAACGTATTACAAAACACCGTGAAACAAAATAAGCAGCCGGTTTCTCCAGGCTGCTTTTTTTGTACATAAAGAACGATTTCTGCTATATTAAGGATAAAGTAAGCAGGCAAACAGGACTCTGCTTTGTATACTTTGGTAACAGATTTAAACATCATCAAAAACCCAGTTGAATGAACGTAATCAATGCTGTTATAAGTATCCATGACCATTACCATGCTTTTCGATTTTCCAGCAAATGTTGTGAAATAAATAGTTCAGGCTGGTAATTCTCAAGAAACAGGTGAATTTTATTGCTTATTATCAGAAAAAACAGAAAAGTATCCATTGGAGGAGAGGAGTTTTTTACATGCGTGAAAAATCACTTGCCCGCCTTCAAATGAAAAAGCGTTTGGCACAAATATCAGATGTTGTTTATGAAGAGAAATCCGCTAAAATTGCCAATCTATTATGTAAACAGCAATTATGGCACGACGCTGCGGCAATCGCAGTGACCATTTCCATAAAACCGGAAGTGAATACTTTCGGGATAATTCGAAAAGCTTGGGAGCAACATAAAACTGTTGTCATACCGAAGTGCTACCCAAAAGAAAGGAGAATGGAGTTTCGCTCATTTACTGCATTTAATCAACTAGAAACAGTATATGCCGGCCTTTTTGAGCCAATAATAGCAAAAACCATATCAGTTCCTGCTGAAAATATCAATTTGGTTATTGTTCCTGGCCTTGCTTTTACGGAAGAAGGGTACCGTCTCGGATTTGGCGGCGGATATTACGATTTTTTTTTAGAAAATTACCAAGGAGATACGATCGCACTTGCTTTTGATATGCAAATTATTTCAAGTATTCCCCTTGAATCTCATGATCAGCCAGTTCAGCATATCATAACGGAACAAAGAATAATTACAGCAGGCACCTCTTAACAAAGCATCTCAATGGCTTTTTTTAGAAAAAAGAAGTAGAATAAAAGTGTGTGATAATATTCACAAAATATTATCTTTTTCTGAATGTTTTTTCATGAAATCATATGAGGAGGAGTTATGATGAGAGGCAGAGTGAACCGGGTTGCATTAATAGGAACTGGTTTTGTTGGTTCCAGCTATGCTTTTGCATTATTAAACCAGGCAATTGTCGAAGAACTTGTTTTGATTGATTTGAATAAGGAAAAATCAGAAGGAGACGCGATGGATTTAAATCATGGCATGACATTCGCGCCTTCACCAACTAAGATTTGGTTTGGTGATTATAAAGACTGTGAAAATGCGGATATCGTTGTTATTAGTGCCGGTGCCAATCAAAAACCTGGTGAAACACGGCTTGATCTTGTTGAAAAAAATACAAAGATTTTCAAACAAATTGTTCATCAGATAATGGACAGCGGTTTTGACGGTATTATCATTGTTGCAACAAATCCGGTCGATATTTTAACATATGCGGCTTGGAAGTTTTCCGGTCTTCCAAAAGAACGGGTAATCGGTTCAGGGACCATATTGGATACGGCGAGAATTCGTTATTTAATCGGTAATTATTTTCAAATCGATACAAGAAATGTTCATGCTTATATTATTGGTGAGCACGGCGATACCGAGCTTCCAATCTGGAGCCAGGCAAATATTGCCGGAAAACCGATTTCCGAATGGATGAAAAAGAATCCAAACTATAAAAGAGAAGATATTGATGATATATTTGTTCAGGTACGGGACGCAGCTTATCAAATTATTGAAAAGAAAGGTGCAACATATTATGGAATTGCGATGGGGCTGACACGGTTAACAAAGGCAATTATTCAAAATGAAAATTCTGTTTTGACCGTTTCCGCTTATTTAGACGGACAATATGGTCATAAAGATATTTATATTGGCGTACCGGCAATTGTAAATCGGAATGGAATTCGTGAAATTGTTGAGTTAGATATCAATGAAGAGGAAAAAGAAAAACTTTCCAATTCTGTATCTGTTTTAAAAAGAACGATGGAGCCCGTATGGAAAATGAATTAATCCGCTGGAGTTAATTTCTTGGATAAAAAGTTTATTTCCGCCCACACTATTCGTAAGGAGGGATCTTTAATGCAACGACTGCTTTCCATTCTTGCCATCGTGTGCGGCGGTTATTATGTAGTAATGAATCGCTACAGATTGTTAAATATTTTTCTAAGGAGCAGAAGATTACGCAAATATATGGTTCAGTTTCTTATGGGCATTCCCGGAGTAAAAAATAATTTGATGCAACTGTTTTTTTCAACTCCTAAAAAAATTTGAACACTCCCTCAGAAGAGGTAATATTGCCTCTCTGGGGGATATTTTTTTCCAGAGAATTTATCTTATTCTTTGCAGACAACGTAAAGTTTGCCTATAGTTAAAATAGGGTAATTTTCGATTGACAAGTGAAGATAAAGAGAAAGTAGGGGAAACATATAGTGAACTTGCAAAATAAGTATATTTTTTGGAAATTGGCAGATTATTTTATTGCGACCCATGAATATCGGATAGTGCAGCTATTCAGAGAACAAAATGAATTATGGCTTGAAAAAATGGAAAATAAAGAAGTGCAAGTTATTCGTCTATTGTTAACGGAATTGCAATGGAGCAATTGGATGCAACGGGATATCGACTCTGTTTGTTATAAAGGAGAAAGTATCCGTAAGCAGTTGGGAAAGAGCAATTTGAACATACTAAATCTTTATGTATCCCCATACCCTCCTGTAGATGATTACCAGGATAAAATAGATATACCGTATCATGATCAAGCAATGGAAAAAACAACCGTCACTTCCATGATAATTGACAATACGGATGCAGAAGAAGGTTTGCAGAAAGTCTCAGCACTGTTCCAGGACTCGATTAACATTCCATTAAAAGAAGAATATGATGAGGAGGATGTAGAGAATAGCAAACAATCCGCCTTATCAACCGCGTTTCAACAGGCAAAATCTGAACAGGACATTTTTAAACACGGGAAACCAATTTTTGCTTATATATTTTTATGTGTACAAATTATCGTATTTATTTGGATGGAATTAAATGGAGGAAGTGAAAATACCTCGACATTAATCGAATTCGGAGCAAAAATTAATCCACTTATATTGGACGGCGAATGGTGGCGTTTTATTACTCCGGTTTTTATTCATATTGGATTTTTGCATCTTGTAATGAATTCGGTGGCGCTTTATTATCTTGGAACTGCCGTTGAGAGAATATTTGGAAGTATCCGCTTTTTTTTCATCTATCTATTTGCCGGTTTTATCGGGGTGCTGGCCAGCTTTTTATTTAGTGCCAATCTTTCTGCCGGTGCAAGCGGAGCAATTTTCGGCTGCTTCGGTGCATTGCTTTTCTTCGGAATGAATAATCCGAAAATATTTTTCCGTACAATGGGCGTTAACTTAATTGTAGTATTAGGAATCAATTTAGTATTTGGATTTACAGTGCCGGGCATTGATAATTTCGGACATATCGGCGGATTAATTGGAGGATTCCTTGGAGCCGGTATTGTTAACCTTCCAAAGAGAAAAAGTTTGCAGCAGAAATCTTTATTTGCCGTTATCAGTGCTGTCATTGTCGCAGTCGGATTATTATACGGTTTTGCAGGGCATACATCTGCAGCAGATGAGCAGTCCGTATTGCTGATGGCGCAATCATTTATTGATAAAAATGATAATGAAACAGCCTATGAACAATTGCATGATTTTGTTAATTCAAACAACGATTTGTCCGCAGATGTTTATTTTCTTTTATCTTATACGGAATTAAAGACAAATCGTATTGGCGATGCGAAAGAAAATTTAGAAAAAACAATAGATTTAGATCCATCTTTTCATGAAGCATATTATAATCTGGCACTCGTTTATGCAAATGAAAATAATCTTGAACTTGCCAGGCAGTATGCAGAAAAAGCGGTTGAGCTGAATCCTGATCAGGAGGATTATCAGGAATTATTATCAAAACTCACTGTTCCGGATGGCAGCTGAAGAGGGGAAATAACAGCCCTCTTTTTTTATGAAAAAATTCCTTTGCCTTTCTTGTAGAAGTGAATTTTTTCTATTATACTGTTTATAAGGTTGTTCAAAACATCACCAAATGATAAGCGGCGAATCTCTTCGTTGTTTTTTTGAAGTTTCACTTTTTGTAAAATATTTTTCTGGAAAATGAAGAGGTAAAGATGAAAACGGTTTATGATATTCAACAACTACTAAAAAAATTTGGCGCAATTCTTTATATCGGTGATCGGGTGGCAGATTTAGAATTGATGGAAAGCGAAATCAATGAATTATACAGGGCGAAATTAATCGGAAGAAAGCAGTACGAATCTGCAATCTTTATCCTGCGCCACCAAATCCGGATGGAAAAAGAAAGACTGGGAACGGAAACCGGAAGTCGGAGGCCGGATTAGGAAGCAACTCGTGTTATAAGATTAATAAACTTTTATTGGCAGCCGGAGCTGGACAAAAAGAAAAGCGGAGGGCGCTTGGTCAAACCGATAGGCTGTTGGAGGCATTTGGACCGAAGGCGCAGTTTGCCTTCGAGCCAAATGGTGAAACAGCCGTACGGTTTAGCGCCCGGAGCTGGACAAAAAGAAAAGAGGAGGGCGCTTGGTCATCGGCGACAAGCTTAAGACGAGCGTACATAAAGTCCGCTTTATGACTTTATGTACGATTGGCTTAAGACCTCGAGCCGATAGCGCCCAGAGCTGGACAAAAAGAAAAGAGGAGGGCGCTTGGTCATCGGCGACAAGCTTAAGACGAGCGTACATAAAGTCCGCTTTATGACTTTATGTACGATTGGCTTAAGACCTCGAGCCGATAGCGCCCGGAGCTGGACAAAGAAAAGCGGAGGCGGGTTGATCAGCCGCGACAAGCTTAAGACGAGCATGAATAAAGTCCGCGTTTTGACTTTATTCATGATTGGCTTAAGACCTCGAGCGGCTACCCGCCGGAGTTGGACAAAGAAAAGCGGGGGAAGCAATATGACAGATAAATGGCTTGTTGGTGTGGATCTGGGTGGAACAACAACAAAAATAGCGTTTATTAATGAAAATGGAGAAATAATTAAAAAATGGGAAATTACAACTGATAATAGTGATGAAGGGAAAAATATTACGACAAATATTGCAAAGTCGATTGATCTGCATTTAGCGGAAATAGGTCAACAGAAGGATAAATTATCTGCAATCGGAATGGGGGCACCCGGTCCTGTCGATCTGGATACAGGCGTTATTTTTAATACTGTAAATTTAGGTTTGCCAGATCATTATCCTTTAAAAAAGGTGCTGGAAAATGCGACTTCTTTACCGGCAGCTGTCGATAATGATGCGAATTGTGCTGCATTAGGAGAGATGTGGAAAGGAGCAGGAAACGGTGCTAAAGACCTTGTATGTATTACGCTCGGGACCGGAGTTGGCGGCGGAGTGATAAACAATGGAGAAATTGTCCATGGAATTTCCGGTGCTGCGGGAGAAATTGGCCATATTACTGCAGTTACAAAAGGCGGTGCACCATGCAATTGTGGAAAAAGCGGCTGTCTTGAGACAATTGCTTCTGCAACAGGCATCGTCCGCCTGGCAAAAGAACACTTGGCTTCCGCTGAAAATACGCCAAGTAAATTAGGTGCTCACTTTGCCAAAGAAGGTTCAATAACGGCAAAGGATGTACTGGATGCAGGTAGAGAAGGGGACGAGATTGCACTTGATGTGATCAATGAAGTTTCCTTTTATCTTGGACTGGTTCTGGCAAATGTGGCGAATACACTGAATCCGGAAAAAATTGTCGTAGGAGGCGGGGTTTCGAAAGCAGGAAGTGTACTATTAGACCCTGTAAAAAAAGCGTTTCAATCTAATGCGTTTCCATCTATTGCAAATTCAACAACTATCGCTCCGGCTGCACTGGGAAATGATGCAGGCGTAATTGGTGCCGCCTGGCTGGCCAAAACAATCGGATCTTGATTTTCTGTGAAGCAATCATAATATATCGACAACCAAGAAGGAACAGTTCTAACAGATTACTCTATTAAAGATGTAATTTGATACTGTTCTTTTTTACTGTTAAGAAAGTATATTACAACATGCTGGATTGCTCCAAATGAAGGAAAATCTATGCCCGTTCCATGTTCCAACACTTCCTTAAATGACGGACAACGAAAATACATCCTTCTCAATTTTATCGCAGATTAAGGAGCAGTAATATCCCCACTGATGGAAGTTTCACTTTATGGGATAAAAGAACGATTTTTATAAATAAACAGGCATGAATGAAACTTTTTTGTCATTAAAACGTCATATTATATGCATACATAAAAAGATCTATCTTATTAATTATAACGACACAATACAAATTTTTAATTGCCTTTTTGTAAAATTAGTATTAAGATATGATTTGGTTATGAAGTGAGATTGGGAATTAAATGTTAATAGGGGTATGTTGTCCCATGTTGTGTATTTTTAGGGAGGAAATCAAATGCATAAAATAAAAGATGTAAAATTGTCATTTGTTATGATAGCGATTGTACTTCTTTGGCTGAAAACGTATATAGTCTATAAAACTAGCTTTGATATTAATCTTGAAAACTGGAGGCAGGCGTTTATTCTTTTTATCAACCCTCTCAGCTTTCTTATGTTTATTTTGGGCATCGGTATGTTTATGAAAGAAAAACGGCAAAAACGCTATATTTTAATCGTCAGCTTATTAATTTCCGGAATTCTATACGCAAACGTTGTCTTTTACCGGGAATTTACTGATTTTCTTACTATTCCAGTTATTCTGCAAACGGAAAATATGGGGGATTTGGGAAGCAGTATTTCAAACTTGTTAAATGTACCGGATTTAATGTATTTCACTGATTTCTTTATTCTGCTTATTATTGCACTCTGGAAACCATCGTTTGTTTCGTTTAAAGAATATAATAAAATGAGCAGAAGAGTTTTTTATTTATTGACGGTTGCAATTTCCTTTTTTAATTTAGGGCTTGCAGAATCGGAACGGCCGCAGCTGTTGACCCGTGCATTTGACAGGGAAATGCTGATTAAAAATATTGGAACCTATAATTATCACTTATACGACATCTTCTTGCAATCCAAATCTACGGCACAGCGTGTCCTTGCAGATGGAAGCCAAATGGTTGATATCGAAAATTATTCCCGTGCCAATTATAAAAATCCAAATGAA
>JAGKQJ010000044.1 GCA_017898095.1 Bacillaceae bacterium Marseille-Q3522 | reverse complement strand
GTATAAAAGAATTGAAGATAAAGCAAAAATCGATTTTTTTATTAGATAAATATTTAACGCAGGAATCCATTCATTACAAGGAAGTTATTGCAATTATTATTCCGATCTTTGTGGATCAGGCTTTCCTTATTTTGATGAGTTTCTTAAACACTGCAATGATAAGTTCTGCGGGAGTTGCGGCTGTCAGTGCAGTGAATATGGTTGATTCGTTAAATATTTTTTTGATTAACGTGTTTATTGCAATGGCGACCGGTGGTACTGTTATTGTTGCCCAGTATAAGGGAATTGGGAATAAAGAAATGGTCGCGAAAACTGCAACGCAAGCGATATCTGCAGTTACGATTTTTTCGCTGCTGCTTAGTGCAGTAGTGATAATGCTTCACGCACCAACATTGAACTTGCTGTTTGGCAATGCAGACGCAGATGTATTGCAAAATGCGAAGATTTTTCTCATAGGCAGTTGTATATCTTATCCGTTTATTGCCATCTTTGAAGCGGTCTGCGGTTCATTGCGGGGCGTCGGAGAGACGAAACCATGTTTGTTGTTATCCTTATTTATGAATCTCATAAATACTGTTTTAAACGTATTGTTCATTTCGATATTAAATTTTGGAGTCATGGGGCTCATTCTTTCCATTCTGCTCGCTAGATTTGCAGGGATGATTGCTTCGATCGTTTATATCATGAAGTATAATGAGACAATTCGTTTTAAATTTAAAAATGCGCTGCATCTTGATTTTTCTATTTTGAAAAAAGTGATGTTTATCGGGATCCCTTTTGCCGCGGAACAAATCTTTTTCAATGGCGGGAAATTATTAACACAAACCTTTATCGTGCAACTGGGGACAATGGCATTGACCGTAAATGCAATCTGCAGTTCGATTACATTATTATTCCAAATTGGACCGAATGCTGTAAGTATTGCAATTGTTACGATTGTCGGCCAGTGCATGGGAAGAAGGAATGTTGAAGACGCTAAAAAAATTACAAAATCATTGATGATCATGTCTTCGATTCTGTTTGTAAGTACATCGGCCATCTTATTGCCATTTTTTCCGATGGTAGCAGAGTTATTTCATCCGCCGGAAGAAATAGTGCCAACCATCTTTATTATTGTCGTTATATCTGCTATTGCGCAGCCGCTTTTGTGGCCGCAGAGTTTTGTTTTGCCCTCGGCTTTACGGGCAGCAGGTGATTCAAATTTCACGACGATTGCTTCTTTACTGTCTATGTGGCTGTTGCGGGTTGTACTCGGTTATCTGTTAGGGATCACGTTTGGTTTTGGAATTATCGGTATTTGGGTAGCCATGAATATTGAATGGGGTTTTCGCGGCATCATTTTTATGAAAAGATTGAAAGGTAAGAAATGGTATAGACATAAATTGGTTTAAGGCCCAAAAGATTGATACTTCTGGGCTTCTTTTACTTTCTTTTTTTGCTTTTTTTCCTATTCTTCTTCAAATAATATTTTTTCTTTTCGGAAAGTTCAGTTCGCTTTTCCACCCGTGAAGAAGATTTGCAGATCGTCAAACCAATTGAAGACTTATTTATCCAAGCTGAGAAAGAGGATCTGTTGAAAAAATTGCCGCATGAAATTTTGGAAACACTTTTCAACAGCGCTGTTACTTCGCTGGCAAAGCTTTATATTAAGGGTGAGGTGAAGCTTGAAGATTCAACTTTAAATCCGGCAATAGATGCAATATGGGATATGATTAAGAAGTAATTTTTTTTAAAAGAAATTAAGTGAACGTTCACTTAAAAATGAATAGAAAGAAGGATTTTAATGAATATACTTGAACAGAGAAAATTAGGTGGTTCCGATCTTTCCGTACCGCCAATGGGAATTGGTATTGCAAGTTGGGGAGCAAAGCAAATGGGTTATGGAAAATCATTTACAAACGAGGATATTATGCAGGCCTATCGAACCTGTCTAGATTTTGGACTCTGCTTTTTTGATACAGCTGAAATGTATGAAAAAGGGGAATCGGAGCGCTTACTGGGAGAGTGCCGCCGTAAAGACGGACGCCTGCCGTGAATTGAATGTGGCTCTGATTGCTTATGCTCCCTTGGCAGAAGGGATACTGACCGGCAAATACCGCTCCGGAGCCACTCCAATACCCGGTGCTTACCGGATTCTTTTTTATCTTGAACAATTAAATTTAATGAAAGAGCAACACGAAACGATGCCGTTTCTTCAACGATTCCTGTCAAAGCCACGGCCATTGCAATTTGAAAAGTTAGAACCATTATTTATAGTGTTGGATGAAATAGCCAAAAGCCGAGGTAAAACGATTGGGAAGGTAGCAATTAATTGGCTTATGCGCAATGATCCATCCATTATTCCAATACCCGGAGCAAAAAATGTACGGCAAGTCAATGAAAATATCGGAGCGCTAGGCTGGAGTTTGACGGAAGAGGAACATTCCCGCATAAATAAAGCGGAGATGGAAACCCGCTAAGCGGCATCAAGTAGAAGATTAATGCTGAAGTGTGTTATTATGGATGATAAAAGAAGAAATTGGTTCATGAACGATCAGCAAATCCGGTTATTAGATTAAAAAAAAGATTAAAGCTGTCTTTAATATAAACAAAAGTAGATTGGCAGAAAACGATTGCATGAAATCTTTAAGGCTGAAAAATATAATTAAACATATCAATTTGAAAAAACTATTAGATGAGTCACTTTGGACAGAACTCCATACCATCTTAATGAGAAACAGGAAAGATGAATGATAAGATACTGCATGAAGCTGCAACGAGAAGGTTAATGTCGCGATAGCATTAATGGGGGTAGCAAAAAATGGGGACGGGTATTTTTTTAAATGTGCCGGCGCACGGACATGTTAATCCGACACTGCCAATTGTCGAAGAACTGGTGAAAAGAGGGGAAACGATTTTTTACTTCAATCTCGAAGAGTTCAGGGGGAAAATAGAACAAACTGGAGCGGAGTTTCTCCCATACAGCTTTTCAGATCCGCAAAAAAGAGCAATGACAAATGGAAACTTAGTTACATTGACAAAAAACTTATTACTGGCAACTGAAGAAGTTATGGCTAAAAATATAAAGGACATCCGGGAATTAGACCCTGATTACCTAATTCATGATTCGATGTGCCCTTGGGGGAAGTATATTGCACATTTTCTTGGAATTAAGGCGATAAATACGACATCTACATTTGTTTTTACGAAAGAAACAACGAACAAGGCCGGAGCGTTTAAAAAAAGAATAATGAAAATGGTTTTTGAAGAAGGCATTGGCGGATTATTGCAAATAATGCATGCTAAAAGAAGATTAAAGCAAAAATATCAGGTAAACCCGGGGATTATGGATCTTTTTCAAAATGTCGAAAAATTAAATATCGTATTTACATCGACATATTTTCAGCCAGATGGAACAAAGCTAAGTGGTCCTTTTACGTTTATCGGTCCGTCTATTTTTGACAAAAAAAACGATGTCCCCTTCTTTTTTGATAAAATGGAAGGAAAGAAGCTCATCTATATTTCATTAGGGACAATCTTGAATGATCGCTTAGATTTTTTTCAAGCATGCATTAAAGCATTTTCACAATCCAATTTTACCGTTTTGATCTCTATTGGTTTTCAGGTAAATAGAAAGGATCTTGGGGAAATACCGCAAAATATGATAATCGAAAATTATTTGCCTCAGATCGAGATACTGAAGCGGGCAAGCTTATTTATTTCCCACGGCGGCATGAACAGCGTAAGTGAGTCCCTTTATTTTGGTGTTCCACTTTTGATATATCCACAGCAGACGGAACAAGCAATGATTGCAAACAGGGTGGAAGAATTAGGTGCAGGAATTTGTTTGTCTGAAAACAACATGACTGCGGAGAAATTAGCCGAAAACACAATGTATATACTAGGAAATAACTCTTTTTACGAAAATGCAAAAAAGATCGGTGAAACGTTTAAAGTCTCCGGAGGCTATAAAGCCGGAGTCGAGGCTATTCTGCAATATATTTATAATGAACCTAAGTCATCAAAGGTATTATGAAAGGAGAAATTATGGAATATAAATCAATTGACGAATATATTTTAACATTCCCCCCGGAAATTCAGGAGAAACTTAAAATGGTAAGAAAGGTTATCAAAGAAGCTGCACCGGAAGCAGAGGAAAAGATCAGTTATCAAATGCCTACCTTTGCCTTGCACGGGAATTTGGTGCATTTTGCAGCCTTTAAAAATCATCTCGGCTTTTATCCGACGTCAAGTGGAATTACTGCTTTTAAACAAGAATTATCGGAATATAAAGGAGCGAAAGGATCCGTCCAATTTCCTCATGACAAGCCGCTGCCTTATGATCTTATAAGCAGGATCGTAAAATTTAGAGTTGAAGAGAATATCAAAAAAGCGCAAAAAAGAAATCAAAAACGCTGGTAATATGTATCCTGCAATCCCGGGAAATTATACCTAGGCATCCCGAAAGCCTCATCAATAAAGGATTTCTTGAAATTAACAGTTTGAGGATTGGTATTATTTCGATGAGGAGAATACGGAAATTACTTTAATTTCAACCTTTTTCAAAGCCTTGATATAAAAAAATGGAAATTTAGGATGTATGCGAAACTTCAAAAAGTATCTAAAGAGGAATATGGTAAAATAGAAAGAAAATAATAATAGAATAGCAAATAAGGTGGTGGTTATGATACAAATCTCCAAAGAGTCATTTGGGCAAAAGAATATTTTTCTCTATACATTGGAAAATGATCATGGTGTTTCTTTATGCTGTACGAATTACGGGGCAACCATTACAAAACTAATCGTTCCGGATAAAAACGGGAAAAGAGATAACATCGTATTAGGATTTGATACACTGGAAGAATATAGGCTTCATCACACATACTTTGGGGCAACCATCGGTCGTGTTGCCGGCCGAATTGCAAATGGTGCTTTCAGCATGAACGGGAAAACATATTCGTTGAATAAGAATGAAGGTTTTCATACACTACATGGAGGATCCCCTTCCTTTGAATCGCGGGTTTGGCGTGCAACAATTGCAAAAGAGGAAGAATATGCAGCAGTTCATTTTTCCTATCATAGTCCCGACGGAGAAAATGGGTTTCCGGGCAACGTAAATGTAAACGTTTCCTATTTTTTAATGAATAACAATGAATGGAAAATACAATATCAGGCGGAAACGGACCGGATTACGCCATTTGATCCAACTAATCATGTGTTTTTTAATCTTCACGGTGACTTTACGAAACAAATTGGCGATCATTTTTTAATGATCCGCGGAGAAAAATTTGCCGAATTAAATGCAGATCTCATCCCTACAGGAAATCTGTTAGGTGTGAAAGGAACGCCTTTTGATTTCCAAAAAAAGCAACGAATCGATAGAGGATTCCATTTTTCCCATCAGCAAAATAAACTCGTAAAAGGGTACGATCATTCATTTGTTTTACAACATCAAGTTGGCGAACCGGACTGTACGTTATATAATCCGGAAAACGGGCGCAAAATCGAAACGTATACAGATCGTAATGCAGTCGTTGTCTATACAGCAAATCAAATGGATGGGTCCTATTGTTTGCAAGATGCACCAGTAAAACCCCATATCGGCATAACGTTCGAAACGCAAAACTTACCCGGATCACTTTATCACCAAGAATTTGGAAATATTTTATTGCATCCTGGCGAAAAATTTCATTCGATAACGGTGTATCGTTTCCGGTTGGAAGGTTAATTCAACATATTTCCAGTTAGTTTAGGTTTAAAGAAAATTTGAGATTTTTAGGAGAATAAATAATCATGGATCCACCTGAGTATTTTTGAGGGAAATGACTATAGCAATAGCAGATGAAAAATTGTTTTAAAAGAAAGGATAAAAATGGGTTTTGAAAAATTTTTAAAGACCTTTCCTCCAGAGTCCGATTGCATACATCTTGGAAAGGCAATAACGGAAAAATATAAAAAAATTGCTCCACAGGTATTACTGGATTTTTGGCAAAATCAAGGCACAGGTAAATACGGAAATGGAATTATTGAACTAATCAATCCCGAAGAATACAGATCAACTCTGGAAACCTGGCTTGGGAAAGAAGTTCCGAACTATGTTCCATTAGCTTTAAGCGCTTTTGGTCATTTCTTTTATTTTCGTAAACTGACGGAAAAGGAGGAAGACGTTTGTGTCATTGACCCTCATTACCGCCTGACTCATGTCTGTTCTCTGCGTATGGAGACTTTTTTTAATGATTATTTAACGGATGAAGGGCTAAAAAATCATGAATTAATGAAGCAGTTATTTAACAAAGCAATCGATAAATTAGGTTCGCTTGAGAGAGGCGAGATTTTTTACTTTGAACCGGCGCTTTGTTTTGGCGGTGCTGAACATCTTAAATATATCAATAAAGGAAATGCAAAAGTACATTTAGAATTATTATTCCAGATGGGACTATAAGCAAAAAATAAAAATGATGCTTGACAATAAGGATTGCAAAAATTATACAGTCCTTATTAACAAGCATCATTTTATTCTCACTTTGCCAGTACCGTCTTCATATTCATAACAAAAGCCAGCACTTCTTCTTCTTTCGTTGCCCATGAGGTAACGAGGCGAACTGCAGAATAATCAGCGTCGACCTTTGACCAGATGTAAAATAAATAATCTTTTTGCAGTTCCGCAATTAAAGCATTCGGCAGGATCGGGAAAATCTGATTGGATGGTGAATCGGTCAGAAACCCAAAACCCGCATTGCTGATTTCAGCACTGAGAATATCCGCCATTTTATTCGCATGCCCGGCAAGTTCAAAGAACAGATTGTCACGGAAAAGCTCAAGAAACTGTATTCCCAGCAGTCTTCCTTTCGCAAGCAAGGCTCCTTTTTGCTTCATATGAAAGCGAAAATCCTCTTTTAGCGACTCACGGCAAATCACCAATGCTTCGCCAAGCAGTGCACCATTTTTTGTACCGCCGATATAGAACGCATCAACAAGTGCCGGCAGATCGCTTAATTCCAGGTCATTCCCTTTAGAACACAATGCAGAACCAAGTCTGGCACCATCCATAAATAAAATTAGATTGTGATTCTCGCAAAAACTTTTTAACTGTTCAAGCTCACTTTTATTATATATCGAACCAATTTCCGTCGTATTAGAGATATAAACCAGCTTTGGCTTCACCATATGCTCGTCGGGATGAGCATCAAGGACGGACTGAATATGAGCGGGAGTTAATTTTCCATCATCAGTGGTAACAGCGATCACTTTATGACCCGTTGCTTCGATCGCACCCGTTTCATGTACAAATATATGCCCTGTATCGGCAGCGATGGCAGCTTCATGAGGTCTTAAGAAAGCCGACAAAACGGTAAGATTTGTTTGCGTGCCGCCAGAGAAAAAATGAATATCGAGATCTTCCCGGACTAATTTTTGCTTTAGCAGTTCAATCGCTTTTCGTGAATAGCTGTCCTCCCCGTACCCCTCTTCCTGTTGCAAGTTTGATTTTATTAATGCGTTTAAAATTCTCGGGTGTGCCCCTTCACTGTAATCGTTCTTAAAACTATACATTTCATAGCCTCCGTTTAGTTTTATCTCGTTGCCAATATAAAAATCAATATATATTTTGGAACCAGGTTTGTTTGCATCGCTTAACTCATTTTCAGAAATCAATACAACGTTATTATAGGGCAGACTTTCCCGGTAAGTCTAGTTTGTAACAATGCTTTTCAAGGTACGGAGAGTAAAAAAGTAATTCTGAATCTCGCAAGCTATATTTTATGGACAGGATAATATTTGAGCTTAAAATAAAAAGTGGAAAATTCCGGTTTAAATCGCAGTGAGTATTTTGTAACAACAAAAGTACAAAATAGCGATCAAGGATAGGAGGAAACTTTGAAAGCTTTCGAAGAATCGTTAAAAAAGCTGCAATTGGATTATATTGATCTATACTTAGTTCACTGGCCAATGCAAGAACCATTTTTTCAAACATGGAAAGCATTCGAGCATCTTTACGAAATGTGGGAAGCGGATCAAGAGTTATCAGGTAAAATCGGGGGATTTTTACTGGATGTAGTTGGTTGGTATGATATCCAGAGAATATACAGTGAATATGATCCGGTTACCGGTGAAAAATTGGGAGCGGGTGACAGGCTGCTTGCCTTAGGGATGGTGGCAACTTCCGTTTTTCCGCCTGGAAAACTTGCCAGTGTTGGTGGAAAGTCAGTAGTAAAAGGTGTTAAGGCAGGGATAGAAACTGCTTCGAAAACAGGATTCCCGTCACTTGCCAAAAACGCTGACACCTTTAAAAATTGAAAAATGTCATAAACCCGAAAAAAGTAAAGGAAGCGTTCGATTTTGTATATACGCAAGTCATCAAGAAGCTTGGCGATGTTCCGATTCCGGCCTTTTGTGAAAATAATAAGATAAATAGGCGAGATGACATTTTACATGGCAGGGGTAGTTTATTGTATGGAATGGCTAAAAAACAAACGAGATTGACAAAGCTCGTGGCGATAAACAATGGCTAAAATAAAAAGGTGTTCGTACACTTTTAAATTTTGGGTTGTATTTTTACTAGAGACGGTCGTATAATACTCTTTATTCATTTTAAATTCAAAATAAAAAATTAACCAATTCTGCAAATAATTCTTGATGAAGCAACAAAAAACAGCAAATGTCCTCACTTGACATCTTCCTGACATATTTATACGTTATAGTAACAATTGGAGATCTAATGAGTAACAATACAGTGCCGACGGGGGGCTGATGACATTGGTGCAAACGATATTAGTGGTTGAGGACGAAACCGCCATTGCCCGCGTTTTAAAAGTATATTTGCAAAAAGCAGGTTACAAGGTCGCTGCTGCCGCAGATGGCAGTGAAGCATTAAATATTTTTTTTCAAATGAATCCGGCACTTGTTCTATTAGACGTTATGCTGCCAACTTTGGACGGCTGGAGCATTTTAAAAAGGATACGCAAGCAAAGCGCATGTCCGGTTATTATGTTAACGGCCCTTGATGAAGTAAACTACCGGTTAGCGGGATTGAATGACGGTGCTGATGACTATATTACAAAGCCGTTTGTTGCGGACGAAGTCGTTGCCCGCGTAAATGCCGTGTTAAGAAGAAGTTTTCCGGAAAAGCAAGATATCTTAGCTTTCGGAAATTTAAAAATCGATGTCAGTGCCCATAAAATTACGATAGATGAACAGGAAATTATCCTCACTCCGCGTGATTTATCTTTACTGTTATTTTTAGCAAAGCATCCGAATCAGACATTTACGAGAGAACAGCTTATTGAACATGTATGGGGAATTGATTATGATGGCAGTGATCGGGCTGTCGATCTATCGATAAAAAGATTAAGAAAAGCAATTAAGGATTGGAAAAGTTCAGCAGGAGAAATCAAAACACTTCGGGGATTGGGGTATCAATTTTGTGTCACTAAAAACTGGTAAAAGAACATCATTACTGCGTTACTGGACAAGCCGCTATCTTATCACCCTTATGATTGGACTGGTCGTAATCGGGATTATTTCTGCGATGTGGATCCGGCATACGACAATAGAAAACCGCCTTAACACAACCAGGCTTTTGGCAGAAAGTCTGGCGGATCGTTTTTCCCAAGGAGCCAATCGACAACCTGGTGCAAAGGTTGATGTAGCAGGTCTTCTTCAAGTGAGAGAAAACCTGAATTACTTAGGTGTGACACCTTTCATTTATATTGTTGAAAATAACGGAAATATACTATCAGTTAATCGCATTCGCGAGCCGTTATTTCATCAGTTTATCCCTCCTGAGTATCTAGATAATGAACAAGAAGTTCAGAAAATACGGACAGATCAGGAATATTATTTGGTAAAAGAACCGGTAGAAGTGAATGATGTCCGGTTGGGCTGGGTTGTGATTGCCGCCAGTGAAAATGAGTTAACCCAGGTAAATCAGGAATACAGTCAATTAACAATCATGCTGATTGGTTTGGCACTTCTTGGCTGGGCCGCGATTTATTTTTTATCAAAAAGACTGGCAAGACCGATAAAAAATGTTGCCGAAGCTGCGAAACAAGTGCAGGAAGGCAAATATGACGTCGATTTATCGGGAAATTATAAAGAGGAAGAATTATACGAGCTTGTCCAATCCTTTAAAGACATGACAAAGCGGCTGCAACAGCTAGAGACATTGCGCAGCGAATTACTTGCCGGGGTCACACATGAACTAAAAACGCCAGTTACTTCCATAAGTGGTCTGCTTCAAGCTTTAAAAGACGATGTTGTAACGGGAGAAGAGGCAAAAGAATTTATCACGATTTCATTAAAGGAAGCAAATCGGATGCAAAAAATGGTTGCCGATTTATTAGCCTTTAATTCATTTTCCGCAAATACGCTTCCATTAAACAAAGCAAAATATGAAATCAATCAACTTATAACAGATATTACACATCAGTGGCGGACCGTGCAAAAGGATGCTCCTCTTGATTTTCAAGTGAATTTATTAGAAAAATCATGTTTTATTCGTGTCGATGCGATGCGATTGCAGCAAATTATGGAGAATTTACTTAACAATGCCAAACAGGCAATTGCAGAGCACGGTAAAATAGCAGTATCGCTAAATTTTCATAAAGAAAAGCGGCAAGTGGAAATCGAAATAGAAGATAACGGCGTCGGCATTACAAAAGAAGAACAGCCTTTCATATTTGAACGTTTTTACCGCGGCGAAAATAAAAAATACCAGGTTCGCGGTTTAGGGATTGGCCTGCCTTTTAGTAAAATGCTGGCGAATTCACTTGAAGGGGACTTGTGCTTAAAAGAAAGCTCCCCGGGAAAAACTATTTTTCAAATTACTTTGCCGGAGATGCTGGATTGATGTAAAAATAGTGTCGATTTTCCGCATATTTATAGTTTTCTATGAAAACATTTGAGTAAAGTTTCAAATCTATAGCGATTTTAATCGATAATCCTGATAAAAGTTCAGAATTTCTACAATTGCGGAAGATTCAATTCCCTGTTCTCCGGATTTATGTCCGCGTTCTCCGGATTTATGTCCCCATTCCTAGAAGTAATGCCCTCGTTCGCAGAGACATGTCCCCGTTCTCCAGATTTATGTCCTCATTCTTCGGATTTATGTCCCCGTTCTCTGGATTTATGTCCTCATTTCTTGAAGCTATGTCCTCTTTCCCAAAATTAATGACTCCATTTTTGAAGTAATTCCTCGTTCGCAGAGACATGTCCCGTTTTCCAGATTCATATCAGTTACATCCCAATATTGAAAGTTTATGATTTTTACATTGTATAAAATACGGCCATTTTGCTCTTTGTCCAAGTAAGTGAAAAATAAATACATCTAATACATTCGATATTAGGTGTTTTTTAATTTTGACATTTTCCTGACACAATCGCGCGCTACATTATGAATGAAACGGACAAGTTTCAAAAGTCGGCAAACGATAAGCATCCGCTTGCTTAACTTTTTGTAGACGCAATTAATGGCTTAGAGGAGGCAATCAAATGAATTTTATCAAACGTGCATTATTAAGTTTAAAAGCGCGTAAAGGGAAAAGTCTGCTGCAGATTTTTATCTTTACTGTTATTTGTGTTTTTGTTATATCAGGACTTGCCATCCAATCGGCGGCGGATACATCTGCTTCTATGGCAAGAAAATCGCTGGGCGGAGATGTGACATTGCAATTGGATATGGAGAAAATGATGGGGCAGGCAAACAGCTCCGGCGGAAGGATTCGGATGCAAAGAGAACCGATTCCATTATCATATGCCGAGGAATTATCTTCATATCCGCATGTGAAAGGATATAATATTTTATCTTCGGCAATGGCGGTCGCTGATAGTTTTTCTCCGTTGGAATCGGAGGAAGAACAGGAAGACGGAAATGATGCGAACGGAATGATGGGCGGGAGAATGGCGGCAATGGGAGATATCAGTCTCCAAGGTGTTCTGAATTCTGATTCCGCAGAAGATTTTATCGATTCCGTTTCATCGATTGTGGATGGCAGACATCTGACAGAAAATGATCTTGATGCACACGTCACCATCATCGAAAAAAATCTGGCAGAAGAAAATAACTTAAAGGTTGGCGATAAGGTAACTATAAAATCGCCATCTGAAGAAACTTCTCTTGAAATGGAAATTATCGGAATCTATGAAACGACTGCTACCGTTGATGATATGTTCATGTCTTTTTCCGCGTTAAACCCGTATAACCGGCTCTATGTTCCATACACTGCCGCCAATGAGTTAAAAGGAGCGGATTATGTGGATACAATGGACAGTGCGATTTTCTATATGGATGATCCGGCGAATATTGAAAGCTTTGTATCTGAGGCAAAGGAAAAAAGCAGCATTGATTTCGAAAAATTCACTTTAGATGCCAATGACAGTTTATATCAACAAATGATAGGTCCAATTGAGAATGTTGCTTCTTTTTCAAAAAATGTTGTTTACTTGGTCACGGTTGCCGGGGCGATCATTTTAGGATTGATTGTCATGATGTCAATTCGGGAAAGAAAATATGAAATGGGAGTGTTGATGGCACTCGGTGAAAAAAAAGCCAAGTTAATCGGCCAGTTTATTGCAGAAATATTAATTGTCGCAATTATTTCATTAGGAATTTCAACGGTTAGTGGAAATACCGTAGCAAATCTGGTCGGGAATCAATTGCTTGAGCAGCAGCTGCAAGTAGAAGAAACAAATCAAACGCCGGCGTCCTTTATGCGCCCGGGGATGTTAATGCGGAATAATCAAGCAAACCAGCAGGCAGACCCGATTGAAGATCTTAATATTCACGTAACCGGGGAAGATTTCACGATATTAGCAGGGATCGGTTTATTGATTGCTTTATTATCAACTTTGCTTCCAGCTTTACTTGTTCTCAGACTGCAACCGAAAATGATTCTGACAAAACAAGATTAAAAAGCATAATTGAAATAATCAAATACGTTTCGGAGGAGCTTCCCCCTTTAGAAACAAAAAGATACAAGAAAGGATGAAAAACAGATGAGTACATTGCTTGATTTTGAGAATGTCAGCTACTGGTATAAGCATGAAAATAAGCAAAATACTATTTTACGAAGTGTGAATGTTCGTTTTAGCAAAGGAAAATTTTACACAATTGTCGGACCATCAGGATCGGGAAAAACAACCTTTTTATCGCTTGCCGGTGCCTTAGATGTTCCAAGAGAAGGAAAGATATTATATGAGGGCAAGGATATTAGTAAAATCGGACTATCGAAATTCCGCAATAAATATGTCTCGATCGTTTTTCAAGCTTATAATTTGCTTCCTTATATGACAGGATTGCAAAATGTATTAACCGCAATGGAAATAACCGGATCAGATGTTGTGAACAAGAAAAAATTCGCCTTAGAAATGTTAGATAAAGTAGGAATTTCCGAACAGCAGGCAAAGCAAAAAGTCTTGACTTTGAGTGGCGGACAGCAGCAACGGATTGCCATTGCCCGGGCATTATGTTGCCGTTCGCAATTAATTGTTGCAGACGAACCAACCGGAAACCTCGATGCGGATACTGCCAAAGAAATCGTCAACTTATTTCAGGAATTAGCGCATAAAGAAAATAAATGTATTATCGTTGTCACGCATTCACATGAGATTGCCGGAATATCCGATATTTCGATAAAACTTTCCAAAGGGAGTATGACGGTTGTAAATAATAGAGAAACAGCTGATGTTTAGTCTTGATTTTAACCTTTTAATCATTTAACATGATAAAGACTATTAAAAGGGAATCGAGGAACGGAGCTGTAAATGAAATGTGTAAGTATTGGAACGAGATTGTGAAAAAATTGGAACCATATGTCCCCGGTGAGCAACCGAAAGACCGATTTTATATAAAATTAAATACGAATGAGAATCCATATCCACCTTCGTCATATGTATTGAAAGCGATCAAGCAGGCTGTTGATGACAGGCTGCGCTTATATCCGGATCCAAATTGCGATGAACTGCGGGAAACGATTGCGGGGAATTTCGGTTTGTCAAGTGATCAAGTATTCATCGGGAATGGCTCTGATGAGGTGCTCTGTTTCAGTTTTATGAGTTTTTTTTCCACAGACCGTCCAGTGCTGTTTGCTGATATAACTTATACATTTTATAAAGTATACGCGGGACTTTGCCAATTAAAGACAAAAATCATCCCGTTGGATGATGATTTCAATTTTCCAGTGTCTGCATTTTGTAAGGATAACGGCGGTATTGTTATTCCTAACCCGAATGCACCTACTGGGAAGCTGCTGCCGTTATCTTTGATTAAAAAAATTCTCGAGGCAAATAGAGATAATGTTGTCATTATTGATGAAGCTTACATCGATTTTGGCGGAGAATCCTCTGTGCCGCTTATTTGCGAATATCCCAACCTGCTTGTTATCCAAACGATGTCAAAATATCGTTCCCTTGCCGGATTGCGAATTGGATATGCTCTTGGGAACCGTGAATTAATTGAAGGTTTAAATCGTCTGAAAAACTCTTTTAATTCTTATACGATTGATCGTCTGGCATTGGCCGGAGCAAAGGCGGCAATAGAAGATCAGCATTATTTTCAGCACACTGCAGAAAAAATTATCGCAACACGGGAACTGACAATTGGTGAATTGCGAAAGCTTGGATTTCATATCATTCCATCTCAAGCAAATTTTATTTTTATCACCCATCCGTTTAAACAGGCGGGGCAGCTTTTTCAACAATTAAAAAGTAAAGGTATTCTTGTCCGCTATTTCAATAAGCCGAGAATTTCCAATTATTTAAGAGTTTCGATCGGAACAGATGAAGAAATGAAACAATTTTTTGCAGCTGCAAAAACAATACTGGAGGAAGAGTGATAGTTTTATTACAATTTAACTTTAGGATGAAAAATGATAACTAAAATGAGCCTGTTACCGGACTAGCAGGCTCATTTTTTAAAGGTTAAGACCTTCACCTCTAAGTGAAGCGTAGGTGGAGTTATAGTCCCAGAGTCCCCACCTGATTTTACGAATTTTTAGCCTGCTGAAACGAGCTCACTAGCAAAATAAGACTTTTTCCTTACAATTATTGATTTCTTCACAAAAAGTTAACAAAAACATAATAACCAAAAAATAATATTATTACATTAGTAAAATAAAAAAATTGTAGAATTTTATCTGGATTGAAAAAAAACAAGGGGAGAAATCAATGAAACTATCGAAATCCAGAACATTTTTTACGAGTTTACTCATTTTCAGTATCGTTTTTTCCAACTTTTTTTCATTTGTTTCTCCAATACGTACATATGCTGAAACAGCAGTACAGCCGGCTGCAACAAATGATTTAGAAACAAAGGAAAATACGGAGCATACAGATTCAGAAAAACAAGCAGAAGAAATTTCATCAGAAGAAACGACAAATTCTGATACCGGAGAAGGGGAAGACGCCAGTCAGTCGGAACAGGCGCAAACGAACCCTGAAACTCAGCAATCTGTGGAAGGCGATCAATCTAATGGAACACAAGCTGATCCTTCCGCTCAGGAAGCAGAAAAAGAAACTCAATCCGAAGCAACAAAGACAGAATCAGAATCTGAAGTTTCAGAAACTGCAGAACTACAAGAGCCTTCGACTTCAGAAGGTGCTGAGGCAACTCCTGAAACTGTCGGAAAAGAAACTGCGGAAAGTCCGCAAGCAACCGTGTCATCTGAATTGCTTATTACGGAAATAATGCCTAATAATTCCGGATCGGATGATTATGAATATTTTGAGGTCTATAATAATTCTGACAAGCCAATTGTCTTAGATTATTACACATTTGCCCTGCGTTATACCGATGGAAGTCCGACTGAGGATAAGGGAATGATTTTTGCACCAGTCACCATTGATTCGAAAGAAACGCTCGTTTTTTGGTTAAATCATAAGCAAAAAACTTTAGCAGATTTTAACAGCCATTATAGCGTAAATTTACCTGCTGAAAAAGTAGTAGAATACGACGGTGCTCCCGGGTTTTATAATTCTGGACAACGTGCAGTGGTAATTAGTGATCATGGCAAAGAAATTGCGTTAGCTAATTATTTGGCAGAAGATATTGACAGCGGGTTGACGGTTCAATACAAATATCCTGCGTCCGGTACGGAAATGGAAAAATACGCAACAAAAGCAGCTCCGACACCTGGAACGATTGTAAGCGAACAAGTGCCTGCTGAAGTCGTGGCAATGCCGGAAAATACGGCACCTGTTATCGATCATACACCAATCACTGTTGCTAAAAACAGTGAAGATGTAAAGATACAAGCGAAAATCACAGATAATCAAAACGAATTTTCTGCTACACTGTTTTATCAGGCATCTCCTGAAGCAGGATTTAAAGCAATATCTATGACTCTAGGCACGGAATCAAGCTATGAAGCTATTATTCCAAAAGCAGAATTAACTTCAGACAATTTACTTTATCTCATTCAGGCTGCAGATAAAAATTATCGCACCGTTTTTCCTGCAAATGGTCAGCCTCAGCTTGTTTCGATAAATAGTGCACCTGAAGAGGAAGAGGATTTTCAAGCATATTCGCATCTTTTAGTGACGGAAATTTCGCCGAACTCTGAAGGCGGGGGAACAGATTACTATGAATATTTTGAGTTATATAACAATACAAATCAGCCATTAGATCTAAACCAATATTCATTAATTTACCGTTACACGGAAACCGGGGAAGAAAAGCCTTTTCAAATACCGGAAACAACCATTGAACCACAGGAAAAACTGGTATTTTGGTTTCATAACAGTGAATTAACGTTGGCGGACTTTAATAGCCATTTTGGCGTAAATTTAACTGCAGATGAAGTGGTAGAATTTAAAGATGGTTTTAACGGATTCGCAAATGGAGGAAACCGGGCTGTTGTTATTAAAGATAATAGCGGCACAGAAGTTATTGCAGCAAGTTATTTAGACGGAGAGTCGGATAATTCCGGAGCTGTTATTCAATATCAATATCCGAAATCCGGAACGGAAATGGACAAGCTGGCAACAATGGCTCCTCCAACACCTGGAAGTATCGAGTCTGTACAGGTGCCGGAACTTCCTGTTACATTACCGGAACAAACGGAAGACACGGTTGCACCCGTCATTAATCATACGCCAATTACCGAAGCAGAAGGATACGCTGCGATTACGGTGGAAGCTGACGTAACGGATGATCGGGCAGTACCAATCGTCACCTTGTATTATAAAGGAGAGAAAGATGAGCAGTATACTTCTCTTTCCATGAATCCCGATGCTTCTAATCCGGAAAAATATTCTGTTACGATTCCTAATATAGATGTAGATGAAAATCTAACTTACTACATTGAAGTGTCTGACGGAACAAATGTTGCTAAGACAAATGAGAACACAATAACAGTAGACGTGCCAACAATCGATTACAATACTTTGCCGCAGTTCTTGGTTACAGAAGTCGTACCAGATTCGACAAATGTCGGAACTGCTGACGGCTATGAATTTATCGAAATCTATAACAATACGGACAAAGCGATTAATTTTAAAGATTATCAAATTAATTACCGTTATGGAACGGATTTAGGCTCGGATGTAGTTTGGCCGGCTGTACCGGATGATGTTGTCATTCCTGCCGGTGAAACACTCGTATTTTGGATGATTAACGCCCAAAACGGTGAACAAACGGTTGCTGATTTTAATGCTAATTACGGTTCAAATCTAGTAGAAAATGAAGATATTGTCAGGATTTTCACCGGCGGAATGGCGAATGGCAGCATGCGCGGAATTACTGTTGCGACAAATTCGCATAAAGAAGTCTCAGTCGCCTACTATAATGACGATTCAAATGTTGACGACACCTATGCGGATAAAGGAATTGTATATCAATATCCGGTTGATAAATCCCGGACACAATCAAAAATAGCGAATAATGTCGATGCTACACCGGGAGAAGTGGAATCATTCCAAGTTCCAAAACAGCCTGTTCATTTAGAAGAGGACACGGTTGATCCAACATTGGAAAATTTAACTGCTGTTACGGAAGTAGATCAAAAAGAAAATATTAACATCGTTGTCAGAGCAACGGATGATAACGAAGTTAAAACAGTCCGCTTATTTTATAAAATAAATAATCAGACTGAATTTAACGAAGTTATTTTACAAGAAGACTATAATGATATTTTGTACCACCATACTATTTATTCGCCTGACTTAATAGGTAATGAAAAAGTAGAATATTATTTTGTCACTTCAGATGGCACAAATGAAGTAACAAGTGAAACGTATGAAATAAAGATTACGAATGATCTTGACTTGTCAAGCTTGCGCTTAAATGTCAAGGATGGTGCTATTTTAGCGGGAGAAAAAATTTTAAAAGGCACCTCTGAAGCAGATGCTCCCGGGCAAGTGAAACTATCCATTGATGGTGCAGAGCTGACAGAAGGAACCTATCACTCTATCGAACAAACTGCCTATTTTGCGATCGAAGTGAACGGCTTGAATACGTACTTCCAAAATGCAATTACAATGGGCGAAGATGTTCTTTACTTAATGGATGATGACTGGTTGACACAGTGGAAAACATTTACGATTCCGATCGATCCAAACCGTTTGCAAATAGGGGAAAACACGATCACCGTCCGCTCCGGGAATAAAGCATCACCATTTGATTTGGAATCTCCGGAAAACCGTGATGACTATTCATTGCGAAATGTAAGACTTGTATTAATGGATGGAACGATTTTAAGAGATCCGGATTTCAGTGATACGGATACAGTAATGGGGATGAACGACAAGCATCCATTTGAGGACTTCCAGTTTACGATTACAGATGAGCTTGCCCATTCAAAAACGTATAATTGGGATACGACAACTGTTGTAGACGGGGAACATACGATTACCGTAAGTGACATGGATGAAGAAAAAAATGTAAAAGTTTCCGTTGATAATACGGCACCGGTTGTTACGACAAATCTGGAAGAAGGCAAAGAATACAAAGGTGCTTTTGAAATCCAAGTGGATACGGTTGATGAAATCGCGGGCGTCGAAAGCGAAAAAGTCTTGCTAGACGACGAGGAAATTACAGTTCCACACAATACGTCATCAGCAGCACTTGCACCAGGTGAACATAAACTAACCGTCCAGGCAACGGACAAAATAGGCAATAGTTCGGAATTAGTCGTTCATTTTTCCGTAACGAATGAAAATCCGGCAAAACCGGAGCTAGTATCACCGGCAGATAGTGGTTCTGCACCGGTAAAAGGAGATCCGTCATTAAAAGTAAAAGTTGCGGATCCGATGAATGATGAATTAGATGTGTCATTCTATCAAGGATTCAAATATGATGTTAACCTAGGCAACTATGTGAAAGCTTATAAAAATGCTGCGGATATTGAGCCGCCGCAAACGATGACACCAGAGGGTGAATCAGCTTTTACAAGTGAAGATATTTCCCTCACATCCAAATTGGACGGGAAATATTTAACGACGGATTCCAGTACACAATTTCCATATCATCGCTTTGATGTAACTGTCGACCCATCTGTTGATGAAAATGATGTTGTGGAATTGGTATGGAACGGAAATTCGTTAGAAGGCAGAAAAGTAACGATGTATGCTTGGAATCACAGCAGTAATGAATGGTCAATTATTGATTACAAAGTTGCTGGAAAAGAAGATTTCAAATTAACAGGCAAAGTTGCTGTAAATGATTTTGTCAAAGATGGAAAAATTAATATATTAATTCAAGATGAAATTCCAAGTTCACCGGAGGAATATGATTATACATTCGTGTGGATGTCTGATACGCAGTATTATGCAGAAAGCTATCCGTATATTTTTGACCGTCAAACAGAGTGGATCGCAGAGAAGCAGGACGAGTTAAAAATTAAGTATGTTTTCCATACGGGAGACTTAGTGAATATTTCTGATCAGGATTATCAATGGCAAAATGCCGATAAGTTTATGAAAGTTCTCGATGACAATGCGATTCCGTACGGCGTTTTAGCAGGAAATCATGATGTCGATCAGGTTAGTACCGATTACACAGACTACTATCGTTATTTTGGTGAGGATCGCTTCAAAGATAAACCATACTACGGCGGCTCTTATCTGAACAACCGCGGACACTATGATTTAATTTCTGCAGGCGGTAACGATTATATTATGGTTTATCTTGGATGGGGTGTAACCGATGAAGGCATTGCTTGGATGAACGACGTATTAGCAGCACATCCGGACAGAAAGGCAATCCTGAATTTCCATGAATATTTGCTTGCATCCGGATCAAGACATCCGCTTGGCGACAAGATCTATAACGAAGTCGTTCTTCCAAATGAAAATGTTATTGCTGTATTATCAGGTCACTATCACGAAGCACAAACATTAGTGGATGAAATCGATGATAATGGTGACGGCGTGGTTGACCGTACTGTAACACAAATGCTTGCAGATTATCAGGCCGGTCCGGAAGGCGGGCAAGGCTACATGCGCTTGCTTCACTTTGACCAGGACAACAACAGAATTATCGTCAATACGTATTCACCGTATATGAATGACTATAATTACTATGATTCAGAGGCATATCCGGGAAAAGATGAGTTTACGATTGAAAATATTGATTTACAGCCGGTAGAAAAAAGAGTTGCAACTGATTACTTTGCCGTGAATGTTTATACCGATACGGAAATTGGCAAGGATGAAAACGTGAAAAGCGGCGGTGAAGCTGAAGCAGTTTGGAAAGGTTTAACAGAAAACGAGCGTTATTCTTGGTATGCTGTTGCAGAAGACAATTATACCGGTAAAGCCGTTTCTGATATTTGGACATTTACAAAGGGAGAAAATGTGAATCCTGATCCGGATTCAGGTGAAGATCCTGGAGAAAATCCTGATCCGAATCCGGGTGAAAATCCTGGAGAAGATCCGGGTAAAGATCCAACCGATCCTGAAAATCCAGGTGATGGAAATCAAGATCCTAATGATAATCAACAGGATCAAAATGGTTCCAATGGTGCAAATCAACCAGGACAGACAAATAATAAAGGCAACAACGGTAATGGAAACTCAATGCCGAATACAGCAACAAACAGCTACAATTTATTCGTAATTGGTGCGATCTTAATCGCAGCCGGATTGATAGTACTGTTTGTTAAAAGACGAAAAAATATAAGAATGTAACACAAAGAAGTCCATTGCTTCCTTAAGGGAGTGGTGGTCTTTTTCTATATGTGATTTTTTTATTGATTAGATTGAAATTGGAAGAAATAAGGAGATAGGAAGATAGATAAATTCACGGAAAGAGGACATAAGTTCTAAAAAATGAAGCATAAGAAACAGCAAGGCACATAAATTTTCGGAAAGAGGACATAAGTTATAGAAACGAGGACATAAATTCAAAGAATGAGGACATAAGTAGCGAAAATGGGGACATAAGTTAAAGAAATGAGGACAAAAGCTGCAGGGATAGGGTCATAAATTTTGAAAAGTGGTACGAAAGATTCAGTTAGGCACAAAAAATTCCGTAATGAGGACATAAATAATAGAAATGAGGACAAAAGTTGCAGAATGGGAACATAAACTGCAGAAATAGGGACATAACTTTAGAAAAATGGTACATAAGAAGCAGCAATGCACAAAAATTCACGGAATGAGGATATAAGTTGCAGAAATGGAGACATAAGTTTCAATAATGAGGACAAAAACATAAGTAAAAGGGACATAAATTTTAAAAAATGGTACATAAGAAGCAGCAATGCACAAAAATTTACGGAATGAGGACATAAGTTGCAGAAATGAGGACTAAAATTCTCATAAAGAGGACATAAACTGAAAAAATCAGGACATTAACTACTAAAATGGTAAAATAATCAGAAAAGAATACATACGTAGCAGATCTGAGGTAGTAAACTTTTTGAATCAAAAAAACATTTATCTCAAAAAAATCATTTCAGTAATCATCCTTGTAAAAATCTTTATCAAAAATACCGAAAAAATTTTTACAAAAGAAATAAATAGACGAGAAGCGGAAAAAGGCATATAATAAAGTAAACTAATAGTTTACTTTATGTCACTTTAGTGAATACTACATTGAGGTGATGTCTCAAATTTTATAAAAGAGGGGAATGGAATGGGAATAAATGAACGTAAGAAAAAGGAAAAAGCGATCCGCAGAACAGATATTATTGAGGCAGCGGAAAGGATTTTTTTTTCAAAAGGCTATGACCATTCGACTATGGATGACGTTGCCAAAGCGGCGGAATTTAGTAAGCGGACGATCTATGTGTATTTCAATAGTAAAGAGCAGCTTTATTTTGAAGTAATGATAAGAGGTTATAAAAAACTGCTTGCCATGCTGAAGGAGAATCAAAAGCTTAATCAAGCCGCAGATGCGATAGAGGAATTGAGGCAGTTGGCAATGACTTTATACCGCTTCAGCAATGAACATAGAGAATATTTTCAGGCAATTATGGAATATGAGAATGGCCAGCTTGATTTTCAAAATGGCATACCGGATCGATCCAGAGACGAATGCTATGCTCTTGGAGAGGAATTAATAGGATATTTGATCCAGGCATTAAAAAGAGGCATCACAGAAGGAGATTTTCGCAAAGATTTGTCAATCGTCCGGACTGCACTTGTTTTGTGGGCATGCATGATTGGCGTCTTTAATACAGCAAAGAAAAAAGCGCAATATATTAAGAACTTTCATCAAACAGAAACGGGAGAATTTATTTTAGAGTCTTTTCAACTTATTATTCGCTCCATCAAGATGGAAAAAGGAGGAAGCCATTCGTGAAGAAAAGGAGGGCAAAAAAAGTGATGATCATTCTATTGTCTTGCATTGGTGCATTGTTATTTATTGCTTTTGCATCATTATTAATGGCAAGCGGACTTTTTCAAAAACAAACATACTTAGAACCCTGGCAAAAAAACTATGCAGAAAAATTCTCTGACCCAAGAATACGTTTAGTTGCCCACGGTCTGCTGGCTGGAAATGGGCACAATATGCAGCCATGGAGAATTCAACTTGATAAAAGTGACCCGATGGTATTTTATTTATACGCCGATAGTGACCGTTTAACCAATGAGGTTGACCCGGTTGCCCGGCAATTTCTCGTTACGCAGGGTGCTTTTTTGGAGTATGTTAGAATTGCCGGTAAAAAATTAGGATATGAAACGGCAATAGAGCTGTTTTCAAAAGGAAGCTATGATGAAGAAAATTTGCCTGAGAGCATGAAAACAAAGCCGGTCGCAAAAGTAACTCTTACAGAGTCCGAACCTGAAAACAACCCGCTGTATGATTTTATTTTTTTGCAGGATACGAACAGATCTGCTTACGAGGCGACAAAATTAACTTCAGAGCAAATCAGGCAGCTGCAATCATTAAACAACGATGAAGATATTTCTGTTGAAATTTTTCAGGATCAAGAAAACCTCGATATATTAGGCGAATACGCAATGGAAAGCGCAACAATCGAAGCGAATACAGATCGTGTTATGGAAGAGTCGGCAAAGATTTTTCGTGCCAATGAGTATCAAAAAAATAAATATCGCTACGGTTACTCAGTAGAAGGACAAGGAACAGGAGGCTTCATGCGTCACATTTTGCAGGGCCTGGTGACACTTTTTCCTGCGATGAATAGTGGAAGTGCCGCAAAAGATGCCTTTATTCAATCAACAAAGGCATCCGTTGACAGTACGCCGGCATATGTGATGATTATCACTAAAGACAACAGCCGCTTAAGCCAGGTAAAAAGCGGGATGCTTTACAGCAGAATGGTGCTTGAAGCTCAGCATTTAGGACTTGTTATGCAGCCGCTTAGTCAGGCTTTGGAAGAGTATCCTGAGATGAATGGACCGTATACGGGTATTCACAATGATTATGCAAAAGACGGGGGAACAATACAAATGCTTCTCCGTATTGGAGAACCAACAATGGAAGCTCCGAAAAGCATGCGCCGTGATGTAATGGAATTGATCGATAATCGGTAATAAATCACTTTATGCATAAGTGGTATGGGAACCATTTTTCGGCGAGCCAATCAAAGGGCTTTTTGCAGCGGAAAAGTAACCCGCGGTGTTCATGACGGTAACGCTGTAGCAGTTATAATTACATTTGCCCGCATCGCCGGACAAACTGCGGCAGGAGAAATAGAATAAGATTTTAAAATAAGTGATAAAATGTGAGAGTGCCCCAAAAGTATGAACTTTTAGGCACTTTTTTTTTGAATAAAAATTCAGACCGGGTGATATTTGTTCCTGAAGGAAAATAAAATAGAAAGCAGAAAATAAAAAAACTAGTATCAGGTGAATCAACTTAATAGCAGAGATTGGCCGTTTATTTAATAGCAAACAATTTTTGCACCTGGTTATAAAAAGGGAAAATAGGAAGATAATCCAATTCATGATAAACATCAAAAGTGTTCACGCAAGGGAAAGTTAAATCCCCGATAGATGGAGTTTTATATTGTTATATCTTTCCTGAACTTTTATTGAAAGCGATTTTAAAAATAATATCCGCAATTTCTTAATTATTTAATAGAAACATTAGACAATTC
>JAGKQJ010000043.1 GCA_017898095.1 Bacillaceae bacterium Marseille-Q3522 | reverse complement strand
GTGCACTTTGTTTATCATCATTAGCGTTTATTGAGGCAGGAAAAAATAAAAAATTGGAAGAAAGGATAAAAAAATTAGAAGAAAAAATCAAATGAATTACATATATTTCCTTAAAAGTATATTTTTATTTTCCGCTTAACCTGAATTCCCATGCTTTTATTCCAAAAATATCAAGGTCTGAAAGTGGTTGATATTAAAACAATTTCTGTGTTTGTCCCATTGATGTAATTTTATGGGAATGTAGGGCTTTTCTATAACTCACCCAAATAGGAATAGTATCAAAGACCTAATGAGTTTTGAAGATAGACTCCATATGTGTTCTATTTCTGAAACAAAAGGAAGAATAGGAATAAATTAGATTAAAATGAGAAGAAAGGTTTAAAGTTTCATCCCAAAAACATGATAAGCGATCTAATTTTTTTAGTCTCTGTACATCTGGACAGATTTTTCAGCATATGATCTAAAGTGTGAAGGTTCACAAAGTAATAACCAGTTTGTTGATTATCAGTCACCGATACAACCCTTTGTCTTTTAAAAAATTCTGTTTAAAAAATGGAACCAAATTGATCATCCCTTTTGTTTTCACTTAATAGAAAGTCGTAAATGAGAGGAGCGAATTTGCAAATCATCTCGCTCATTTTCTTTTCCACTCTTCTTCTAAAATGGCGTAATAATATTCATCCCACCATTCATTTCCGTTTGGGATGCATTTTTTGAAAAAGCCTTCTCTGCGCATTCCTATCTTCTCCATAACCCGGTATGATGCAATATTCTCAGGTTGACATGTTGCTCCGATGTAATTTCATTTTTTCAAAACCATATTGCAACACAGCTTTAGCAGCTTCAGCGGCATAACCTTTGTTGTGATAGTTAGGATGAAATACCCACCCGATCTCATAAGTATGCTCACCAAAATATTTATGAAAAATGATATGTCCAATCAGAATATTCTCCTCTAGTAATACCACCGGAAAGGTTTTAGCATTATCTCCAATATTTTTATTTACAAATTTCTTTGCATCATCTTCTGTAAAAATACCCTCCGGAATATATTTCATAACCTGCTTATCTGACGTATACTCATATACATTCTGCCAATCTTTGCTTTCAAAGTCACGGATCAATAATCTTTTTGTTTCCAAAAACATTTTCTTTTCTCCTGTCCATTGATGGAATATCCTAAAAATGTAATAGTTTTTAATAATTTGCTTTAAGCCACGACATAATATATCCGAGAGCGAGGTCATAGTTGCCCACCTGACAATGCTGTTCGCCACCTTCCGCCTTCGTGAATAGTCTACTTGTAACATCGGCGAAGGGCAAATGTTCTTTCAAATAATCAAATTGCCATCTCGGAATATAATGGTCTTCCTCGCCTGCGAGCAACAACACTTTCTGATCGATGTTCCCTAGCAAACCTTTTAGCGTATGTTTTTCCATGGCACGATAAAAATCAAAAGGGGAGTTTGCTCCCGTAATATACATGCCATGAGAAATACCCCAATTTGCTAATGAATCACGTTTCATTTTTTTTCGAACTAACGCATTAACAATACGTTTACATTTAAGGTTATAGAGAAGACGAAATATGGTTCTAACCGGCTGTTTCATTAGGTGCAATTGTGGCATACACCTCTTCTTTGTTACATGCTATATCAACTCTTCAAATAATGGTTAACAAAAATGTTGCAGGAGTTTGTAGATATATGTCGAATTACCTATATGAATATCCCGTGCGACCCGAATGCAATATGGAAATGGTTTTAATGCTAAAGTTATTGGTCAAATCTGTATAATAGGAATTTTCAAGAGAAGGAGCATCGAAATGACGCTATTTATACAATGTGAATACGCTTATGACAAAAAAATTAACTACGCACTGCAACAGAATCATGTACCGGTTATCAAAACAGTCCATTTAACAAATAACACAGATGAAGCAATTACAAATATCCGCCTTGAGATTACAGCAAACCCGTCTTTTAGTGTGCCATATTCGATAAATATTGATCGCATAGAAGCCAGGGGAATGATGGAAGTGAAACCGGATTTGTTATTACTTCCTGATTTTTTACGATCCTTAGAAGAAAAGATCTCTGGTTTTCTTACGCTAAAAATTGTCACGGATCACGAGGAGTTACTTGAAAAGCATTTACCCGTTGAAATATTGGCTTATGATGAGTGGCCGGGATTTACAGTACTTCCGGAAATTATCGCCAGCTTTATTACACCAAACCGTGCTTATGTACAATCAGTTATCAAAGAAGCGGCGGCGATGTTAGAAAAAAATACAGGCTCAGGAAGCTTGGATGGCTACCAATCCGGGAATCCGAATCGTGTTATGGAGCAGCTGGCAGCAATTTACTATGTCTTACAATCACATGGAATTACTTATGCCAACCCTCCTGCCAGTTTTGAACGCTTCGGCCAAAAGATTCGTTTCCCCGATGCAATTGCCGAACAAAAGCTGGGCACGTGCCTTGATTTATCCCTGCTCTATGCTGCTTGCGCAGAAGCCGTCGGAATTTATTCTTTGATTATTTTTTGTGACGGCCATGCTTTCCCGGGCTTTTGGCTGAAAGAATATTGTTGTGCCGAAAGTCTGCAGGATGATAAAAGTATTTTAACCAAGCATTTAGCAAAAGGGATTGATGAAATCACAGTGGTGGAAGCGACCGCATTGACAAATAAAGATGTCAGTTTTGTCACAGCAATCCAAAACGGTCGCGATTCCCTTGATAAACCGGGATTTTTTCAATTTTTTGTCGATATCAAGCGTTGCCGCATTGGTCATATTACGCCAATATCTTTGCGCAGGGAAATCAGTGAAACACCCGGCCCGGTTCATGAAAAAATTGCTGCTGGAGCGGTACAACAGGAACAATTGAAATTTGACATGAATAAAATCGATATCGAAGATGTTAAGGAAGAGAAACCGGCCGAGCAGCCCGCTTCAAAAATTCTTCACTGGCAACACAGCCTGCTTGATTTTAGCTTGCGCAATAACCTGCTTAATTATCGTATGTCGGCGCAAGGCATTCCCCTTCTTACACCTGATCTCGGCCATATCGAAGATGTATTGGCGATGGGAGATAAAATATATATCAAAGCAAGACCTGCCGAATGGAGCGAACAGACAAGGGATTTTAAAGATCAGCAGCAATTCATGCAGATGAACGTGGTAAAAGAGGATTTTCAAAATAACCGCCTCCGCTCTTCGCTTCATGAGAACGAGCTTGTAAAAAGGTTAGTTAATTTATATCGTAAGGCAAAAAACACTTTAGAAGAAAATGGTGCCAATTCCCTTTTTATAGCCTTAGGATTTTTAAAATGGTATGAAACGCCGGCAAGCGAAAAAGCGAGGTATGCACCGGTATTACTGCTGCCTATCGATATGGTCAGGCTGTCGGCACGCAAAGGTTACTATATGAAAGCCCGCGATGAAGAGATTCAAATCAATATCTCGCTTATCGAATATTTAAAGCAAAAATTCGGCATCGATGCCTCGAAGCTATATGATATCCCCCATGATGAACACGGAGCTGATGTGCAGAAAGTCATGAACAGCATGCGCCGCCTTGTCATGGAAATGAAAAATTGGGACGTAAAAGAAATCGCCAGTATTGGAGTATTTTCTTTTTCCAAATTTGTCATGTGGCATGATCTGGTCCACCGCCAGGAAGACTTAAAACGGAATAAAGTTGTCCGCGGTTTGATGGAAGGAAAGTGTACTTGGGACGTAAAACCTTCTTTATCAGAGCCTATGTCTGTGGAAAAAGATGAACAGCAAACGGTTTTTACTCCGCTTAGTAGCGATGGAACGCAGATGGAAGCAATTGTCGCAGCCGGGGAGGAGAACAGCTTTGTGCTGCACGGGCCGCCTGGTTCTGGAAAATCGCAGACCATTACCAACTTGATTGCCAATGCACTGGCAAAAGGGAAAACAGTGCTGTTTGTTGCCGAAAAAATGGCGGCGTTAAGTGTTGTGCAAAACCGGTTGGCAAGCTTGGGCATCGATCCGTTTTGTCTTGAGATTTATTCGAATAAAGCCCAGAAAAAGGATATTTTAAATCAGCTGGAAACGTCTTTTACGATGAAAAAGTATCAGTATGATTCGCGCTGGGAACAATTCGCAGCTGAAATCGCTGCATTAAAGAAAGAACTAAATGGCTATGTTTCTGCAATCCATCAACCCACTTCACTCGGACAAACCCTTTTTCACATGATTGAACGGTACTCCGGCTTAAAAAGGGCGAAAAATATCCTTTCCTTTGACCGGCAAACAGTCAGAGAGAAGGATGAAGTAACTTTTAAGAAGGAGATAAAGCTGATTGAAAATGTAGCTGCGGCAGGGAGTCAGTGCGGCGATTTAGTAAATCACCCTTGGAAAGAAATAAACAGGCAGGAATATTCACTGCAATTCCATGATGAAGTAAAACAATTGCTAGAGGATATCGTTTCTCTGAGTCAAAAGTTAACCCAATTTCTGTCGGATGTTGATGGTGGCCTGTCCATTGGAAGTAAAGGGAAAAGCGGCAAATGGGTCGCCGGGATGATGGAAATCCTGGATCATTTACGAATTCTCCCAGAAATAAATTTTGCATTCCTTCATGAAAGTAAGTTCGAACGTTTACAACAACAGATGATGCAAGTTATTGCAATGGGTAAAGAACATAATCAACTGAAAAGCGAGATTCTCCAGCAATTTGATGATTCCGTCTTAAAAATAAACAGCGAAGAGTTGTTATTTCAATTAAGACAAGCAGAGAACAGTTGGGTTTTAAAGAAAGTTTTCGCAAAAAGAAAAGTAAGCAAACAGCTGTCCGGGTATCAAAAGAATCCCGGAAAAATAAAAGCCGAAAATGTACAAGCGCTTATGGAGAAGATCAACAGGGTTCAGGAACTGCACAACGAACTCGGGAAAAACAGCGAAACAATGGAAACGTATTTGCAAGATGTATGGCTGGATAAAAATTGGCTGGAAATGGAGCAGGCCCTTACATGGGTAATAAAGATGCGAAAAACTGCAGAAACCTTTTTCATAAGTGAGGAAGAAAATTCGGAAGAATTTCTTTCTGTGCTTTCTGCTGCTTTTGCAAGTCATCAGAAGTGGGTTAGAGGGGAGAAAGGACAGCAGCTGCTTTCGCAAACGCGGGACACTTTTTATCAGTTAAAACAAAAGCTGGAAAAATTTACGAAACAGCTTGTGATGAAGGAATATGTAGCTGAAGACAGTCCTGATTGGATTAGCAGCATAATTTTAAAAGCAGATCAGCAATTAAAGTCATTAAATCAGTTAAAGGATATATGCAATTTCGTTCGTGTAAGAGATGAAGCGATCACGGCCGGGCTTGAAAATGTCGTGACTCCTTATCTGGAAGGGAAATTACAGCATGAGGAACTGGTTTCTTGTTTCGAGTATGGATTTTACCGTGTTCGCATTGATGAAGAAATTACAAATCATCCAGCACTAAGCAAATTCTCATCCGTCGATTTTGAAAAGAATATCGAGCGCTTCAGTCAATTAGATGAAGAATCACAGGAACTGGCGAAAATAGAAGTTTACATGAGATTGATGGAGAATGCGCCGGATTTATCAAATCATCTGATTCAAAGCTCCGAGCCTGGTATTCTCTTAAAAGCGATAAAAAGCAAAGGCAGAGGGATTGCGATTCGCAAGTTGTTCGAGCGGATTCCGAACCTGCTTTTAAAAATCAAACCGTGCATGCTGATGAGTCCATTATCTGTTGCGCAGTATTTAGATCCATCCTTTCCGGAATTTGATCTCGTTGTCTTTGATGAAGCATCCCAGTTGCCAACGAGTGAAGCGGTCGGGGCAATGGCGCGCGGAAAGGAAGTTATAGTTGTCGGTGATCCGAAGCAATTGCCGCCGACAAGCTTTTTTAAGACACAGCAACTAGACGATGATGATTTTGATATTCAGGATTTGGAAAGTGTTTTAGACGACTGCCTGGCGATGCAAATGCCGCAAAAACATTTGCGGTGGCATTATCGCAGTGAACATGAAAGTTTAATTTCTTTTTCCAATAATCATTACTATGAAAATAAATTAATTACCTTTCCATCAACGGACGATCTTACATCGCGGGTTTCCTTTCGCAAGGTTAATGGCATTTATGAAAGAGGAAAATCAAAGCAAAACCGGGCCGAGGCAGAAGCAGTTGTCGAAGAAATTTTTCAGCGGCTGCATAACCGCAAGACACAGAAGCAAAGCATCGGAGTGATCACGTTTAACCAAATCCAGCAAACGTTGATAGAGGATTTGATTGATGAGCGTTTGAAAGAAGATGCTGATTTGGAAAAATATTTCACTGACCAGGTAGCTGAACCAGTATTTGTGAAAAATCTCGAAAATGTCCAAGGTGATGAACGTGATCTGATATTGTTTTCTGTTGGATATGGTCCCGATGAAAATGGCAATGTGTCGCTGAATTTCGGGCCGTTAAACCGAGATGGAGGGTGGCGCAGATTGAATGTCGCCGTTTCCAGAGCGAAAAAGGAAATGATTGTATTTGCTTCGATGGATCCGGATCAGATCCAGCTGTCACGAACGAAGGCGGAAGGTGTCCACGGGCTTCGCGCTTTCATGGAGTTTGCCAAAAAAGGAAAAGAACCGCTTCTTTTAGAAAACCGGAACGTACATTTACAGGCAAATTCGGAAGTGATTGCGAAAAAAATTCAACTCGGATTGCAGCATGCAGGGTATGAAAGTAAACTGTCTGTTGGCAGCAGTGAGTACAAAGTCGACGTTGCCGTATTAAGCCGTAAAGAAAAAGGGGAGTATTTAGCTGCGATTCAGATCGACGGGCCCCGTTATGCGGATGCACTGACAACCCGTGACCGCGATAAGCTTAAAGAAACAATGATGGACCGTTTAGGCTGGCATATCATCAAAGTGTGGTCTGCTGACTGGTTTTACGATGAGGAGAAGCAATTAAATCGAATCATCCAGCGTCTTTCCGAGTTGGAAAATCAGCCTGATGATGCGGAAAATACGACTGTCCGGGAACCTGCGAAACTGGAAAAATTGCTGCAGGAAGCAGAACCTGTTATCAGCGGGCAAAAACAGGAGGAAGCGGATGTGTATAAACAGGCACATCTTTCGGAAGTGTCTTTTGACCATGAATTATTTTATACATTCGAAGCAATTCCAATGATTAGCGAACAAATTCATAACGTGGTTGCGCAAGAGGCACCGGTTAGTCTGGATCAGCTTGGGAAACGGGTAGCGGATGCCTGGGGTTTTACAAAAACAGGTACAAAGATTAAAGAAGTGATCGAAAACGTTGTGGAGCAGTTAGCATTATTCAAAACGGAGGAGGAAAAAGGTGTATTCATTTGGGAAAATGAGGAGCAATATCGCACTTTTACACGTTTCCGCCTCGCAGGAGAAAACAGAAGATCTCCGGAAGACATTTGCAAGGAAGAGTATGCTAACGGGGTGCTGGCGATCATGCAATCTGCGATTAGCCTTCCGAAAGCCGATTTATACCGGGAAATAGGAAAACAGCTCGGTTACACACGAAGCGGAAATTTGCTCCAAAAATATGTTCAGGAAGCAGTTGTTATGTTGATAGACAAAGAGATACTTGCCAAAGAAGGAGAGGATCATGTGCGGATGAGGTAGGAAAATTCTTTACAAATCTGTTACTATAGAGATAAAGATAGGGGGTATGACATGGATTTCAACCGTTTTAATCATAATAGATTTCAATTTAAAGGTGTAAGTAAAAAAGGAAGAAATATTACTATACTAATAGCAGTTTTGATTGTACTCCTTTTAGTAGGCATGATGACGATCAACTGGTATACATCGTATATTTGGATGGACTCGCTTGATTTTGGGTCGATTTATACAACTATTTTTGGCACGAAATTTATTCTTGGCGCCGCAGGTTTCACCTTGTTTGCATTGGTGACATTTTTTTCACTCATCTGGATTCGCCGCTCCTATTCGAGCCATTTTGACGCGCATCAGCTTCCGCCGATATTGCAGCAGCGAAAAACGTTGAATTGGATTTTTGCCGGGGTATCCGTTGCGGTCGGTCTCATTGGCAGTTCGACCATTCAAGGACTAGGATGGGAACCGGCTTTGAAAGTGATGAATTATGTTTCCTTCGGTCAGACAGATCCGATTTTTCATATGGACATTTCTTTTTATATGTTTGTTTTGCCATTTTTACAATTTGTCGTTAATGTGCTGTTAAGTTTAAGTGTGTTTTTCTTACTGATCGAAATTGCCGCTTATTCTGTGTTTCATATGTATCGCATTAGCCGTTCTGCACAATGGCACCTGCGTATCACGATTTTCATAATCGGTGTATTATTAGCGTGCATGCATTTGTTGACTCCATTCGAAACGTTACTTTCCAACCGTGTAAATATGTTTCAAGAAAGTATCGTTCACGGACTCAGTTACACAGACCGGATAATCAATATTCCTGTTTCCTATCTTTTAGCAGCAGTATCCCTTCTCGGTGCTATTTGGTTGGGGCTGGCTTTAAGAAAAGCAAACCTGAAAGCAATTGCCCTGCCTGTGATCGTATACATCGGCGTTGCTGTTTTAGGACAGGGAGCTTCTATTATTGTGCAAAATTTTATCGTATCACCAAATGAATTTTCCCGGGAATCTCCTTACTTGGAGCATAATCTCAATTTTACCCGGACGGCATATGATTTAAACAATATGGAAGAGAATGAGCATCCTGGGAATAATGATTCGCTGGATGAGGCACTGGTCGAACGCAATAGACAGACTTTTGATAATGTGCGGATTAATGATGCAAGGCCGCTAGAGGAAGTCTATAATCAACTTCAAACTTTCCGTACCTATTACAATTTTAACGATATTGACATTGACAGATATGAAATGGATGGGAATTATCAGCAGGTATTTATCGGAGCGCGGGAATTAAATACGGAAGATCTCCCTTCCCAGGCGCAGTCATGGTTGAATCAAACGCTTCGCTACACACATGGATATGGCATTGCGATGAGTCAGGTTAATGATGTAACGTCACAAGGCCAGCCGCAATATATGGTGCAAAATCTTCCTTCAGAAGGGGAAGTAGATGTCAGCCGTCCGCAAATCTATTTTGGCGAGGAAGATTATAACAGTGTGATCGTTCAATCAAAGGTGGATGAATTTGATTATCCCTCCGGTGATGAAAATGTAGCCACCCGTTATGAAGAAGAGTCGGGTATTCCGTTGGATGGGCTAAATCGCTTTTTATTTGCCTTGGATGAAGGTTCTTTTCGAATGTTCGTTTCCGGACAAATTACCGGCGAAAGCAGGTTACTGCAAACTCGTAATATTGTCGAACGCGTAAAGCGGATTGCGCCTTTTTTTGAGTATGATGAAGATCCGTATATTTTTGTCAGAGAGGACGGCAGTCTTGCATGGCTCATGGATGCCTATTTGACAGGAGCAGGATATCCGTATGCCGAAAACTATGATGGCGTAAATAATTATATTAAAAATCCGGTAAAAGTAATGATTGATGCTTATAGCGGCGAAGTATCCTTTTTTATAACAGAACCTGATGAACCGCTGGTGCAATCTTATAAAATGATGTTTCCCGACCTTTTTACAGAGGAAATTCCAGAAGACGTACGTGCGCATTTCCGCTATCCGGAAAGGTTGTTTAAAATCCAGGCGGAAATGTATGGAGCCTATCATATGACGAATTTAGAGCTGTTCTATAACCGGGAAGATTATTGGCAGTTTCCAACGGAAAGATATTATAATAACGATATTGAAATGGAGCCTTATTATATGACGATGAAGCTCCCGGAATCTGATAAAGAAGAATTTATTTTAATGATGCCATACACTCCGAGAAACCGGCAAAATATGATTGCCTGGATCGGAGTGCGCAATGATGGAGAGAACTATGGGCAAAAATTTGTTTATCGTTTTCCAAAACAAAAAAATGTCTATGGACCGCAGCAAATTGAAAACCGCATTAACCAGGACAGCGTCATTTCGCAAGAACTGAATTTGTGGTCACAGGGAGGTTCTTCTGTCATACGGGGCAATCTTTTGGCAATTCCAATTGAAGATACGCTTCTGTATGTCGAGCCGATTTATATTGAATCTGCAAACGAAACGTCACTTCCTGAAGTCAAACAAATCGTTCTTGCCTACGGAGATTATATTGTCATGGAGGCAACGTTTGACGAAGCGCTCAATGAAATCTTAAAGCTTGTAAAAGGAGAAGCCGTTCCGGAAACAGATCCGCAACAGGAAACGGGTGATGAAGGAGAACAAGAAACGGAAACTGAGGAGCCGATCCTCGGAGCGGAAGAAAAATTGCGCCAAGTTTCCGATCTGTTCAAGCAATATCAAGACGCCCTTTCGCAAGGAAACTGGACGGAAGCCGGTGAAATTATGACGGAGATTGAGGAACTGCTGCAATAAGTCTCAGGCAGCGTAACCTAGAATAATATTGGACAGCTGAAAAAAGATGGCCGGATCTGAAAGATGATTTTCCGATCCGGCCTTTTTAGAAAAAATCGCAACCTGTTAATGACTTTGAACAATAGTTAAAATAGAATGAAGTAGCGTTACGAAGAGGCTTACTGAAAATACTAAGATAGTTTTGAGGAAAGGAGAACTCAGGATGGAATATAAAGTCGATAAACAAAAGGCGTTAGATTTAGCTAAAGAAACGGGCTTAGAAGTTTTTTTGGTTCAAAGAATCCAGGTGTAATGATAAATTCAGAGGGAAATAAGGTTCATAAAAAGTTCAGAGAATTTTTTCCGGAACTTAATGGCTCTTTTAACCTTGAAAAAATTAGGTTGAAAAAATTATCACACAAGATGGAGGTGAATTTTAAGAGCTTGAATAGAGAGACATTCTTCTGACAGTCACTCTATTCTAACTAAACGGCAGACACCGCTCATAGGCATAGGTTTGTTATTAAAGGTCTGGACAACGAAACAAATTTGTACCAATTGAATTATTTAAGCTAATTCCTAAATTAGGGTGGTGTTTTGTAATGTTTGGTGGTAGATTGTCTGTAACAAAGATGTGATAAATTTTGATAACTAAATCTTTTTTAATGGAGATTTTATGGATAGACTGACAAAGGTACAAAGAAGCCATAATATGAAATCAATAAAGTCAAAAGGAACAAAGCTGGAGGAAAAGGTCAATAAAGCATTATGGATAAAAGGTATAAGGTTCCGAAAGAATAACCAAAAACTATTCGGTAAACCAGATATTTCAATTCAAAAATATAAAATCGTAATTTTTATTGATTCTTGTTTTTGGCATGGCTGCGAGTTGCATAGTACTATTCCAGTAACAAACAGGGGATTTTGGGTAAAAAAAATAAATCGAAACAAGGAGCGGGATATTGAAGTAACTGACTACTATCTAAGAAATGGCTGGAATATTTTACGCATATGGGAACATGATCTAAAAGCGGACTTTAGCAAAACCATCGACATAATCGAAAATTTTATTTTGAATTCAAAAAAATAATATATTAAAGCAGTTGAAGAAACAGTGTTTTGATTATAAAACAAAAAGGAAGGGTTGCTTGCCTTTCCTAGTAACCGGTTTGGCGACCTTTTACAAGGATGATAAACTCCGCAAGATTCATTAACCATGATTTTTGAGATATACTATAGGTTTCATGAAGTGACTGAGGTAAAACTAATCTTAGATTACTGGATTGCATTTCTGCAGTTTGATTTTCACTAATTCCAGGTTCAAGCGTAAGCAGATGTTTAGTTTCAATTCGAGCAGCTTCAGATAATACTTGTCGCCAACGATCCTTACAGGTAGATTTTACTCCTAACATCGTTAAATTGCTCTTTGGGAAATCAGGGTTTTTATAAAATGAAATGTCAGGAAAGAGAAAGTCCGGTTTAGATTTATTTTCTGTTACTGCTCCTCTGGAATTTTTTATGCCATTTTGAATAAAAATTTCTTCTAAATGATTTTCTAAGGCATAACCCACACGTGCTTTTCTTCGATTATGGACACTTAATGAGAATTTAATAAAATCTTCTACATCTGTATCTCCAGAGTTATTAAATCCTTGGTTAATTTTATCCTGCACCATGTATCTCTCAAGTCTCTTAAATAACTTTTCCTCTTGTTCCATCCATTTTACCAATGTTAAATCTGGTTGTTCGATAGGTGAAACATCGCCAATTGAGTTTCTGGCAAGTCTGGAAAACTCTTTTGTGGTAGGAAATCCAATTTCTATGTACGGTTCTATAATGGAGTCAAGGAAAACGGAATCCGGGTCTTGGATTTCGATGCCCAACTCTTCGAGTATATAACGCACAGCAAAATCTACTTTTGGATCATGTCCATCTTGGATCGGTTGGAAATTAAAATCATAGCTTATTTTGTCATTTACACCAAAAAGCCATAGTAATTGATTTTCAAAAGTAGAGTCAGCCTTTACCACAATCATATAAACTTGAGAATTAGACCTCCGTGCTACGATTAATAGGTCTCCTTCCTGAGCCCAATATATTACCGGATTACTCTTAAAATATAATCTCCATTCCGATCGTTTTGGATGCTTTTCTCTGGCGTCATACCAAGTTACATAACTTTCCTCAGTTATGCCTTCATTTTCTCCGCCAAACCACAAAAATGTAACAGGGTAATTATTTAATCGCTCACTTCCAAATAAGTTCCGAAGTGGATTACTTCCATTAAACTCATGTTGATTTGATCTGTTAATATCAACTTCTACTGAACTAAGTCTTTTAGTTACAATTGCTTCGAAGTATTGTGATAGAAATCCTTTTTTCATTTTTAAACATCCTTGAAATATTTTTGATATTATACCTAAGAAAAAAGTCCAATATATATATTAAATATTAGGCGTGTTCAAGTATATTAAAAATATCAAGTTGTCCGTTCCTTCTTAAAGATGGATCTTTTACAGATCTAAGTATGTAAGGAAGCATATATTGGGCAACTGCTTCAACTACTGGAACAACAACAGAATTTCCAAATTGTTTGTAAGCTTGAGTGTCTGAAACAGGAATAATAAATGGTTTATTACCATCTTGATCAAACCCCATTAATCTGGAACATTCTCGTGGTGTTAGCCTGCGTGGGTTTTTTCCATCCTGTTTTATTAATATCTCTGATCCATCTTTATAATATCTTGCGGACAGAGTTCTGGCAACATCTTCTGATCCATTTAGACCATATCCAAAACCGTTTCCTTTTTGTCTGTGTTTTTCGGCATAGTTTTGAAGATAACTCCAGAGTTTATCACTAAGAGTATATTTTTCACTAACCTTTCCTGAGTCGTTATCAGTAAATGGTGGTTCGGGAAGTTCACTGCCGTCTTCAGGGTGTAGTATTGTTTTTAGTTTTGGACCCTTTTCCGGATCTTTAGGAGTGAAGTTTTTAAAAGAAAAACCTAAATCTTCTCGAAAACCGACGATAAAAATTCTTTCTCTATTCTGCGGAACCCATCCCTTCGAGTTAATGACTTTATAGTCTACATTATATCCTAATTCGTCTTGTAGTGTTCGCATAATTATTTTAAAAGTATGCCCTTTGTCATGTCTCACTAAATTCTTTACATTTTCTAGTAAAAATGCTTTTGGACGATGAAATTCTATCATTTGAGCCACATCGAAGAAGAGGGTTCCTTGTGTTTCATCCCTAAACCCATCAGGTCTCCCAAGAGATTTTTTCTTTGAAACTCCAGCAATTGAAAATGGTTGACATGGAAAACCTGCTAATAATACATCATATTGTGGAACGCTTTCTAAATCAACATCTCTAATATCGCCAACGATATCGTGAGCACAATCGTAGTTTGCCTGATAAGTTTTTCTGCATGCTGCATCCCATTCACAAGTGAATACACATTTTCCACCTATTGATTCAAATGCACGCCTCAGTCCACCAATTCCTGCAAATAAATCAATAAACGTAAAGTTTGGTGTTTTAACACTATACTCATTTGTTTTTTGGTCAGCAACAATTTTAAATACTTTTAGCAATTCTGAATCAGGGTTATTTTCGCCTTTTTCCCATCGGTAAATGGTTCTTTCACTTTTTCCTAAAAGTTTAGCAGTTTCTTTGACGGAATAGCCGGTTCTTTCTCTTAGAATAGAAAATTCATTGATTTTATGATTCATTTCCACCAACTCTTTCATTCATTCGCTGGGAATGATTTTGACATAATCATATCAAACAGAACGTATTTTCGTCAATGTAAATTTGCTTCCAAAATAGATGTTTAAATCAGATAAGATACTGTATAATTTAATGTAATGAGTTTAAATGAATTGAGGTGAATTCCTATCAAAAATGTTGTAATATATGGACAAATATGCGAGGACATAGACGAAAAAATAGAAGAAATGAAAAAGTTCGTAAACCAACAAAAATGGATCCTTGTTGAGGGAATAGTGGATTTTGAAGGCTCATCTGAAGGCTTGTTTAGTTTGTTGGAAAAGATAAAGGGGATTGATATTATTCTTATTTATGATAAGAATAATATTTCCGATGAATTTAATCTTGAGTTTTTATTCAAAACATCAGCCACAGAAAAATTTGAGATTAAAGAGTTTAGAAAGTTAAAAACACACAAAAGCGATTAAAGGTCACATTATATCCTCTGTCAAATGCAGAAATTGCCGTAAACATGCAACAAAATTCCGTGTTAAATCCAGTGATAAAAAGATGATTCACTTCTAATTTCTCCAATAGCTTAGAAAGACCGGTGTTGAAAAAAGAACTTGGAGTCTGTTTCTCAAGTACATAATCAGCGTAATCTTTTAATGAACGATGCAGTTCAGAACCAACAGAGCCCTTATATAACGGGCTTTCCTCAATGTCATCTATATGTCTCATAAAGATAACCGGATTGAAAAATCCAGTCTTCTTTTCAATTATTAGCGGAAGTTCTTAATGCGAAAAAAGAGATAAAAAAATTCATTTCCCATTTCCCCTCTGTCCCGGTTTGCTTTACAATAATGGTAATAGAATTCTAATAAGGATGATGAAATTGGATGTTACCATGAAGAAAGTAGTGGAGGCCAGTTATTTAACGGCTGATTCGGCGGCACAGTATCGCACAATTTTACGCTACTTTTATCATCAGCATGAAAGAATGCGTGATTTTCTTGCCCCGGAGGAAATCTTGGAGCATTTGCGCTCGATTCCGACCTTTTCCGATTATCAGGAGGATCAGCTTCACCAGCAGCTTGCCCAACTCGTAAAATGGAACAACTTGATTGCCCGCCAGGATATGACAAACGCCAAAACAGTGGAAGAATACAAGAAAAAGCGCTTCCGCTATCAACCTACCCCTTACACGATCGAGATTGAAAGAATGCTCGTGGTGTTGGAAAAGAAAGTCGGCGACACATTCCAGGGTTCGTTGGAACGGTCGCAGTTTGACCGGTTATTGCAGGCGTTGTCGGCGTTGCAGCAAGAAATCGAAACAAACCTAACGAAGAGTGCGGAAGAATACATGCGGATGTGGGAAGATGTGTTTCGTTATTTTCAAACGATCCGCACCAGTACAGCAGATTATATCGCCTATATAAATAGCGAACAAACAGACCAGCGCATGCAGACAGAAGCATTTCTCGTCTATAAAAATCAATTTACCACCTATTTGCGAGACTTTATTGTTTCACTGCAAAAAACTTCACTGCAAATTGGTGAACGCCTTCACGAGATGACCCCGCAGAAATTGAGCGGCTTTTTTCAAAAATTAATCGAGCACAGAAAGTCGATTCCAAGACTGGAAGATGTCAGTTCCTCTGCGGAAGAATGGAAAACGGAGTATTTGGAATACTGGGATTCCTTAAGGCAATGGTTTTTAGGCTCGGGGTCACAGCAAAGTGAACTGGACATGCTGCAATGGCAAACAAATGAAATGATCCGGCGCATGACAAGATATGTACAACGAATCGGCGAGCGGCAACAGCATTTCCGCAGCCGCAAAAACGATTATTTACATTTAGCAAAATGGTTTGTAAATTGCGGATCTTTAGAGGAAGCGCATAAACTGTCCTCGGTTGTTTTCGGTGCGATGACAATCCAACATCTGCAATTGGATGAAGGAACCACCGATAATTTACATTCGGACACATGGGAAGAGAAGCCGATTGAAATCATGCTAAAGCCAAGGACGAGCCATTACCGTGAAAAAACAAAACCCGGTTCCATGGTATCAAATGAGGAGAAGAAGAAGCGGCAACGGGCGCTCTATTTAGAGGAACGCAGGCAAGAACGAGCGCTAATCAATCAATATATGACAGAAGGCACAATCAAGTTGTCTGCAATTGATAAAGTAGAACCTTTTATCCGCAAGGTTTTGCTGGGGTGGATCGGGAAATCAATGGCCGCAAAAGACTGGAAAGTAAAAACAGACTACGGACTGGTTGTAAAAGTAACTTTGGATGCCAAGAAAACGATATTACTGGAAGCGGATGACGGAACATTAAAAATGCCGGATGCACTTTTTGAATTTGAAGAACAGGGAGGCAGTCGGGATTTATGATCGAGCAAACACTTGAATTTGATGAAAAGGCGATTCAAGGGATGGATCTGCTTTTTCATCATTATTGGATATTGCGTACAGAGCACCCGGATTGGTACCAGCTGATCAGGGAACGTGAAAAAGTACTGCGCCGTTATATTGATGAAAAGTTTGGCTTGCGGCTCATTGTCCATCAACATTTTATTAAACTCGAAAAAATTCCGGTGGAACCGGAGCGCTGGATGGGCATTCAGGATTTTCAGGAGCCGATGGATTATGCGATTTTTTGCTGTGCATTGGCGTTTTTGGAAGGAAAGGCTGTTGATGAGCAATTTCTGTTATCTGATTTATGCCAGGAGATTCAAGCGGATTATCCGGGTGAATTTGCCCTTGATTGGACACTTTATGTGCACCGCAAAGCGCTGATTCGCGCGGTCAATGTCTTAATCGATTTTCAACTCATCCGCACGATCGATGGGGATATCGGACGCTTTGATCATAATGAGGAACAGGAAGTCCTTTATGAGGCGACGATTTACAGCCGTTATTTTATGCGGACCTATCCGGAGGATTTTGTAAGTTATCACCATTGGAGCGAACTGTTAAAAGAAGATTGGAAACTTAATCAGGAAGACGAACGGAGAAAAAGAGTATACCGGAAGCTGTTTTTTTCTCCTGGCCTGCACCGACTTGATCTTCAAGATCCGGACTTTTTCTATATCCGCAATTTCCGTAACCGGTTAGCGGAGGATATCGAAAAACATAGTGATTATCAGTTGCATGTCTATAAAAACACTGCTTTTTTATCAGTGACAGATGCGAGACAGTACCAGCAATTATTCCCGAATGCAAAGGCATCTTCAGATTTAATTTTGCAGCTGTCCGCCTTTCTTCATCAACATCTTGAAGCATTTCAGCCGAAAGAAAACGGCGAAATTGTTATGACAGAAGGGGAAATGGATCAAGTAGTCGCATCACTTCGCCGCCGATTCGGCAATGGCTGGGCGAAGTATTTTCGTGAAAAATCGAACAATGCCATCCGCGTGGAGCTGATCGCTGCGATGAAAGATTGGATGATGGCAGAAGTGGAGGAAGAAAGCTCGCTTATTAAGCTGAAACCATTGCTGGGGGTATTGACCGGTACGTTTCCGGCAGATTTCGAAGGAGGGGACGATGAATGACAAACGCGAAGTGGAAGATGAATCGGGCGGGTCTGTTGAACTTTTGGTATTACGATGAAGAGGTATTCCAGTTTGAGGATGGAAAACTGTTACTCAGGGGTTCGAACGGTTCGGGAAAGTCTGTCACCATGCAAAGCTTTTTACCGGTTTTATTGGACGGAAAAAAAACACCCGACCGCCTCGATCCTTTCGGATCAAAAGCAAGAAGAATGGAAGATTACTTGCTTGGGGAAAAAGAAGTCGTGGATCGCGATGAACGGACGGGGTACTTGTTTATGGAATATAAAAAACAAGGAGCAGAACAATATATCACTACCGGCATAGGCATGCAGGCAAAACGCAATAAAGGGATTAAATCGTGGTATTTTTTGATCACGGATAACCGCAGAATCGGCAGTGATTTTCAGCTTGCGCAAACACTTGGCGGTGAAAAAGTGCCATTGTCGGCAAAAGAATTGGAAAACCGCATTGGCCAGGGCGGTTATGTTGTGAAGACACAACGCGAATATATGGAGCTCGTAAATAAGTATATCTTTGGTTTTCAGTCCATTGAAGCTTATGAAGACTTAATAAAACTGCTTATTCAATTGCGGAGCCCGAAACTATCAAAAGATTTTAAACCGACCGTTATCTATGAAATTTTAGAATCCGCTTTGCCGCCTTTGACGGATGATGAACTCCGTCATCTCTCGGACACAATTGAAAGCATGGATCAAACGCGACAGCAGTTAGAGCAGTTGGAAAGAGAATATGAATCGATCCAAAGGCTGGAATCCGTCTACGATACGTATAATAAATTTATTTTAGCAGAACGGGCACAACAGTGGAAACGGGCCGGGCAAAAAAAGAAAGCGGCAGAAAAACAAGTCCGCGACTTAACGGAGCAGTACACGGAGATTGAAAAAGAGATTGTGCAGCTATCTGCGGATAAAGAGAAGTATCAGCAACAAAAACATCTCGCTGAGCATGAAAGAAATTCTCTGCAAAAACATGAAGTTTGGTCATTAGAGGAGGACAAAGCAAAGAAACAGCAGGAAGCGGAAAGACTTTTGCACGAGGGAAAAAGACTGGAAATCAAGTGGGAAGAGCGAAAACGAAAATTGTTTGATGTGCGCAAAGACAAGGAAAATACCGAATTAGATTTATCGCGCCAGGAAGAAAAGGCGCGCGATTTTCTCGCTGAGCTTGAGAATGATGCACAAGAAGCTGCTTTTACCCAGCATGAAGTCAATCTTGCCGATTACGAACGTACGGGACTCGAAACATTTGATTTTACGATTTGGCGAAAGGAAGCGAATGATCATCAGAAACTGTTGACATTACTGGAAAAACTCGCTGAAGAGGCAGACCGGCTCGGGGAAGAGCATACAAGGCTGCAGCGGGAGTCTTCTGAAAGAAAAAGCATCCTTGATAAAAAGCAAACAGAATTGGATCATTTACGGGAGTGGTTCGATGATGTCCAGCAACAATTGGAAAGTACTGTTTTTCTTTGGATGGAAGAGCATCCGAAATTAGTCTATACAAATGAAGTCCGCCAGGAAATTGCCCGGTCTGTTCAAGGGTTGTATGATAGAAACCGGTTTGATGATGTCCGCGATTATTTGTATGATGCGATCCATACGTATGAAGCGAGTGTCAAGACAAATATCGCTATCACGAAAAAGGAACAGGAAGACAAAGAGAGGGAAATAAATGAAACAGAAGCAGAGCTGGAACGAATTAGAACACAGAAAATGCTGGAGCCGGAAAGAGCGGCAGGAACGGAAAAGCATCGCGAAAAACTAAAGGAAAAAGGCACGGCTTTCCTGCCTTTTTATGCAGCGGTAGAGTTTCGCGAGCATGTGACCGAAGAACAAAAAGAGCGCATTGAATCCGCCTTAAAACAAACAGGGGTTTTAGACAGTTTAATTACCGAAACCCCGTTAAAACCGGAAGAGGATTCTGTCATCGTTACCGAACCGCGCCTCCTCGGCTATACACTGGCAGATTATTTAATGCCGGATTTAGAGGAAAACAGTCCGATTTCGAAAGGATTAGTCGATGAAGTGCTGCGTTCCATCTCCCTTGAAAAAGATGGGAGCGGTTTTCACATTGATGTTGATGGAACGTATTCCGTCGGCTGTCTCGTTGGACATGCGCCAATGGAAGGCAGCGCGAAATTTATCGGTCGTACTTCACGGAAACGACATCAGCAGGAACAAATTCAGCTGTGGACGGAGAAACTGCTTCAGCTGCAGGCACAATTAGATGAACGAAACACGAAACGGCTGCAATTTGAAGAAGAACTCCGGCTTACGGAGGAATGGAAAAAGCAGCTTCCAACTGATCGCGAGTTACTAGAACTGCATGAACAAATCACCATGAAAAAACAGCAAGTGGAAAATGAGCAGGACATGCTCCGCCGGGTTGATGATCAATGGAAACTGGTTTATGAAAAATTACAAGCAACAAAAAGGGAGCTTCGTGAAAAAGGGATCCATCTTCCTATCGGGCTTGCGACATCGGAAATTAGCAGTGCACTCGCGGCTACGGGAAGCTATCTCGATTTTCTCAATCAATTTCAAACAGCTTCCATGCAGGTTTCTTTTGCAAAACAAAACCTGCGAACTTTGCTTCAGCGCATCAGTGAGCTCGAAGAAGAAGTGGACAGCATGAAAGGCGAGCAAAACATCAAGCAATCGCAGCTTGCGCAATTAAAAGCAGAAATACAATCCATCGAAAACCAACTGCAGTTAAAAGGAATTGATGAGGTTAGAAACCGGATCCGGGAAGTACTTGGCCTGCTGCAGGAAGCTGAGGAAAAGATGGAGAAGATTTTAACGGATCTTCCTAATAGACAAGCAGACCGCAGCAGATGTTCGGAAAAACTCGATGATGCAGGGCGTGAACTTCTTTTTTGGCAGAATATGAGCAAGGAATGGCAAGAAATCGTCGAAAAAGAAACAAACCGCGGTTTCTTTGAAACAGAATCGGAAGAAGCAGAGGATATTTTACAGCAATATGAATCACTGCTTATAAAACAGGATCGTTCAAAACTGTTGGCAAACTTAACAAAAACGTTTCTTAATGAACAGTTATATTTAACGGAATACCGTATGTTTGAATACATGGAAGATGCCGAAACGCCGGAGTGGTTTGCGGAAGATTTTGGCGACCATTATGAACCGTACAAAAATGAGTGGCAGCAATTAAAAAGCAGACGGCTTATCCAGCTGGAATACAAAGGCCAGCGTGTCAGCCCGTATGGTATTGCTGCGGCATTAAACAAAGAACTCGAAGATCAAAAAGGCTGGCTGGATGAACAGGATCGCCAGCTATATGAAGATATTATCGTCAATTCGGTCGGCATTATTCTTCGCAATCGTATCCAACGGGCGCAGCAATGGGTGAAAGCAATGGATAAAATTATGGCAGACCGTGATAATTCTTCGGGATTAATTTTTTCGATTTCTTGGAAGCCGCTAACGGCAGAATCGGAACAAGAGCTTGATACGATAGATCTTGTTAAGCTGTTACAACGGAATAGCAAGTTTTTAAATGAAGAAGACTTAGACCGGATCACAAAGCATTTCCAATCGCGGATTGCCAAAGCGAAAGAGCTTATTCAATTACGAAACGAAGGCTCGACTTTACACCAGGTATTAAAAGAAGTATTGGATTATCGTAAATGGTTTACATTTGTACTTTCTTACAGCCGCGTTAATGAACCGAAACGCGAGCTGACAAATAATGCTTTCTTTAAATTCAGCGGCGGGGAAAAAGCGATGGCCATGTACATTCCACTCTTTACCGCAGCATACTCACGCTATAAAGAAGCAGGGGAGATGGCACCTTATATTATTTCCCTGGATGAAGCATTTGCCGGTGTTGATGAAAACAATATTCGCGACATGTTTGAGGTAGTGGAACAGTTAGGCTTTAATTATATTATGAACTCCCAAGCTTTGTGGGGCGACTATGATACGATTTCCAGCTTATCGATCGCTGAATTAGTCCGTCCGAAAAATGCGGATTTTGTAACTGTCATCCGTTACCAATGGGACGGCAAGCAAAAGACCCTTGTCACCGATAATACGATAGTTCCCATGTTTTTATATCAAGGCATTGAGACAGATTGATGTAAACCCATCAAGGCTTTGAAAAAGAATGATGTTAAAATATTTTCCGATTGCGGTTCATTGGTATAAATATGCCAATCCTCAAACCGTTCATTTCAAGAAATCCTTTATTGATGAGGATTTCGAGATCCCTTGGTATCATTTCTCGGGAATTTAGAAGGAAAAGCAACTGACGGAGGAACTTGTTACAAATGAATAAAAAGATTCAAATATTCAAGGAAGAGCCCGGTTTTGTTAAGCTGTTCAAGCTGTTTAAAGACAAGTACCGTTCGTTAGGAAGAATTGGCGGCAACGTCCATTTGCGCGAATTTACGGACACGGAACTGGAATCAATTGCCGGCTTCCTTGGCCAATCAAAGGATAAGCTTAAGCAAAAAGGAAGCATCGCGTTACTCGATTTTGAAAAAGAATTAGCCAACACCGGTTTTTCGGAATATACGCTATTACCATTATTGGAAGAAGTACTCCAGGAGAAGATCTATACAAAAAAGGAAGAGCTGGAACAATTGCGCAGACAAGAGGAACAATTTATCGTGTCTGTAAAGCAAGCAATTCCTGAAGCAGCAAGGTGGCTGCAATGGATTCAGGACAAGAAGCCTGATACAAGATGGATATGGTCGCTCTATCAGCAAAACAAGACGGAGCTGCACGAAAAACTAGTGCAAGTCTTCCGGGCTTTTCGTGTACTGCCGGAAAAAGGAGAGTTTGAACGGCTGCCGTTCTTTTCGCAACGGACGACCGGCAATCCGCATTATTTTGACCATAACGAAACAGCCGGAAAGTTGTTGCTTCATTGCATGTATGTTGATCAGGTTTCTCACTTGAACCCAAATGCTGCAATGCCAAAGTCGGTCGAAGAGTTAAATGATTTTCTTGGTGAATACGGAATAATGCGCGACGATTTATGGAATTTTGTTACTTGCCGGGGTCTGCTTGCTGCCGCAAAAAACAGTATTCATCCGGTTTGGCGGGCGGCAGCGGACATGCAAACCGTCATGAATGTACCGATGAAAGAACTAGAAAAACTGGAGCGGATTTGGCCGTTTTCAGGAGCAAATGTTTGGATTGTCGAAAATTCCAGTGTCTGTTCCACGATCATGGATGCAGTTCCTGCCGCACCGATCATTTGTACACACGGGCAGCTGCGCGCGGCGGGCTGGCGGATGTTAGATTTGCTCGTACAATCGGACTGTAGGCTCTTTTACTCCGGTGATTTAGATCCCGAAGGAATTATTATCGCAGATCGGCTTAAGAAAAGATACGGCGATCACTTAATCTTATGGAGAATGGATACACAAGCGTACAAGGCAAGCCTCTCCAATGAAGCCATTTCCACAAGAATGGTAAAACTGGACAATCTGTCGTCTCCCGAATGGCAGAAGCTAATCAATTTGATGAATGAAGTAAAACTAGCCGGGTATCAAGAAGCGATCGTTTCGAGTCTTATTTGTGATATTAGGAAGTATTTTACTTGAACGGACGATTGTGCCTGCGAGGACATGATCCGTTTGTTTTCATTTTGCTTGAAGGGACTTGTATGCCTGCCCTCTGTACACTTTTTGTGCGGAGGACAGGCATTTTTTTGTAAAAAGAAAACCATACGACGAGCGTATGGTTTGGGGAAGTTTTAAAGTAAAAACTTATGATTTGTCAACTAAACGTTCATGATCTGCTGGGTTGCAAACTTGGATGAAAAAATTTTTTTCATATTAAACATCCATGACCTGCTGGGTCACAAACTTGGATGAAAATGTTATTTTCATATCGGATATAACAATTGCTTCCTTCTGAATTGCCTACGTTTAAACAATCACTAATAAATTATTCTATCCCCGTTAAAAATAGAATTTTTCACAATCGCATAATCGACATTGCGGATTGCTGCGAGCTTGTTGCCGCCGGCATATGAAATAGCGGATTGCAGATCCTGTTCCATTTCTATTAAAGTGTCTTTTAACAAACCTTTATACTCAACGTACATTTTTTTGCCCTCGACATTTCTTTTTTCCCCTTTTTGAAATTCGGAAGCAGAGCCAAAGTATTCTTTATAAAGTTTTCCGTCTTTTTCAATTGTTTCCCCCGGAGATTCTTCATGTCCGGCAAACAAAGAGCCGATCATCACCATGGAAGCTCCGAATCGGATCGATTTCGCGATATCACCGTGAGTACGAATCCCGCCGTCAGCAATGAGCGGTTTGCTGGCCGCTTTAGAACACCAGCGCAGCGCAGCTAATTGCCAGCCGCCGGTTCCAAATCCGGTTTTAATTTTTGTAATGCATACTTTTCCCGGCCCGATGCCGACTTTTGTCGCATCCGCCCCTGCATTTTCCAATTCTCTCACCGCTTCCGGCGTTCCGACATTTCCGGCAATAACAAAACTGTCAGGTAAAAGTTTTTTGATATGTTGAATCATCTTAATGACCGCATTGGAATGCCCATGGGCGATATCAATCGTAATGTATTCCGGTACAAGCTGTTCGTCGGCTAATTGTTGAATGAATTCATATTCACCTGCTTTGACACCGACACTAATGGATGCGATTAATCCGCGCGCGTGCATATCTTTAATAAAAACCAGTCTTTTCTCCGGCTCAAAGCGGTGCATGATATAAAAATAACGATTTTCCGCGAGGAATATAGCGATCTTTTCATCGATAATCGTTTGCATATTTGCCGGTACAACAGGTAAGCGAAATGTATGCCCGCCAAATGTTATCGAAGTATCACATTCTGAACGGCTATCTACGATACATTTTGCGGGAATTAACTGAATATCTTCATAATCAAATACATTTTCCATTATTCAAAACTCCTAAACACGAATATTAAAGTCTTAATCACTTTCAAACGTTCGACCATTTTGTAATTTACATCATTCTTATC
>JAGKQJ010000042.1 GCA_017898095.1 Bacillaceae bacterium Marseille-Q3522 | reverse complement strand
ATATGCCTTTTAAAATTTAGCCTAAGTTAAGGACTCTGTTGATTGGAGTGGAAGGCGGCGAAGACTCCTGCGGGAGTACGGGACAGGGGAGACCCCGCAGGCGCTTCAGCGCCGAGGAGGCTCCCCGAACCGCCCGCGGAAAGCGAAGCCGCCTGGAACGGAAATCAACAACTAGGTTTTAACACATTTCAAAATTTAAGGGACTTTTTCAGTGCCCTCGATAAGCACCTCTTTTCTAAAATCTATTATACTTTCCTATTCCAAATTGAATTCTTTATGATTATGCGAATCTCTCTTTTTTGTTTTGCCATTTTTCTTAAATAAATTTTCTACCCATCTAAAATGGAAATTTTTAAACTTCGCTTATTTTTATACGGTTTTCACATAATAGCTTACGGACAATTGTATATGACTCATCGGCCGGCAGCCATAGTGTTTTCCTTTTGTCCAAATTTTGGCTATGTATTATTTCTCCTCCATTCCTTTGAAGTTCCATTATGGTGCACTCCTTTTCTAAAAGATCCCATTTTGACAATGGAACTAGCAACAAGCCCTGAACATCATCGCCGGCTTTCATTTCTCCCCAATTATCAACTCTCGCTAAATACAATGCAAAATAAATATGTGAACCTGTTGGCAATCCCTCCTGATACGGTTTTTCCGGATACGGATTGGTTACCCTTTCAAATAAGAAAGGTTTAATATCATCTCTTACTTCAATTTCTTCCACTCTCTTTTTATCCAAATCATGAAAAAATGTACGTGGGGAAGAATGAATGTCTGCTGCCACACTTAACTCTTCCTTCGCTTCACGTGCCGCACACTCCCGAATTGTTTCATCAGGTTCCTGGCCGCCGCCTACTCCGCCAATTCTTAAGCTCCTCCCTTCCAATTCATCCGGTAATCCGTCAGAGTTGAGTGTGACGAGAATTTTCTCCCCTTTTGTAAGGATCACACCTGCACAAAAGGGTTGATTAGCAGTAAGTTCACTAATATTAAATTTTTGATTCATGTAGAGTCACCCCCTATCAATACAATCGTTTCTTTACTTAATTCTTTACCCCGGTCTAACTTCAAGACTACCCGCATTATTTTTGATTCCATTTCAATATTGATATTACTATTTTATAGAAAACCTGTCTTTATTTTTTCGTAAAGATTGTCACTAAGTCTCTTTTTGATTATAATAAATGGAAATATTAGTTGGAATTTAGTGGATTACCCAAAATTGAATATTACTATGAGTGGAAATTCTTTAACTTTTTAAACTACCTGACAGAACAGAGTAGTATAACGGATGGTGTTAAGTTACGATATTTAAATGAGAATTGCAAAAATGGGAGTGCATAATATGGGGAAATTTGTTGCTATTGGCGGCGGTGAGATTCGTTTATCTGAAACGCTGCCAATTGATAGGTATATAGTTGAATTTTCAAATACGAACAATCCAAAATTACTGTTTATTCCAACAGCAAGTGGTGATTCACAGGGATATATTGAAACCGTTAAAAAGATATATGGAGAGCAGCTAGGTTGTGAAGTGGACACTTTACTACTTGTGAACAGTGATCTGACAGATACTATCTTAAAGGATAAAATACTATCATCTAATATTATTTATGTGGATGGTGGCGATACTGTTAAAATGATGGAAATTTGGAGAATGAAAAAAGTCGATCAATATATGAAAGAAGCTTTTAAAAACAATATTGTCCTTTCAGGCTTAAGCGCTGGTTCTATTTGTTGGTTTTTAAAAGGGCATAGTGACAGTAGCTCTAAAACAAATCCCGATGGGTGGTGGGACTATAAAGAAGCAATTGGAATCGGTTTAATTCCAGCAATTCATTGTCCTCATTATAATGAAAATGGACATGATAAGTTTGATGATAATATGATAACGGAAGAAATCCCTGGTATTGCCATTGAAAATAATTGTGCTTTTGTAATAAAAGATGGTATGTTCAAAATAATTAAATCCAATTGCAATAGTAAAGCTTATTTGTTTAAAATCGAAATGGCGCAGTGAATAAAATGGAATTAAATAATTTTAATTTTACGCCATTATCTGAAATTTTTTAAAAAAACATAACAATTCCCCCCTTTAATTGCTGGAACCGTGTTATAAAAACATATTTAATCCGAGCAATATTAACTTTGAATCATCATTCATCTCTCGTAAACTTGTTTAGGAATTTTGCCATAAATATTTTTCCTCTTTCAACTTCAAAAATTGCTGTGGCTCTGTTGTTTTACTTCCAAGTTTTGAGTTGGTATCGCTGTAAAAACCGTGAAAGTCTGAACCGCCGGTTTGAAGCAACTGATATTGGCGTGCCAATTCCATAGCCTTTTCTTCGTCCGCTTTCGTATGAAGCGGGTGGTGAACTTCGATTCCTTTTAATCCGGCCTGTACCCATTCCGCCACGGCTTCAAAATTATTGAATTGACCCGGGTGAGCAAGAACGGGAATGCCGTCCGCTTCCCGAATCGCTTTTATCGCATCATAAGCATCAAGATACTTAATTGCTTGATAGGCAATCCCTTTTGCAGCACCATTTATTCCCCTCGAAAAAAGCTTCCGGTAAAGCTCGCCATAAATTTGATCAGTGTAGCCGTTGTTCAGTAAAATATGCATAATATGCTGTTTATAGACACCTGTACCTCCGGCAGCAAGTCTCTCAACTTCCTCCCAGGAAATCTTGTAACTAGCTTCCTGGATTTTTTGAACCATTTGATAGCATGCCGCATGTCTTTTTTCAATAAGTGGCCGGCAAAGTGTGTCGATTGCCGCGTGTCCGGGCGTAACAAAAAGTCCGAGAATATGTGCACGGCGATTGCGTTTATAATCAAAAGCAGATATTTCGATTCCGGGAATGATCTCTACACCTTGTTCTTTTCCAAGCTCAACCGCTGCCGGCAGTCCGATCGTAGTATCATGATCGGTAATTGCCAGATGAGTAACACCCTCTTGTTTTGCCTGTAAAATTACTTCCTCAGTCGAAAAAGAATTATCGGAAATACTTGTATGGCAATGCAAGTCAATTTTCAACGTAAAATCACTCCTCCCGCAGTATTTTAACTTCAGTTAAAAATTAATTCGGATCAATCAGCCAAATCACCGTTCCCTATTTTTGGATAAATATATTATGTTTTTCTAATACTGTGTCTATCTGCTGTTTGATTTGTCCTGATTTTTTTGATTTATGTGCCCATTTTTCTGATTTATGTCCCCATTTCTCGGAATTATGTCCTCATTTTTATCGTTTATGTCCTCATTTTTTCTCTTTTTGGGCCAAAGACTATTCGCGCAATCAGGCAAAACATTTTTCTGCTACAGTACTCTTATTCAAGCTTAAATTTTGGCCCTTTTTTCTGGTTTATGTCCCCATTTCTCAGATTTATGTCCCCATTATCCAAGTATTTGTCCTCATATTTTCACTTTATAAGCCAACTAGCTCCTCTTTAAACGGATTGCTCTTTCTATCTCTGATAATTTTCCGTTTTCCAGGTGGTAGTGCCGGTCGACGACTGCCTCCATAAAGTCTAAATCGTGAAAGATTCCGATCATACTGGTGCCTTGTGCTTTTAAATGAACGATCATTTCCTTTACGGATTCTTTAGAAGCCTCGTCTAAAGAGGCAGTGGGCTCATCCAGTAAAAGCAGGCGCGGGCGTTTCACCATTGCTTGTGCTAAATTTAAGCGGAGTTTTTCCCCGCCGCTAAACGTGCGTGGAAAGTAATCCCACAGGGATGGTGCCAGTTGAAAGTGAGTGAGAATTTCCTCAACCTTCGTTTTTGCCGTTGCTTCCTCTTGTCCTGTTTCAAGGAGCGTATTCATGACAACTTCCAAAGCTGTTACGCGCGGCATCACATGGAGAAATTGTGATACATAGCCGATTTCTTTTTTGCGCATTGCAATGATTTCCCTGTCGCTTGCTTTTGCCAAATCAATCGCGCCAAATTGTACAGACTGATAGATGATTTGTCCTGATGTCGGTAAATACGAACGATAGATGCTCTTTAAGATCGTTGATTTTCCCGAACCGCTTTTTCCGGTTATGCCAATAAACTCGCCTTCACGGATATATAAATCAATAGCGCTGCACCCGGTGATTTGCTTTGTTTGCCCATGGTAAAGCGTGAATACCTTCGTCAATCCTGTCACTTCAAGAAGTGGATTCATCCTCATGAGTTCTCCTTTGTATCATATTTATCTATAAAAACATCTACTTGATTTAGATCTTTAAAACGTTGCTGCAACAGATCCCGGTCCCAATTCCACCATTCTATCCGTAAAAGTTTCTCCGCAATTTCCTTAGAAAACCGCTCCCGAATCATCCGTGCCGGTACTCCTGCCACAATTGTATAAGGTGCGACATCCTTTGTCACAACCGCACCAGCTCCTACCACGGCTCCTGTTCCAATCGTAACACCCGGCATAATCACCGCATTATGACCAATCCATACATCATGGCCAATTGACACCTCATGGCTTTTTCGCCACTGAAAAAAAGCTTCGTCATCCTGTTCGGAAAAACCATATTGGCTGCTACGGTAGGTCATATGATGTTGCGTCACCCTCCACATCGGGTGATTTCCCGGATTGATGCGTACATGGGAAGCAATGGAGCAAAATTTTCCTATCTTCGTATAGATAATTTGATTATCTCCTGCCGTATAGCTGTAATCACCCAGCTCACTAGCTTCGATTTTGCAATGCGGACCGATCTCCGTCCAGGCTCCAAGGTTACTTTGAATAACGGTCGATGTGACATGTATCGTAGGCTTTTCGGTCAATTTTTTTTGGCTCATACTATTTTCCCCTTCCCGTTTTATCTTTCCATGCTTGACAGGTTGTGACCTCCTCCACTAAGCGTAGCATAGGTAGGTTTTTTTCATCAGGTGAAGTTAAATCTCCACCAGATTTTCCGATATTTTGATGTGGAAATAATATTTTCATCTGAAATCTGTGACCACAGCTGATCATGTGTGTTTAGTTTCTTCAAAAGTGTTCACTTGCTCCGCACCATTGGAGGACGGTAATCAAGCTGACAAACGCTTCTCCCTCCGACGAGTACTCTCTCGATGACCGGACGCCTGTTTTCCTCGCGGACAATTAACAAGTCTGCCTCTTTGCCAACTTCTATCGAACCTGTCACTTGATCAAGCTTTAAGGCAATTGCCGGGTTTAAAGAAACCATCTTTACTGCGTCATAAATCGGCATCCCTGAATGATAGAGCTTAAATACGGCATGAAGCAGGGAAGATGGGTAATAATCGGAACAAAGAATATCGACAACTCCGTCTGCAACCGCATCTAATGCCGAAATATTATTGCTGTGCGATTTCCCAAGCAGGACATTTGGAGCTCCCATGACGACGTACATTCCGAGCGCTTTTGCCTTCCTGGCAGCTTCTATTGCAACGGGAAATTCACTGATCAAAGCATGCCAACTTTTTACCATTTCAACTTTTTCCACGGAGTCATCATCATGAGAAGCGACGGGGATATTTTTTTCAGCTGCCAGATTGGCTAAAGCCTGCAAGGTTGCTTCATCTATTTTTTGTAAAAAATCCTTTTTATTCATTGTTTCTTTTACTTCTTCTTCCGAGTAGTGGCGATGCCCCATTAAATATTTTTTATGAACCTCGTAATCTTTAAATTGTCCTTGTCCGGGTGTATGATCCATAAAGGAAAGCTGATCAATTTTGCCTTCCTTAATAAATTGGATCACTCTCTCCACTGCTCCTGTACTTGTTATTTCCAAGCGCATATGCGTTTTGTGGCGGATTAAATGCTCATTTACCGATAAAGCCTTTATTTTTTCGATCAAAGAAAGTGCGACATCCTGTTGCCGCATGTATTTTTTGGCTTTACCCTCCATTATGGAGACAGCGTGATAGATCGTTGTTATTCCTTCACCAACCAGCTTCTTTTCCAACTCATAAAAGGAAAGCTCCACAGGAAAATAACTTCCCGGACGGGGCTCAACTTCTAATTCGATGGCATCGCTGTGGGAATCAATAATGCCAGGCATTACCCAGCTACCTTTTGCATCAATTGCAACCTCACCAAGATATTCAGGCTGGTTCTCACTGATTCCGATTATTTTCCCGTCCTGTATTTCAATTGTTCCATTTTTTATTACACGGTCTTTCATGACAATATTTCCATGAATAATTGTTATATCCATTGTCCACCTCTGTCATTTTTTAAAAATTTACGTCTTTTTGTTCCTTGTCTATTTTGCTCAAGTTAAATATCGAAGCGAAAGTCCGGCAAGCAATTTCAATTTATTTCTCCGGATTAGCAACAAGCCATTTAAAGTAAGGAATGTACCAGCAATTGCGTATAAGAATGCTGCGGGTCTTCGAGAATTTGATCTGTGAGACCTTGCTCGATAATCCTTCCGCTTCGCATCACGATTGTCCTGTCGGCCAGCATCCGGATCACGCCTAAATCGTGGGAAACGATAATCATTGCTACTTGAAGATCAAGCTGGATTTTGCGGATTAGATCAAGTACTTTTGCCTGCACTGATAAATCAAGCCCGGTCGTTATTTCATCCAATAGCAGAATTGGCGGGCGATTTGCCAGCGCTTTTGCGATTTGGACGCGTTGCTGCATGCCGCCGCTAAAAAATTTCGGCGATTCATCCATACGTGATTCAGGTATCTCGACATGTTCCAGCAGCTCGCTTGCTCGCTCGCGCATCTGCCCGACATGACGGGTTCCCGAAGCGATCAGTTTTTCCGCAATATTTCCGCCGCTTGAAAAAGACATTTTCAGTCCCATCCATGGATTTTGATACACCATCCCGAGTAAATGATTACGGATATAACGCTTTTGTTGTGCAGACTCCGACCAGATGTTTTGTGTGCCGTTTTTATACGTTGTAATGGTTGCTGTCCCGCTATGTACAGGATCGTCCAAATATAAGCTTTTGACAAGCGAACTTTTGCCCGAGCCGCTTTCCCCGACGATGCCGAGAATTTCTCCTTTGTACAGATCAAAAGAAATATCGATACATGCCCAGACCGTGCCACAGTATCGACATCGGTTCTCTTGACCAGACAGTATATTTGCTGATTCGCAATGGATGCATCCTTTTCCGTAACGTTTTGATACATTTTTTACTGATAAAAGCGGCTTTTCCTTCATCCTTGCCCCACCCCCTCTAAGCGTTTCTTTTCACAATATCCGGTATCGGAGCATTGGTACGTTTTTTCGCCGTTCTTTTCATAAATTTCATCTAAAAAAGTATCGCTGCTTCCGCACAGACGACAGTGATGCCCGTGAAATTGTTCTTTTTCAAATGGATAGTCGGCAAATTGCAGCGGTTCGACATTGGTATAAGGCGGAACAGCATAGATTTTCTTTTCCCGTCCCGCTCCAAATAAGTAAAGCCCTTCTGCATGATGCAATTTCGGCAGATCATAGCGGGGAATCGGGCTTGGATTGATTAAATAACGGTGATTAACGATGGCCGGATAATCTGCCCCAATTGTAATTTCCCCCCAGCGGACAATATCTTCATATAATTTGACATACATGCTGCTGTAATCCATTTCCCCGTGCATCCGTTTTGTCTCTCGTTCTTTCGCTTCTACCCTCCTGAGCGGCTCCGGGAGCGGAACTTGCAGGACAAGAATTTGCCCGTTTCGCAAAGGAATTTCCGGAATACGGTGGCGGGTTTGAATGATCGTAGCTTGTTCTGAATCGGTTGTTGTCGAAATATTCGTACAGTTTTTTACAAGACGCTTTATGCTGACCGCGTTGACAGAATCATCATGCCCCTGGTCGATCACTTTTAGGCAGTCGCCCTCCCCGATGAGAGAAAGTGTAATTTGCAAACCGCCAGTTCCCCAGCCGCGACCAATTGGCATTTCCCGCGACGCAAATGGAACCTGGTAACCTGGGATAGAAATCGCCTTTAAGATGGAGCGGCGAATTTCTTTTTTCGAGCCTTCATCTAAAAATCCGTAATTATAAAGCTGCATCATCGAATAATGTCCTTTCTTTTTGACTTTCAAATGATTCGACCTGAGAATCAAGAGAATATAAGTAGCTTTTTAATCTCTATTGAATTTATGTCCTCATTTTTTCGACTTATGTCCTCATTCTTCGGGGTTATGTCCCCGTTTTCAATGTTTATGTCCTCATTTTTTGATTTTATGTGCCCATAACCGATTTTTCAGATCTCCTCTATATAAAAATTGCTCATTATATCCCCGTTCTTCGGATTTATGTCCCCATTCCTGTTCTTTATGTCCTCATTCCTTAAATTTTTGTTCCCGTTTTTCGGGGTTATGCCCCCGTTTTCAATGTTTATGTCCTCATTTTTTGATTTTATGTGCCCATAACCGATTTTTCAGATCTCCTCTATATAAAAATTGCTCATTATATCTCTGTTCTTCGGATTTATGTCCCCATTCCTGTTCTTTATGTCCTCATTCCTTAAATTTTTGTTCCCATTCTTCGGGGTTATGTCCTCATTTTCAATGTTTATGTCCTTATTTTTTGATTTTATGTCCCAATTGCCGATTTTTCAGATCTTCTTTATATAAAATTGCTCCATTTATCCTCATCCTTCGGATTTATGTCCCCATTCCTGTTGTTTATGTCCTCATTCCTTAAATTTTTGTCCCCATTCTTCGGGGTTATGTCCCCGTTTTCAATGTTTATGTCCTCATTTTTTGATTTTATGTGCCCATAACCAATTTTTCAGATCTTCTCTATATAAAAAATGCTCCTTATTTCCTCATTCTTCGGATTTATGTCCTCATTCCTGTCGTTTATGTCCTCATTCCTTAAATTTTTGTCCCCATTCTTCGGGGTTATGTCCCCGTTTTCAATGTTTATGTCCTCATTTTTTGATTTTATGTCCCAAATGCCGATTTTTCAGATCTTCTCTATATAAAAAATGCTCCTTATTTCCTCATTCTTCGGATTTATGTCCTCATTCCTGTCGTTTATGTCCTCATTCCTTAAATTTTTGTCCCCATTCTTCGGGGTTATGTCCTCATTTTCAATGTTTATATCCTTATTTTTTGATTTTATGTCCCAATTGCCAATTTTTCAGATCTTCTCTATATAAAATTGCTCCATTTCCCGAAGTTAATGCCAACATTGTTAAAAAGAATTGTCCCTTTATCAGACGATACTAATTTTTGCCAAATTGTCCCTTTATCAGACGATACTAATTTTTGCCGACATTAAAAATCAACCTTCTCAAGTATGACTGAAACTGTCTTCCTGATTCCCAAACCTGTTTCGAACTTTATCTTTCGACTTTTCTTCCCGTGCCTGACGGATCCGGTCAAGCTTCGATTGGAAGGTGACATAATGTGGAAGTTTTAAATGTGATACGAATCCGTGGGCTTCGATACTGTCTATATGCAATAATACAAACTCTTCGTCCTGCGCCGGGGAATTTCCTTTTGTTTCTAAACTTCTTTCCAAAATTGCCATTGCAATTGCCTTTGCCTCATTCTGCCCGAAAACCAGGCCGTATCCGAGCATAAATTCGATGTTTCCTTGCTCATTTTCTGAAAATGAATTGATTGTTTCTACTTCTGTAAGCATGATCTCGCCCACATAAAGCGATTCATCCTCTTGAAACGGGTGGGGAATATACACTGGACAATATCCGACCCGGAGCTCCGCGATTGTCGGATGAACAGCACCGTAGCCACGCATACTGCTGTACGCCAAAGTAATCATTGCCCCGGTCTCTCCCCGCGCCAGCATTTGCAGACGGGCGGAACGGGTCATCGGGAATTTCGCTTTATCTCTTGTAATATCAAATGGTGCTTCTTCTTTCTCCTCCACCGTTTGCGCAAGCAGTCCTTGTTCGCGTAAAAGTATAGTAACTTTTTGAAAAAGCAGCTCCGCATCACTTTCGTCACCGTTATCCATAGAAAGTCCCTCCAATAATTCCTTTATGTCACTGTTTTCATGTCGAAGAGAAAAATCAAGCAACCTGTGTGTGTAGTCATACGTCGGCCCAAGCATTTGCCCCCCGGGGATATCCTTAAAGGCAGAAGAAATTCGCCGGATCACCCGCATGTTTTTTGTCTCCAGCGTCCGTGAAGTGTAATTGCGCTGCAAAGTAGAACGATAGGATCTTAACAAAAAGGATGCTTCAGCAGGATCCCCTTCCGCCTGCTTCAAAGCGATTGCAGCATACTCCGGAGCATAAAGACCGCCTTCCCCCATCACCCGGTCAATTAATAAGCGCATTTGTTCCTGAATCACTTGCGGATCAATCGCTTCTTCCGCATGAGAAAGCCGGAAAAGTTTATTTAACTTCGTTGCATTCTCAATCGCCTTATCCCCGCCTGTGACAGCAACATATCCCATTATTCCATCTCTCCTTTCACCAGCGTTGTTCTCGGAAGCGCCATAAGTTCCCCATGGCCGGTTGTAAAAATGATATCGACACCCATTGGATATTCCCGGTTCACTTTTTCCCGTTCCACAAGCCAATTCGCAGGCAAGCCGGCGATATAACGCGATTTCTGTTCTTTCATTCCCGGGCCGCTCAAAATGACATTTCTGTCCGCCGCTCTTGCCTGATTTAATTCATCCACTTCGATAATCAAAGTTGCACTGCTGTGAGGATCTTCCAGCGAACCCCGTTTAATCTGCGCCATCAATTCACTAAATTCCAGTTCCGAAAGCCTCTTTTTCAAAAAAATATAATTTGCTTCGTTTATCGCCGCCGGTTTACTCATTGTTTTAATCTGCAAATATCGGTCTGCCTCTTCCCCGTTTTCTGTCCGTAAATGAAAAGTTACTTCTCCATCCAGCAATGTATAGGCGACACCGATCATCGCCGCAGACAGGTGGCGAAATTCTCCGAGCGTTTCCGTATAAGGTGCAATCGTTTCGATATCGCCAGGTCTTGACATACAATTCACTAAATGGCGGAATATCTGCTGGGTATCACGGACAGTATCAAATGTTTTTTCCATCTTTGTATTCCTCCATTGTATGAAAATCAACTTTCGTTTTTGCCATTCGCGCACTTTCTTGGAGAGTCTTAAGTTTTATTTGTTCTTCCTCCGCTTCTAAACGGGCGGGCCAATTTTTTGTCAGCGGTAAATTTGCGGTAATCGCCGCATCTACAACGGCCAATTGATAGCTGCGTTCCTCCTCTTCCCCTTTGATGATGCCGATCCCGGTACTGCCGTTGATGGAAACGATGCATTCCGTTACCAGCAGTTCACCAGCATAAAAGGGCTGGTTTGATACGGAATCTTTTGCTTTCAGCATCATAAGGGAGGTGTGCGGCTTTTTTTCAATCTGAACAGCAGCGGCTTTTTCCACTTCATCGGAAAAACTTTTTAACAGAGCGGGATTTCCCTCTACTAAAATTTTCGTTACTCTTGCTTTTTTCATATTAACCTCCTTTTTTAAAATTCTATTACATATTTATAACGGTCTCCTCTGATTCTGGAAATACAATATTCGACCGGTTCACCTGACGGATGATGCATTAAGCTTTCCATTTGTACGATCGGAATGTTTTCCGGTAAATCCAAGCTGGCAGCATCTGTTAATTTAGGCTGTATTGCTTCAAAAACCGACTTGGCGCGAATCGGACGGAAGTGATAATTTTTCATTAAAATCTCATATAATGATTGAAAATCTTCCAGATATTGTTCTAAATTTGGGACAAATGCTTCCGGTAAAACAGATGTGGTAAGAGAGAGCGGACTTTCGTCTACATAACGGATAATTTCAAGCCGATAGACAGCTTCGATCTTTTGCAGTCCGAGACTCTTTTTTTCTTCGGCATCAGGAAGTGTTTTTTCCCAGTTTAACAGTTTTCCTGTGTAGTTTAGTCCATATGCTTCCATGATTTCGGAAAATCTTGTTTTCGATGATAATACGTAAGGAATTGTTTTAGGCACCCGATTTACATAGCTGCCTTTTCCTTGAACCGGAGTAATCCAGCCAAGATGAGTAACGCGGGCAATTGCCTGTCTAACGATGCTGCGCTTTGCCGCAAATAACCGGCAAAATTCACTTTCCGAAGGAATTTTTTCATTTTCGGCAAATCTGCCGTCCTTAATTCCTTGAATAATGAATTCTGCAATTTCTAAATAAGCTTGCGTATCTGCCTGTTCCACGCGGCTTCCCACCCTTTCTGTTGGTATGTGTTCAAGGTTAAGCAATGTGAGGTATGCGAACAAAGCTTTTCCCTCACTAGTTCTCTTATATTATCAACTTCATCACGATTCCAATCTAACTTATTAACAAGTGAAAAAGGTTAAGGAATTATTAAAAAAGATTAAAATCATGTAAATATCCGCATCTTTTTTTGATAGTGGCGGCTTGGCTAAAAAAACATACCCGCAAAGCTCAGAGGTGGAGCACTTCACCTTTTAAGCTAAGCGCGAAAAAAAAGATGAGAAAGATTTTCGTACCCTTCTCATCTTTTCAAAATTAGCAAATCTATTCATGAACAGCGGACAATGCATCCGCAATTTTCTTCTCACTAAACACCCATGACCCACTGGATCACAAAACTCGGGTGAAAATTTTATTTCCATATCAAATCCGATAGGATTGAAAAATAGTTTTCATGTCAAACCTGCCATGATTCTGATTATATTTATCTTGATTCAACCCCAAAAAAGTCATCATTACATCCGGACCACGACATTTAGTAAATAAAGACACTATATATTGTGGTTTTGCATAACTTTCATAATAATAACCCTGTTTTTGAGGAATAACCTTATTATTCATTCCTCACAAAAGCGGAGATTCCGTCATTTTTACTGGCGTTTGCCGCTTAGACGCGCGCGAATTTGCGTGGAAGTGAATTCCAAAATTATCGCAAGTGTTAAAATAAAATACGTAATTGTCCCCACTTCACGTAAATCAAAATAAAAACCGCTTGCCATAAACATATCATAACCGATACCGCCGGCACCGGCAGCGGCACCCATGGCAATAGCGACCCCGAAATTAATTTCGAAACGCATGAATACCCAGGAGATGAGCGTCGTAATTGTGGAAGGAAGAACTGCCTGGAAAATTGTCTGCCACCATCCCGCCCCGCTGCTTCGTAACGCTTCAAGAATACCATGATCGATATCTTCAAATGATTCAGAAAAAGCTTTAATCAAGTACCCGATTGTATGAAAAGTCATTCCAATGACCGCAGCGACACTGCCAAGACCTGCAGCTACGGCAAAAATCAGCACCCAGAGAACAGTCGGCACGGCGCGAATAAAAGCAACAATACCTTTAATGATATTAGAAACATATTTATTCGATAAATTTTGTGCCGCAAATAAACTGAAAAACAGTGCAACAATCGCACCAAATAACGTTGTCAGCATCGCCAGCCCCAGTGTGATAAATACCTGGTGAACTGCCTCCCAAAAAGTAAAATGGGAAAAATGTGCCTCAAAAAACATCACCCGTACATTTAAAATCGTATTCCATACCCCTTCAAAAAAACCGGCATCTCCCGTTTCAAACGTCGTAAAGGCAAAGATGGTGATGACTGCCAGCATGATTAAAGTCAGTTGAATCACAAACCTTGATTTTTGAAATGGTTTTACTTTAATACGTTTAGATGAGTAGGAGGAGGAGCCGCCACCGTCAGAAAGATTTGAAGACTGTTCCAGTTTCATTATAATATGAGCCTCCTAATGTAGTTTGAGATATATTCCAACAAGAGAATCGTTATGACAATCGTGAGTACCACTAAACTTGCTGTATGGTAATTTAAATTCTTATAATACAAATCAAAAGCAAAGCCGATCCCGGTTCCCGTTAAAATACCGACTAGGGTGGCACTGCGTATGTTCGTTTCAATCATAAAAAGAATCCAGCTTAAAATCTGCGGCAAACATGCAGGAATAACAGATTGCGATACGATCGGAAAATAGCTTGCTCCTGTTGCCGTTAAAGCTTCTACCGAACTTTGCCCGACTTCGTCAATTGTCTCCATAAAGACACGGGTCAAAAAGCCGAAAGAAACAAAGAACAAAGCTAGAAATCCGGTAAGTGAAGTTTGTCCAAAGGAAAAAAGTAAAATCATCGACCAAGCTGCAACATCAATATTACGAAACAGCGTCGCAATCCCCCGGCATGTTACACTGAAAAAAGAATTTATTTTTGTTGTTTTGGAGCCAAAAACAGCAAACAACAGAGCAAATAGTGCAGCAGATGAGGAAGCTGCAATCGATGCTAAGATTGTGTCTCCGAGATGTCCTAAAATGTTTGGCAATTTTTCCAGGGAAGCCGCATCGGGATAAAAATTAGAAAACCCCCACTGGATCGCTTCAGGAAAAGATTGAAAGCCTTTTTCCGCATCATATTCGGTTATAAGCATCGAACCATAAGTAATCGCTAATACAATTAAAATAACGACAAAGGTCCGTACCCTTTTTCTTAAAAAAAAGTTAGACTGCATTTTTTCCACCTACATTAATCATTAATTCTCCCGCTTCAGAACCATAGATATTGTGAATTTCCTGACTCGTCATCCGACTTGGCAGATCATCAAATACAACCTTCCCTTTCGAAACGCCAATGACCCGGTCTGCATAGCGCAGAGCAACATCTACCTGGTGCAAATTGATCAGTACCGTTATCCCCCTGCTTGTAGAAATATTTTTCAAATGATCCATGATCACTTTTGCGGAGTTAGGGTCGAGGGAAGCTATCGGCTCATCGCATAACATCAATTTCGGTTCTTGAATCAAGGCGCGGGCAATGCCAACACGCTGCTTTTGTCCGCCGCTTAATTGATCACATCTTTTATACACATGATCTTCCAATCCGAGCTCTTCCAAAAGTTGCAGCGCCTTTCTTTTTTCATCTTCTGAATAGATGCCGAGCATACCGGCAATTGCCGATTTATACCCTAATCTTCCGTGCAATACATTTTCAATGACGCTCAAGCGATCCACAAGATTATAATGTTGAAAAATCATCCCGATTTTCGTACGTACTTTTTTCATCTCGCGTTTATTTAAAGAAAGAACATTTATATTATCAAAAAGAATTTCTCCGCTGGACGCATGAATCATTTTGTTCATACAACGAAGGAGTGTTGATTTTCCTGCCCCTGAAGGACCGATAATGGAAACAAACTCTCCTTCCTTCACTGAAAAATTAATCTCTGATAATGCCATAACATCATTTCCGTAAGATTTAGAGACTTGTTTCAGTTCTAATAATGGATTTGTCACGCGATTCACTCCTTCTTTTTTATTTTTGCGAAAAGGATGCGTAATTACCGCATCCTTTTCGCAGTCTTCCATTGTTTATATGTTCATCTTACATGCTCACTGTTTTGCTTTTTAATCAGCGAAAACAATTCTTTATTTAGAAAGCTCGCGGATTGGATCGAACCATTCGTCTTCTACCGCTACAAATTGTTCTTTATCCGTTTTCTTAAATAAAGATGTTTTACCGGATTCTTTTGTAGCAAAAACATCTTCATTTGAAGCAGTTTCTTCAGAAGTTAGTGCCTCGACAATGGTATCGATTGTTTCCTGGCTAAGATTTTCAGTATTTGCAACGATAGGTGCGTTTAATACCGGTGTAACAGATAAAACGGTAAACTCTTCACCCGGTACCGTATTAAAAGGCTCTGCTGCATCCTCTTTTACTTTGTAGACAGCACCTGCTGTATTTTCTTCTCCTTCACTAAGTTCTACATAATTACCTACGCAAGAGTCACAAAATGCGGCAACATCCGCTTGACCGGAAAGGAGATTTACTGCAGATCCTTGGTGGGAACCGCCAAAGAGTACTTCACTGAAGAAATTGCCGTTTTCAATTAAATCATCCGCAGTTAAATCTTTATATTCATCTTGTTCACTAAAGTGTGAAATAATTCCTTCTGATGGTACTCTGAAACCTGAAGTAGAGCTATTGGATACAAAAGAAAATTTCTTGCCAACGATATTATCGATAGAGAATTCGCTTCCGTCTTTATATTCATCGGCATTTTCTGTTTTTGATGCGAGCCAGCTATGATAAACTGCATCATCCAGTGTACCGGAAGAACCGCTTGGAACAACTAAAGGCAACACTTTCTCATTTTTTGTATGTGCTTCTATATAACCTTGCGCACCCATAAAAGCGATATCGGCATTTCCGTTTGCAATTGATTCGATTGCAATAATATAATCAGTCGTTGTTTCATGTTCAACAGTTTTGCCGGTTGCATCAGCAATTACTGCGGCAATAGCATCACGGGACGTTTTCATTTCAGCACCTGATTCATTCGGGTACCAAACAATTGTAATCGTATCATCCTCTTCTACCGTATCTCCACCCGTCTGATCTCCGCCCGATGAACATCCGGCAATAACCAGGATGAGTGTAAACATAAAAAGCATAAATGACTTCTTCATTTTCAACTTTTCCTCCTCATTATCCTGCTACTTTTTTTCTTTATTCTTTATACACTGCCATAATTAACCTACAATCATCATCTTAACCGCTTTATATTAATCAGATTTTATAAAAATATTAAAAACTATTAAAATAATGTAAATTTTCTTTCATAGACTTGGAGTAGTTGAAACACACATAAAAGGTAATCAGATGACAGCAGCATTTAATGATTTTTTTACTGAAAGTGTGAGTTCAAAAAAATCGTCAAAGGAGAAGCAGGAAGAGTAAGACAGCATACGGAATTCGAAGCAGGAGGTCGGATAAAATCCCTTTGAAACTGACCCACGCAAGCTTCTTCAAATTCTGACTTCTGACATCCTGCCTCCGTTTGATGACTTTTTAACAACCGCAAAAGGATATCTTCTTTATATAACCGAAGCATGCCTGCTACAGGAGATTTTTTCATACTCAAACAACAACTGGTCGAATATGTTTTCCCAAGATTGCTGCAGGGCATAGTTTCTTGCTTGCTTCCCCATCTCGAAACGAATTCTTTCATTTTGTAACATTTCCAGTATTGCTTCGATAAAAGATTGATCGGTTGGAGTGCAGATTCTCCCTGTATGTTGATCCTCTACAATCCCTGTTACACCGCCGGTATTTGCAACGATTGCCGGTGTACCGGATGCAAGTGATTCAAGAACGACATTGCCAAACGTTTCGGTTGCTGAAGGGAAAACAAATAAATCGCCGGAGGCATACGCAGCAGCCAGTTCTTCCCCCTCCAGATAACCTGTTAAAGTGACGTTTTTCAAATTTGCATATTCCTGCTTTAAATCGTGATAACACGGCCCGTCACCGATTATTAACCAGTGGACATTATCGCTAAATGGTTGCGGGAGATTTTTCATCACCTTCGTTAACGTATCAAGTCCTTTTTCCGGAGCCAGCCGGCCGACAAAAAGCAGAATATACTTTTCATTTATTTGATACTTTTCACGAAACGATGAAGCAGCCTTTCTAGGATGAAAAAGTTCACAATCGACTCCTCTTCCCCAAACAGTCGAGTAAAGACCATGTTTTTCTAAATATATTTTTGTCTCATGGGAAGGAACGAAAATTTTTTCAAATGGGCTGTGAAACCACTTCATATATTTCCAATAAAGCGGGTGAAGCCATGTTAATTTGTAATACGTAAGATAGCGATCGAAATGTGTATGGTACGACCCTACTAACGGAATATTCATTTTTTTTGCCGCATGAGCTCCAAGCATTCCCATTGTTAAAGGAGTGGCTACATGAATAATGTCCGGGGAAAATTTACGCAGTTGCTCTGTTATTCTTCTTGGATGGACAATCGCAGTTCTGCATTCCGGATAAAAAAAGAAAGGGATACTTGTAAACTGATTTACATTTGGGTAATGAATTGCATCGTCCACTTCCGGAACAAACAATTCATATTTTACTCCTCTCTTTTCCATATGAGCTGTTAACCGTTTTAAAGTACGGGCGACACCATTTACTTGGGGATAAAAGGTGTCTGAAAAAAGAGCCACTCGCATATAAAAACTCCCTTCCAAATTAAAGGTTGCTGATTTTTTGAACGTCTTTAAAAAAGTTATAAGAAAAGTTGAAAGCTAATGCCTGTTAAAATACCCAACATTGCACCTGTCATCACATCAGACGGATAATGAACGCCGAGTACTACGCGTGAAAAAGCAACAAGGCAGGCAAGCGGCAATAACATAAAGAACAAGAATGGATCCTGAATCATATAAGGTACAGTAACGGCAAATATAGCTGTCGAGTGTCCCGACGGGAAAGACGGGTCTTTAAAAAGATAGCCATACGCAATCGCATCCGGTAAAGCAATGTACGGACGGATTCGTAAAAACAGCCGTTTCAACACGACAGCCAGTAAGTGGCTTACCGTTAACGAAAGGCAGGCCGCCGCTACAGTTAATCTCCATTCCCGGGGAGCAAGCAACAGTAATAATAATTGTGATCCTATCGTGAACCTGGCACCGCCGAAATGTGTAATAAAGCTAAGAATAGAAATATATAATTTTGGTAAATGATTGCATTTATAAAATAACGATTCGTCCTGCTTCAAAAACCATGCTTTTGCCCTTTCCATCTTCAACACTCACCTCCTTTTCCTTCATTGTATAAAAAGGACGTAAGCGCCATTTTAAATAAATGTAAATTATTATTAAGGATATCGTTGATACATTGTGTTTGAAGTTGGAGGATTTGAAAATGCTGCCGAAAAAATAGTTCATTCCCATAAAAAGCTTGCGTATATATAATGCAATTACAGCAATAATATATCCCAAATCAAACCACGAAATCGCCAAATAGCAAGCAGGATTCAATTCCGCCAGATTAAAATGGCTCCTGTTATGTCTTTGGAGGCAGTTATCTTAAACGCTAGACCCCAGCCTCCAGCTACAGTTCTACAATTGATTTTTTTTCGCAACTTTCTTTTTGATGATGACAATAAAAACTAATATTAATGGAATAACCATAAAGAGGGGGAGATCGAAGTATAAAGGAATAACTTTCAAACCAATAAAAAGATGCTGAAAATAATTATCCGCTATCAAAAACGACATGAATATAACTGTAATTGCCATCACGGGAATTGTGTACTTATTTAACTCCGGTTTTTTAATTAAATTAGAAAAGCCTTCAACTGCCCCGTAAAAAAAAATTGTACATTTAAAAAAACCGCCGATACACATAAGTATTAAAGCAATCGCGTCAAGTCTCTGCAAAAAATCGCCAACGCTTCCTTTTCCTACTGTTACCAATAATGGAATCGTGCTTATCTTAGCTAAAAACGGCCCAAGCACACTAATGATTAACATACTAACAATCAACAATATAAAAGCACTAAAAAGCAGCGCGGAATAACCGGCAAGAATCCCATGCCTTATATTATTTACAAGAGGAAAGAACAAAGTAAAAATGATTATCTCACCGAATGGGAAAAAAACAATAGTCGGAAAAGCAGTCTTCAGAACAGGAACCCAGCCATTTTCAAGAACCGGCAGCATATTTTCAAATTTTGGAGTGCCCGTCATCATAATAAATAGCGTAAACAAAATTCCAAAGAGCATTACCCAGGGAAAAAAGATTTCACTTGTTCTCGCAATTACCTCAAACCCTAAGTAACTGGCAAAAATAATCGTCACCATACTCATTATTACAATCGCTAATGGAGGCGTCTCGTATAAAATCGTGGTTGTAATAAGGTCAGCAAAATCTCTTAATACTCTTGCCGCTAAGTACAAAAAATACGAAATATAGATAACTGCCAGTATTCTCCCGGCTATTTTGCCAAGTATTTTCTCTAAATAGCTTGTCAAAGGAACGTCAGGAAATCGGCTGTATAGATAGATGTACATCGAAAATATGACTAATCCTCCCGCAGTACCAAGTAAAATAGCGATCCAGGCATCCTGCCCCGCTTCAAATCCAACGCCGACTACGATCGAAGTTCCAATTTCGAATAATACCATTAACGTAAAAAGTTGAATAGGACTTATTTTTATCGGTATCATGATGGAGTACCCCCCCTTTTTACTGATATTTAGAAAATCTATATTACTATTGCATGAGCATGACGAAATTAGAAAGCTAAATGTCTTTCGCATCGGAACGATTTTTTCTAAGCTTACCAACGATGAATAAAAGCAGCGGCAGAATAAAACAAATTGTTATTGAATAGGGGGTCCAAGCCTTCATAATAAAATAATGAAAATGAACAATATTGGGATGCAAAATAAGCGCAAAACTAGGTAACAGAAATATTAATGGAATCAGCAGAATTCGAAAGCTATTTAAGCGTAATACTTGTGCTAAACCGAGAGAAAATCCGTAAATACATATCGTTAATTTAAAGAACACCGTGAAAAACCAAATGATTGCCACAATCACTTCAATTCGTTCCAAAAACGTTCCGAAACTTGCTTTTTTCCCAACAATATAGGATGGATATGCATTTCTTGCTGTAAAATCACTTCCTAAAGTAACAATAGCCAGGACGACAACGATGGAAAGAAGAATACCGCCAATTAAAGTCCCGCGATAAAATGCCCCTTTCCATTTTTCATTTTCACTGACATAAGGAATAAACATGAGAAAAATCACCAGTTCTAAATAGGGAAGCCCTAAATCATGGTATGTGCCTTTAAGAATCGGCAAGATCCCTTCTCCTAAAACAGGTTGTATATACACCGGTTTCATTTCCGGGATCGTTAATAAAACCAGTAAGATGAGCATCCCTGCCATCCAGGGAAAAAAAATAATGACCGTGCGCGTCATAACCTCCAAACCGAGCTGAATAGCATATAAGCTTATAATTAAAAACAGCAGCATAATCATTTGGATAGGTGTTTCCACTAATACTTGTGTCGTTAAAAAATCACCTATTTCCCTAAGTTCAATTGCAGAAAGCTGAAAAAAATAGCAAAGAAACAGAACCGAAGTTATTTTCCCGACCCATTTCCCGAATATTTTTTCATTATATTCCACAAAGGTCAATCCCGGATAAAGCGATGCCAGCTTTTGATATAAGTATATAAAGCTTAAGCCGATAAACACTGTCAGAAGAGAGACGATCCACGCATCCTGACCTGCTATCTGTGCCAATAATGACGGTGCAACGAGAATGGAACTCCCGAGAGTAAAAACGATTACTAAAACGGAAAATTGCCCTGAACTGACTTTTCCTTTTTCCAGCATAGCAAATCAACCTCCTCCCTGTATCATAATGTAGAAAAATGCTTGAAAGGGTAAAACCTTCTGCCTCTAAGCGCAGCACAGGCGGGATATTTCTTCAGGCGGGGCTGGGTCCCCGGGTTCCCACTTGATTTCCCATGTTCTGCGAGCTTGCAAAAAAAACGTTCACTGCAATAACAGGTCGATGTTTGATGTGACCGGACGAGAGATTTTTATTAAGAAATCGGAAGGATTCGGAATTTCTATATTTTTACTTAACAGAATACTTAACGTCATTCCTGCAGAAAGCAACAAAAGATAAACAATCAGTTCCCTGTGCCACTTTTTTTTAAGCAGTGGGGGGATGATAAATAATGATACAACGATTCCAATGATAATAATTCCAATGATGATGAGCATGTCTTATTCCTTTCCAACCTCTTTTTGAAAGGATTCCATAATGCTGCCTAAACGGCGAATACGCGTTTTTACATGAACTGCAACTTCTAAATTTGCAAATTCCTGATCCCAATTTTGTTTAAGCTGCTTCCACGCTTTTGGATCGGAGCGGTGAAGCACTTCGCCAAAGCCAAAAATGTCGCTTTGATATTGGTCCTGGACGCTTTTTATCGTATTTTCTATATTATCTTTTATTTTTTGATCAAATTTCTTTTGCAGCTCTATAATGTTTTTCGGGTCAGACAGATCGATTTTACACTGCACTTCTCCAATATTGCCTTCCGAAATGACATGGATATCTATCTTTGGTTTTCCTTTTTTTACTTCACCTTTCACACTTGTTTTTGACTGAATCAGTTCCATTGCTACTTTTCCATCCCCGCATGCTTCATTTACAATTGTGTCTTTCACATTATTAGTGATGAAATTAAAAGCTTTGCTTTCATTATCATTTAACCAGCCTATCAGCTTATCTTTTTTTAAAACGGCAATATTATCAATGATAAACCCGGTCTCTGGAGTAATTTTTTGTACATTGGAAAAATCATTTCCTGATTCAGGATCTCCATATACTTTTATCCCTGTAATCACCGGTTCTTTTCCTTTAATAACGATGCTGTTGATTAATTCATCAAGTTTCACTGTTTTCGTTTGTGCCCAAACCAGTTCTGAGTTTTCAAGAGCTTCAAAAAGTTTACTTGTTGGCACTTTTTCCAATGTTGTCTGAATTTTAAGCAATTCATGAGCAGTGCCCCCGCGGGCAATCGCAATAAAAAAATCAGTCCGCATTTCATGATCCCGGGAAATAAAATCAAGGGTCTTGCCGATCCCTTCTTGCGCAAGTTCTTCTCCAAAAACAATCTGGCGAAGATGGGACAGATAAATTTTCCGGGGAATATCTTTCGACAAACTTCGGTAAGCTTCAAATATTGATTTTCCTTTTCCCATATACCTTATAGCTTCTGCACGGCCGGATTTGCTTAACCCAACAAGTTCATTTGGATTAACAATTTGAACAGAGACAAGATACCCGTCTTCTGTTTTGTCAATTCCCAATGCAGTTGCGATTGCTAATTCATTTAACTCTTTTTTGCTCCAGCACCCTGTAAGCAGAAAGATTGGTAAAAGTAATAAAATATATTTTTTCATATAAAGTTCCTCTTTCTAATTATGCGTTTTTAAAAAGTTAACGAAGAGAGCCAAGCAGACGCATGAATTCACCGCTTATCATTTGTGACGTTTGAACTTTTTCTATTACTTATTTGGCGGCTTTGGCGGGGGCGTCTCATCTCTGGTTAAATTTTTTTGACTGATCAGTCGGGGCCGTTTCCGTAATGACCAGCGCGGCATACGCAGCAAATTATCTTTTTGATCCTGTAAAATAAATGGAGCAGACGGTGCCAAATACGGGATTCCAAACGATCTTAAACTGTTTAAATGAAGAACCATTGCCATCAATCCAAGAATAATGCCAAACAAACCAAATGATGCGGCAAGGATCATCATTGGGAAGCGAAGAATCCGGATAGCGATAGACATATTAAATGTCGGAGAAACAAAGCTGCTTATTGCTGTTAAAGAAACGACAATCACCATGGTTGCGGAAACGAGCCCTGCTTCAACTGCCGCCTGGCCAATTACCAACGCTCCGACAATCGAAATCGCGGATCCAACTGCCCTTGGCATTCTTATTCCTGCCTCCCGTAAAATTTCAAATGTTATTTCCATCATGAATGCCTCCACAATAGCCGGAAATGGGACACCCTCCCGTTGTGCTACAAGACTAATAATCAATTGGTTGGGCAGCATTTCCTGATGAAAGGTCGTCACGGCAATATATGCCGATGGTGTAAGCAGCCCCAAAAAAAACGCGATATATCGCAGAATCCGGATTAAGGATGTGATATCCGCACGTTGATTATAGTCTTCGCTTGATTGGAAGAAATGGATGAACAACGCCGGGACGATTAGCACAAATGGTGTTCCATCGACAAGGATAACAATTCTGCCTTCTAATATCGCCGCCGCGGCAACATCCGGACGTTCGGTATTAAATACAGTTGGAAACGGAGTGAAAGTTTTATCCTGTACATACTCTTCAATATAGCCGCTTTCTAAAACGGCATCCGTATTAATTTCCCCGAGACGTTTTTTTACTTCTGCCACAATATTGTCATTTGCAATTCCTTTTAAATACATGATGGAAACATCTGTTTTTGTCTCTGTTCCAATTTGCTTTGTTTCAAGGCGCAAGTTTGGATTTTTAATTCTGCGCCGTATTAACGACGTGTTTGTTCTTAATGTTTCAGAAAATCCGTCTTTCGGCCCCCTCACAACTGATTGTGAAGTAGGCTCCTGTACGCCGCGATCTTCATAATACCTTGTGCTGATGACCAATGCCTTCATTATTCCGTTCACTAATAGAGCGGTATCACCAGATAAGACATGGGAAAAAAGCTGTTTGTAATCTTTTATCTCTTTTACATCTGATACAGGGAGGATTTTTGTTTTCAGTTCATCAAGCAATTTGGATTTGTCAGTACTCATATTCTCAGAATCAGCATTTTGATTATCTACCATAAATGTTTCAAGAATAAACTCTTGGATCAGCGTTTTATCCGTTAATCCATCAGTATAAATAACGGCTGCTTGATGCCTTTCGTTTTTCCCTATCGTAAAATTTCTAATGATAATGTCAGAACTATTTCCTAATGCTGTCTTCATAAAATCTATATTTGCTTGGAGGTTTTCCATTATAGGTGAATTTTCCGATTGTTTTTCTACTTCTGACGTATTTTTCTCTTGCTTTTGCTTGGCTTTTTCTTTCTGCTTTTCTTTTACTAATTTCTTTAAAGGTATCGGGATTCGTGATTTCACGCCTATAGACCCCCAATTGTCATTTCACTTTTACTATTCTTTAACATGTGCAGACCGACAGCTTTGTATGCACCGGGAAATTAATTAGTTAAAGCAAATAAAAACTGTGATGAGGGAGTACCACTGTCTCTTATCCTGAATAAAGTGGATAATAAAAAATTCTACTCAATAAGCAGGGAGTAGAATTTCAGCTTGTTAATGAGGAGTTTCAAAAGAACCGGCTTGATCTGAGGGCACTGAAAAACCTTCGGTTTTTCTAGCATTTTTTAAGCACGCAATAACAAGACGACTTTAAAATCCATAAATGTGAATTTTAAGTCGTCTTTTTTGTTCATGGGGTTTTATTTTGCCCTTATTTTTGATCTATTAGTTTCAAAATTCTTTTTAGATTCACCGTAAATATTGCCATGGCACCTTGCAATTGCATGTCTAATAGACCCGAGGATTTCGCAACATTATACCCGTGTCGGTGTTTTAATTCGCTATTTTTAGCTTCTATTTTATATCTTTCTTTCGACTTTTCCTTAAAATATTCGCTTTCTTGGAATTTTTCCTGTTCCGTATGTATATTTGATTTGATCGTCACAGAATACGTTTTACTTTTAGCTCCTTCTTTATAACAGCCATCCTTAAATGGGCAATTTTTGCACTTTTCCACATCAAAATAATAAGTGTCCACTTGATTGGCAGCTACACCTTTTTTACCTTGACGTGCTTTCCTTACAGCCATATGACCAGCCTTACAAACATACATTCCAGCATCTTTATTGAAATCAAATTCGTCT
>JAGKQJ010000041.1 GCA_017898095.1 Bacillaceae bacterium Marseille-Q3522 | reverse complement strand
CATCATTATGCATCTCCTTTATGTTAGCTTGATGCAAATTTCCATTTTTTCAATTAGAATACATACATTTTTTGTTGAAAACGAATACACGTTCGTAGATAATTTAAATAAAGCGATGTTATTGTAATGTACAATGAATTAAGATGTTGATTACTAAAAAAATCAGTATTTAAATTTGCTATACTTCTGGAGGCGATTTTTGTTGTCAGATAATATCAATTTAATTCTGAGAGAAATAAAATCAGTTAAAAACGAACAAATACAGCAAAGTGATCTGCTTTCACAACTAATCAAAATTGTGAAAGCAACTAATGAAAAGGCAGCGAACACCGATGAAAAAGTAATGGCATTATATGAAAAGGCAACGGTAACCGATGGGAAAATAATGGCATTATATGAAAAAGCAGCGGTAACCGATGAGAAAATAATGGCATTACATGAAAAGGTAGCGGACACTGATAAGAAAGTGATTGCATTACATGAAAAGGTTGCGAATACCGATGAGAAAGTAATGGCATTATACGAAAAAGCAGCGGACACCGATAAGAAAGTTGTAGCATTATATGAAAAAGAAACGGACACCAATGAAAAAGTAGCGTCATTACATAAAAAGCTTGATGCCACGACAGAGCAGGTCAGTAAGAATTCTGAAAAATTATTTGAACTGTCGAATACGCAAAATTTATTATTAAAAAGTCAGCAACGTCAAGACAAAATACTTGAAACACTGGACGTCCGTTCCCTTGAGCAAGAATCGGATCTTCGTGATTTAAAGAGAATTAAATAGAACTCTTTTTAAAAATAAATAATATAAAGGGTGGGAATGATGACCGATCGTGAACTACTGGAACTATTACTTGAAAAAGTAAATGGAATGGAAACGCAGATTACAGAGATAAAAAATGAAACTGCGACCAAAAATGACTTAGAAAGATTAGAAGCTGCAGCAAAAAAAGACATGGGAAGATTAGAAACAAAAATAGAAAGAATAGAACCAAAGATTGATATTATCTCCAAACAAGTAGTTAGTAACTCTGAACAGCTTACTGAGCTTTCATTAAATCAAAAGCTTTTGATACAATGCGAGCAGCGCCAGGATAAAATACTGGAGACGCTAGCTATCCGTTCCCTCGAACAAGAGACCGATATACGTGAACTTAAAAGAATGCAGTCTTAATGTTAGAGTCCGGCGCAATTATGAAAGAGACACAGATAATACCTGGCCATAGTTCAATGAAGTTAACCTCAGTTATCTATCACACACCAGCGAAAAAATTTAGACGTCATGTGCGCGGGTGGCTCAAAAGGCAAAGGAATGTAATAAAAGTACTTTAGATAATATCGATAGCAAATAATTTCATATCGAAAGGATGAATATCATGACAGATCGTGAATTACTTGAACTACTACTACAGAAAGTAACCGGAATGGAGACAAAAGTTTCAACTAAGATTTCTGGGGTGGATTCAAAGATTGATAGTATGGATACTAAGGTATCTGGGGTGGATTCAAAGATTGTTGGTATGGATACTAAGGTATCTGGAGTAGAATCAAAGATTGTTGGTATGGATACTAAGATATTTGGAGTAGAATCAAAGATTGTTGGTATGGATACTAAAGTATCTGGAGTAGAATCAAAGATTGTTGGTATGGATACTAAGGTATCTGGAGTAGAATCAAAGATTGTTGGTATGGATACTAAGGTATCTGGGGTAGAATCAAAGATTGTTGGTATGGATACTAATATATCTGGAATTAAACTGCACATTGAGAAATTAGAAACGAAAATTGATGTTATCACGAAACAAGTTGTAAGCAATTCGGAACAACTTGGTCAATTGGTTGACAGCCAGAGCCGGCAGGATAAAATACTCGAGACACTAGCTGTCCGATCTCTTGAACAAGAAACTGATATTCGAGATTTAAAAAGAATTAAATAATCATAAAATTTAATTTTACAAATTGTATACTCTTTCAATACACCACTAGTAGGACAAACTAAACTGCATCCAAGATTTAATATCACCTATAATTTACTTTGTGTATATGCCAAAGTCGAGTTTATTTAATGCCATGGAAAAAATTTTAGATAATGCTGGCATCCCACAAATTCCTATCCATGCTCTTAGAGACACCCATGCAGTATTACAACTCGAGGCAGGAGCAACGTTAGAATACGCACAAAAAAGACTTGGTCATAAAAATTACCAAGTTACTGTGGATAAATATTCCCATATATCAAAGAAAATTGAAAAAGATACTTTAAATAAATACGATAATCGTATGAATGAAATCTTCGATAAATAATTTTTTTATGGGCGTTTCATGGGCGCACCCATACAATAACACAATAGCACCAATAATAACTCATAATAAAAACCCCTTGACGCCTACAGCGTCAAGGGATTCCCTTCTTAATATGTTTTCATGTATTGTTCGCGTTCCCAAGGATGTACTTGCGTACGGAACATATCCCATTCGATTTCTTTTGCTTCCACATAATGTTCGAAGATGTGGTCGCCTAGTGCATCAATCATTGTTTCGTTTGCTTTCAGATTTTCAAGAGCTGCGGCTAAAGTAGCTGGAAGATCGATAATGCCTTCGGCAATACGTTCTTCTTTGCTCATGACGTAGATGTTACGGTCAATTGGAGCAGGTGCTTCCAATTTATTTTTGATACCGTCCAAACCTGCTTTTAAAAGAACAGCCATTGCTAAATACGGGTTTGCAGACGGGTCAACGCTGCGGACTTCAACACGTGTGCTCATGCCGCGAGAAGCCGGGATACGCATTAACGGCGAACGGTTTCTTGCTGACCAAGCAACATAGCAAGGCGCTTCATAGCCAGGTACAAGACGTTTATATGAATTTACTGTCGGGTTTGTAACAGCAGTAAAGCTTGTTGCATGTTTAATAATTCCGGCAATAAAATGACGTGCCGTATCGCTTAATTCTAACGGGCCATTTGGATCGTAGAAGGCATTTTCACTATTTTTAAATAAAGACAAGTTGCTGTGCATCCCTGACCCGTTTACACCAAATAATGGTTTTGGCATAAAGGTTGCATGTAAACCATGTTTACGGGCAATAGTTTTGACAACTAATTTAAATGTTTGAATCTGATCACAAGCTGTTACTGCGTCAGCATATTTGAAGTCGATTTCGTGCTGACCAGGTGCCACTTCATGGTGGGAAGCTTCAATTTCAAAGCCCATTTCTTCCAATTCAAGGACGATATCACGGCGACAATTTTCTCCCAAATCTGTAGGTGCCAAGTCAAAATATCCGCCATTATCATTTAAGTTAAGAGTCGGTTCTTCCTCTTCATCCAGCTTAAATAAGAAGAACTCCGGTTCAGGCCCAAGATTAAAATCAGAGAAGCCAAGTTCCTTCATTTCTGCTAAAACACGTTCCAAGTTGCTGCGCGGATCCCCTTCAAAAGGAGTTCCGTCCGGATTATGAATATCACATATTAACCTGGCAACTTTTCCTTTTTCAGCAGTCCATGGGAACACAACCCAAGTGTCAAAGTCCGGAAACAATAACATATCTGATTCTTCAATTCTTACAAAGCCTTCAATAGAGGAACCATCAAACATAATTTTATTATCAAGTGCTTTTGGCAGCTGACTAATTGGTATTTCAACATTTTTAATAGTTCCTAAAATGTCAGTGAATTGCAGGCGAATAAATTTTACATTTGCCTCATCTGCAAATTTTGTAATGTCTTCCTTCGTATACTTTGCCAATATTGTTTCCTCCCTTAAATAGATCTATATTATATTTAATGGAAAAAGCGGGACATGTCGCCTTGACGTAATGTCGAACGGTTAAATCGTCCTGCATTCATCAATTCATTTCTGAGTAACGCACGCAATTGTTCATCAGATAATTCACGTCTTACTTTTTCCGTTTTCACATGATAAGGCTCATTTGCTTCTTGCTTCTCTTTTAAGCTGAACAATTGTTTGATCCCTGCCATATTAATTCCCTGGTCAATAAGATCTTTAATTTCTAGTAATTTATCAATATCATTTAAGGAAAAAAGTCTCCTATTTCCATCAGATCTTGCGGGCATTATTAATTGATGCTCTTCATAATACCGTATTTGCCGGGCTGTAAGTTCTGTTAATTGCATAACAATTCCTATTGGAAACAACGGCATCGTACGACGAATTTCACTTCCGGACATGAGCTTTCCCTTCCTTTTTATTCATGACACTATTATAAGTAATGTCAAATTTTTTGTCAACAGAGCGTTAGGTTTTATAACATCTTTTTTTAGTCTTAAAAGTGCAAAATATAAATGCAGAATGTACCGCGATAATGAAGTATCTTTGATGGGTATTGAAAAACTGTTTTTACCTTTTACAAAATGTAACTTAGATAGAAAGAAGTCCTTTTTCAGCTAATTGATCAACCGCCCTCAATAATGCAATTTTTACATGAGCATAAGTTAATCCGCCCTGGACATATACTTCATACGGCGGTCTGATCGGGCCATCCGCCGTTAATTCGATACTTGCCCCCTGAATAAACGTTCCTGCCGCCATAATCACATCATCTTTGTAGCCTGGCATATAACTTGGATATGGTGTAACGTAAGAATTGACTGGAGAATTATATTGAATCGCCTGGCAAAAAGCAACCATTTTTCCCCTGTCCCCAAATTGAACGGATTGAATTAAATCTGTTCGCGGCGCATCCCATGCCGGGGTCGTTTTCATTCCCAGCCTTTCCAGCAGTGCTGCCGTAAATACGGCTCCTTTTAATGCCTGAGAAACAATATGAGGAGCAAGAAAAAAGCCTTGATACATTTCGAGTAAGCTATAAAGGGAGGCACCTGCCTCCGCACCGATACCTGGCGAGGTAAGCCGGTATGAACATGCATCGACCAGATTTTTCTTTCCGACTATGTACCCGCCCGTTTTTACAAGCCCACCTCCGGGATTTTTAATTAATGAACCGGCAATTAGGTCTGCCCCAACGTGGCAAGGCTCTGTTTCTTCAACAAACTCTCCATAGCAGTTATCAACAAACACGACGACTTCCGGATTTATTTCTTTCACAAACTGAATCATCTCTTTAATCTCTGCAATTGTAAATGAAGGTCTTGTAGCATAGCCTTTGGATCGCTGGATTCCAATCAGCTTTGTATGTACGTTCATTGCCTTTACGATTGCCTCGAAATCAACAAACCTATCCTTTGTAAGCGGAACACTGTGATATGAAATGCCAAATTCTTTCAATGAACCTGTTCCTGATCCGCGTATTCCTACGATTTCTTCGAGTGTATCATATGGTTTTCCCGTTATGTACAGAAGTTCGTCCCCGGGACGTAACACACCAAATAAGGCAGTCGAAATCGCATGGGTTCCGGAGATGATTTGCGGCCTGACGAGTGCCGCTTCTCCGCCAAAAGCTTCAGCATATATGTTTTCCAGTGTGTCACGGCCCATATCATCATACCCGTATCCGGTTGAGGGTATAAAATGTGCATCGCTCACTTTCATATTTTGAAAACTTTCCAGCACGCGATATTGGTTATGTTCAGCTACTTTTTCCATATGGTGATGAATTGGCGCGATTTTGTTTTCGATTTCTTCTGCTAAATCTTTTAGTTTTTTCCCAAAGGTTAAATGCTTATACATGATTTTCTCCTTATTTATGAAATTTCCATCATGAAGTTTTTCACGAATTTGTTTAATACCCCGCAGCCAATTGTGAATAACCCCTTCTTATCATATGATGGAAGAAGGGGCTTCCTCTTCTTAGACTTTTGCATATCGGGGTGTCCCAATATATCTTATTACGAATATTCAAATTGTTGCAGTTTCCCGGCTATCTGCTGATCAGGATGATAATACCCGCTGCAAAGATAACTTTGCTCATTCTCCAAAAAGCTTTGCTGCTGTAAAATTGTTCTGCTTCTTAATTGTGATAATAATGCGCCTTCATCTGCAGGAATTTTTACATTGTACGGGCTCATCAGCATCATAAGCATTTTTTCTACTTCAATTTTTAACCGGGTTTGATCTTGTTTTTGGTAAGCATTTATTTGAATCGAGCGGTGCTTCGACGCCGGAACAAAACGTTCATGTTGAATGTCGCTTTTATTATAGACGGTTAAAACGGGTATTTGATCCATTTCCAGTTCTTTTAAGATCGCATTGACAGTATCTTCATGTTGAAAATAATCAGGATTGGCTGAATCGACAACATGTAAGAGCAAATCGGCTTCCGTTACTTCCTCTAAGGTGGATCGAAACGCAGCAATTAAAGTAGTTGGCAAATCTTGAATAAATCCGACTGTGTCGGTAAGCAGCACACGAAATCCGCTCGGAAGCAGAAATTTTTTTGTCATTGGATCCAATGTGGCGAAAAGTTGATTCTCTTCTAATGAGTCAGCAACAGTCAAGCGATTAAAGATCGTTGATTTTCCTGCATTTGTATATCCAACTAATGCGATTTGCAACACTTTGTTCCGTTTTCGCCGCTCACGGTAGCGCTGCCGATGCTGAACGATCAAGGAAAGCTGGATTTTCAGTTCATCTATTCTGCGTAAAATATGTCTGCGGTCCGTTTCAAGTTTTGTTTCTCCCGGGCCTCTTGTACCAATTCCAGCCCCGAGGCGAGATAGTTGAACACCCTGCCCGCGAAGCCGGGGCAATAAATATTGTAGCTGGGCAAGCTCGACTTGAAGCTTGCCTTCTTTTGACCGTGCGCGCATTGCAAAAATATCAAGAATCAGTTGTGTACGGTCAATCACTTTTGCCTCTAATTCAGTTGTTACGTTCCTTATTTGACTAGGAGACAATTCATCATTATAAATAATTAAATCCGCAGCCAACTCATCTGCTAAAACAGCTAATTCCGCTTGTTTCCCTTTCCCTAAATAAGTAGCAGGATCAATACGGTCTCTTTTTTGCGTCACAGTAGCAACAATTTCCCCTTTTGCCGTGGCCGTTAACGAGCAAAGCTCTTCTAACGAATATGAAAAGCGAATATCATCATCATCTGTTTGACATCCGACAATAATTACTTTTTCGGTCAAGCAATAACCCTCTTTCCTAACTATTTAACTAGTTCGTCACTTTTTCAAAGGATACGTTACCATCATATCATAATTTTCACTTGCTCTGTTGCATGTATTTTGCGAAAAATGAAGTATATGATCCCCTTTCTGTAAAATTTTTTAATGAAAACGAAGGATGTTGAATACATATGATAAAAGAGCTTTGTAAAGGAATTATAGAAGAGATATCGATGTTCAAAAAGTCCAAAGGTTTAAGAGGCAAAAAAGAGGCAGGTGGCCCAGAAGTTAGAGCTAGAAAAAACACAACAAGTTCAGAAGATTATCCAACCTCTGACTTCTGAATTCTGACATCTGTTTAACCTGCTCATGTCCCAGATACTAAAACCGCCACATCCTGTGGAAGTACACCAGCGCGAATGCTGCAAACTTCAACCCTCTTGTTTCTTTTTCATTACCTTTTTGAACACGCACTTTTAGATTGAGAGGTGAAGTCTTTGGAACAGCCAATGCGAATGAAGAACAATGGTCAAATAAGTATTGTGTTAAATGCGCATAAACGAAACGCAAGTACAAAAGAACGCATCGATTCCCAAGCTGTTTCAACCATAGCCCCCGAAGAGCATACCGCTTTAAAAGAAATTGAAGAGGAACTCAGCCAGCTAATTGGTATGGAAGAAATAAAAAAAACAATTAAAGAAATATATGCCTGGATTTATGTAAATAAAAAAAGAGACTCAATCGGATTAAAAACGGAGAAACAGGCTTTGCATATGATGTTTAAAGGGAACCCGGGAACAGGGAAAACAACTGTTGCCAGAATTATTGGAACACTTTTTAAAAAAATGAATGTGTTATCAAAAGGACATTTAATTGAAGCTGAACGGGCCGATTTAGTTGGAGAATATATCGGACATACCGCACAAAAAACAAGGGATTTAGTAAAAAAAGCCCAGGGCGGGATCTTGTTTATTGATGAAGCATACTCTCTGGGAAGAGGAGGGGAAAAAGACTTTGGAAAAGAAGCAATCGATACGTTAGTAAAGCATATGGAGGATAAGCAGCATGACTTTGTCCTGATTCTTGCAGGATATTCAAGGGAAATGGATTATTTTCTGACGCTTAATCCCGGTCTTCATTCCCGTTTTCCGCTCGTAATTGATTTCCCGGATTATTCCATTGACCAGTTATTAGAAATATGCGAACAAATGTTAAAAAATCGCGAATATACTTTTAGTCATGAGGCGGAAAAAAAATTACGCGAACATTTATTTACATTAAAAACGCAAATTGGACCAAATCGCTTTTCGAACGGACGCTACATCCGCAATGTTATTGAAAAATCAATCCGGGTTCAGGCAATGCGCCTTTTAATGGAAAGCAACTATGACAGACACGAATTAATGACGATCAGAAGCAATGATTTGTCATTGCACCCGGAGTAAGCACATATTTACAAACAATTTAAAAACATTTCTCATTATTTGTTTATTTGAAGTAATCTTACTTGCTCTTAGCAAAGAAAATGTTGGAGGTTAGTTCCAATTGAAATCCAATAAGCGGGTATCAATTGTCTAACCTCCCATTAGCCCTTTAGCAAATTCCATTGTTCAATAACGTCAAACTGGCTAAAAGCAAGGGATTAAATTTTCCCTTCGTCTGAGGACAAAATTGTGTATATTTATCTCAACAAAGATTATTCGGATTCTTAGTAAAATTAGAAAAACTGCTGCTCCTTCATATTAAAACATAGCAAGTATTAATTTGTATCAAAGAGCAATTTATCAATTCCAATACTATCCCTGTTGTCCTTCGAGATCAATTTGTACATTACGTTGCGGGGCAAAAGTGGAAATAGCATGTTTATAGACAAGCTGTTGCTTTCCTTCTGATTCAAATAATACGGTAAAGTTGTCGAAACCTTTTATTTGTCCCCTGATTTGGAAACCATTCAATAGAAAAACAGTGACATTTGTACCATCTTTTCGTAGTTGATTTAAAAATTGATCTTGAATATTAACGGATTGCTTCATTATTGTAGTCCTCCTCTTTATATCTCTCTATTATGTATTCGATTCTAGTCGCAGCTTTCCTTCTACATAGGAGAAAATTTCTGTTATTTTTTTTTGAAATCCCTCCTTTGCGATCGCATTTGTCATGTCATACCATTTTACATCCATTTTATTGCGAAACCAAGTAAGTTGTCTTTTTGCATATCTTCGAGAATTTTGTTTTAATTTAGCAACTGCTTGTTGTAATGTATCATGTCCGGAAAAATAGGAAAATAATTCTTTGTATCCTATTGCTTGCGCCGCCTGGCAATGATTGAATCCTTGATTGTAAAGTTGCTCTGCTTCTTGCAGTAAACCCTGTTGCAACATCATATCAACTCTTTCATTTATACGCTGATATAATTGCTCTCTCACCATTGTCAGACCAATAATCGCTGTTTCATACACCGGTATTTGTTGCTGGTCCTCTAAGTAGTCTGTCATTGATTTTCCAGTAAGATAAAATATTTCCAACGCCCTGACTATACGGCGAGTATTATGAGGGTGAATCCGATTTCCGCTTTCCGGATCAATATGCATTAATTCATCATATACTTTGTCGATCCCTTCCTTCTCAATCCTTTTTTCCATTGTCATACGAAAGTCAACGTCTGCAGGAATAGGGGAAAATTGATAATCATAAAGGACAGATTGAATATACAGACCCGTGCCTCCAACAAGGATGGGCAGCTTCCCGCGACGTTTTATTTCATTAATTTGTTTGCGGACTAATTGCTGAAATTCTGCCACAGAGAAAGCTTCATCCGGATTTTTAATATCAAGCAAATGATGTGGAATGCCTTGCATCTCTTCTTTCGTTATTTTCGCCGTCCCGACGTCCATTCCTTTATATATTTGCATCGAATCTCCACTGATTACTTCACCGGAAAAATGTTTTGCCAGTTCAATACTCAACTTTGTTTTTCCAACAGCTGTCGGCCCGACGATTACCAATAAATTTGCTTTCTTACTCACATTATTCACACAGCCTTTATGTATTCTACTACCATTTAGTTTAACATAGATTATAAGAGGACATGTACTTGTAATTGAAGTGTAATAAAGCGAAACTAAATTACTTAACAGATCTCGCGCGTTGGATATATCCAGCCACAGATGTGTCACATTACTCTTTTAAACATTTTTTCCAGTTCATAGACAGAATACTTAATAATAATTGGGCGGCCGTGCGGACAGGTAAACGGGTCACTCGTAAATCGCAGCTTATCCAAAAGTGCTTGAATTTCATCATTACGCAAATGGCGGTTTGCTTTAATGGAACCTTTACAACTCATCATAATCGCCGCTTCTTCCCGTAATTTTTTGATATCGGCCTTCTTCATTTGCAATACCTGCTCGATAATTTCTTCAATCAGTTCTTTTTCTTCTCCTTTTGGAAACCATTGTGGATGAGAACGCACGATAAAGCTATGATTACCAAATGGTTCAAGAAATATGCCCACTTTTTCAAGTTCAGCCTGGTTTTCAACAATTTTCAAAGATTCATCATTTGTATACTCAAATGTTAATGGAACGAGCAGTTCTTGTAATTCATGAGTTGTTTGCCCGACCTTTTCTTTAAAATATTCATATTTAATCCGTTCCTGGGCAGCATGCTGATCAATAATATAAAGTCCTTCTTCATTTTGAGCAAAAATATACGTCCCGTGCATCTGGCCAATCGGATACATTGGCGGAATCCTGCTTTGCACCTTTTCAACGCTTTCTTCCTCAGGATGCTCTAACCCTGTTTCGTCTTCTGTATAAGGAGATGACGTCCGGGGAAGTACCGTACTCTTCGCCATAATGGCCGTTTCATCCTGTTCCTGCGAAAAAGCATTTACTGAATCATTTTCTTCAAAAACTGTTTCCGGGAACGGTTTTGTTTCCTTTTTAAAAGGCTCGTCATGAAACGGCAAGTGATCAAGATCCATTGCTACTTGTTCTTCTCTTTTATCGATTCTCTTCCGTTCCTGATCAGCACCTGATGGAATCAGTTCCTTTGTCTGAAACACTTTCTTCACAGATTTGGTTACAAGTTCATATAACGTTTGCTCTTTGCTAAAACGAACCTCCATTTTCGCCGGGTGAACATTCACATCCACCAAAATCGGATCCATCACGATATTGAGATAGACGATCGGGAAGCGCCCCTTTGGCAGCAAAGTGTGATATCCTTCCTGAATTGCTTTTGCGAGCGGATAATTTTTTATAAAACGGCCGTTTATCATCGTTGAGATATAATTTCTTGATGCTCTCGTCATTTCCGGTAACGAAAGATATCCCCCAATCGTAAAGTCAAGTGAGCTTGCTTCAATTGGCACCATTTTTTTCACGATATTTACCCCGTATATCGCAGCCAGTACTTGGCGGATATCTCCGTTTCCATTCGTCTGCAGCAGGTTTCTGCCATTGTGAAGCAGCCGGAAGGAAATATCGGGATGACTGAGGGCAAGGCGGTTGACAATATCACTGATATTACCGGCTTCAGTGTGAATCGATTTTACATACTTTAAGCGCGCCGGTGTATTGAAAAAGAGATCGGAAACAGTAATATCTGTACCTTTACGGCTGGCAGCTTTTTCGAAAACTTCTACCTCGCCGCCTGAAATCACAATGCGGCTGCCCCCTTCCCCGGTTGATGTTTTCATTTCCAATCTGGCAACAGAGGCGATACTCGGCAGAGCTTCACCGCGAAAACCGAGTGTTCGAATACGAAAAAGATCCGCTTCGTTTTTTATTTTACTTGTCGCATGGCGGGAAAAGGCAAGCAGTATATCGTCTTCTTCGATTCCATCCCCGTTATCCGTAATTCGAATTTTTGCTAATCCGGCTTCTTCTACCTCAATCTCAATAATCGAACTGTTTGCGTCAATTGCATTTTCTACCAGCTCTTTTACAACAGAGGCAGGCCGTTCAACTACCTCCCCTGCTGCGATTTTATTGGAGAGAGCATGGTTCAGCTGTATGATTTTCCCCATAGTACCACCTTCATCTGCCTATCTGATTTTTTTATGAAGCTCATAGAGCATATTCAATGCTTCTATCGGCGTCATATCAAGAACATCCATCTGCTTAAGCTTCTCGACAACCTGTTTTTCTTTATTCGTAAAAGTCACTTTTTTTGTATAAGAATCTTTTTCAAGCGGAAAAAAGGATAATTGAGCCGTTTCTGTTTCTTCTTTTACTACTTCTTTAATATTCTCAGACGGCGCTTTTTCGTGATTGGCCGTATGTTCAGAATTTTGTTCTAAATATGCCAATAATTCCCTTGCCCTTTTGATTACTTTGTCCGGCAGCTCAGCTAATTGGGCAACATGAATTCCATAGCTTTTATCTGCCGCACCTTCTTTGATTTTATGAAGAAAAACGACCTTGCCGTTTTGTTCTACGGCACTTACATGAATATTGACAAGTCCGGAAAGCTTCTCCTCTAATACCGTTAACTCATGGTAATGAGTAGAGAACAATGTTTTTGCCCCGATTTCATTGTGGATATATTCAATCATTGCCTGTGCAAGTGCGATTCCGTCATATGTGGATGTGCCTCTGCCAATTTCATCAAACAAGATCAGGCTGTCCGCTGTCGCATTTGTGATCGCGTTATTCGCTTCGAGCATCTCGACCATAAAAGTACTTTGACCGGATATTAAATCATCCGCAGCGCCAATTCGAGTAAACACTTGATCAAAAACAGGCAGGACAGCCTCCTGTGCCGGAACAAAACAGCCTGTTTGCGCCAAAATTGCGATTAGGGCAATCTGCCTCATATAAGTGCTTTTCCCTGACATATTCGGTCCGGTAATCAGAAGTATGTTTTGTTCTTTATCCAAATAGCAATCATTGGAAACATATTCCTGTGCATTCATCACTTTTTCCACTACTGGATGACGCCCATCTTTAATAAACAATTTTTTATCGTTTGAAAATTGCGGCCGCGTATAATGCCGTTCCTCGCTGATCGTAGCAAAGCATTGCAACACATCCAGTTTGCTGACCATTTTTGCCAGCCGCTGCAGGCGCGGAATATATTTTTTTACGTTCTCACGCACTTGTAAAAAAAGATCATATTCCAGCTCGACAGATTTTTCTTCCGCCTGTAAAATTAACGTTTCTTTTTCTTTCAATTCCGGAGTGACGAATCGTTCCGCATTCGCTAATGTTTGTTTCCGCTCGTATTGTCCTTCCTGCAATAGATGGAGGTTTGCCCTTGTTACTTCGATATAATAGCCGAATATACGGTTGTAGCCGATTTTCAGCGACTTAATTCCTGTCCTTTTCCGTTCCAGCTGTTCAAGCTCTGCAATCCACGTCTTACCGTTTCTGCTTGCATCACGATACGTATCCAGTTCCTGGTGATAGCCGTCCCTGATGATATTCCCTTCTTTCACAGATAACGGCGGATTGTCGACGATTGCCTTTTCCAATAATTGCGTTATTTCTTCGCAAGGGTCTAAACATAATGCTATTTTTTCCGCTTCATTGTTCGGTAAATGGGCAATCATTGCCTTCATATCAGGAATTTGCTGTAAAGATCGTTTTAATTGCAGTAAATCGCGGGCATTAACATTTCCAAATGCAACCCGCCCGGCAAGACGTTCTAAATCATACACTTCTTTTAAGCGCTCACGTAAATCAATCCGTTCAAAATATTGGTTTTTTAATGTCTCCACCAGACTTAAACGTTTTTCAATTTCTTTCCCATTAATCAGCGGACGGTCAAGCCACTGCTTCAATAGTCTCCCGCCCATGGCTGTCTTCGTTTCATCAAGCAACCATAACAGTGAGCCTTTTTTCCCTTTTGTGCGAATTGTTTCCGTAATTTCAAGATTACGTTTTGAATAGTAATCCATTTTCATGAACTGCTTGATTTCATATGGTTGCACAGGCTGCAGGTGATCGAGGCTCCGTTTTTGTGTCCGGTACAAGTAATTAAACAGACGGCTTGCTGTCTGGACTAATTTTTCCTCTGCAAAATGCTGAAATAGAGATGAAAAGCTATCCTTTTTATTAGTATCATCTTCATAAGAAATCGTCATTACGGAATGTTCTTTTATTTTCTGCTGCAACTCCTCCGAAAAAGAACTTGCAAGAACGACTTCTTTTGCCCCGGACAGCATCAATTCATTCAGTACTTGATCAAAAGAACCGCCAAGCAGTGTCACTTTGCTTTCTCCTGTTGACAGATCATTACAAGCAAAACCGAATGTACCATCCTGAAAACCGTTGATTGTGGCCAGGTAGTTGTTTTCTTTTTCATGGAGCCCTTTTCCTTCCATCATCGTCCCCGGCGTAATTAATTGCACAACCTCTCTGCGGACTACACCCTTTGCTTGTTTTGGATCTTCAGTTTGTTCACAAATCGCGACTTTATAGCCCCGTTCGATAAGTGTTTCAATATATTGAGTGGCGGAATGATAAGGCACTCCGCACATTGGTATTTTTTCCTTTGTGCCCCCGTCCCGGCTTGTCAGCGTAATTTCTAATTCCTGTGATGCTTTTATGGCATCTTCAAAGTAGGATAAGAACCCGGCGCCTTCCCTGATTTCTCAGGAAGGTTTCCGGCAAGAACTCTCCCCCAAACCGTACGTACCCGTCTCCGGGTATACGGCTTTCCACTTGTTCATCCGGCTTTTCATTTTACTATGTAGAGGATGTTCAAAAAGTCACCTTTTATTTTTTTAGCAACCGCATTCTCCCTTTTTTTGACAATGTTTCAGGACGCCTGTCCACTTCCATATTTGCAAAGATGGAAGCTTTTCTATTCGTGCCATTATGAAAAAAATAAATGATTTCTGAATCGTTTTTGATGGCCAAACGTCCGTTTACATGATATTTTTTCAGCATTTTTCGAACCGTACTTTTATATTTATTAGCGAATGTTTTGCATAAACTGTATTTCATAAAATGGGAAAAAGATTGCAACGAACTAACATTTTCAGCCAATTGATAATAATTAAATAATGCACTCATTTCTGCATTATAGATGCGGAAAATATCAACATCATTGCAGTCCTTCAAATAGGTGCGGTGTACCGCTTTCCATGTCCCGTCTTTTTCAATTTTTAGCGCATGATATTCCAGCAATAGCTTCAGCCATTTTTCATATGGGACAAACAGTGCACATTTCCTCAATCCTCCGGAATTCACCTTTGTTATCGCAATGTCATAGCCCAAAAAGCGCACTTTCTCTTTATTATGTGTAATCTGCCCTATTTTTTCAGAAAGAGGCAGTTTCAGATGCTGAGAAAGAAAATTTGAAACTGCACTTTTTACCGCCAGACAATCCTTCTTGCTTCCGGTAACCCCGATTAAAAATGCATCTGCATACCTGCAATAGGACAACTTCAAATGTTTTTCCTGATAATTGCTGATAAATTGGTCGAATTCATGAAGATAGATATTTGCAAAAATCGGACTAAGGAAACCTCCTATTGGCGTTCCGCTGTATGTTTTGTGATAAGTCCAATCACCGGCATATCCTGCTTTCAGCAATTTCCATATAAGGCGGATAAATTTCATATCGCGAATTCTGCGTTCCAGTATTTTGATAAGAATGTGATTGTTCATCCCGAAATAGATACTTTCTAGCTCGCCGCTTATAAACCAGGTTGTTTCGGCAAAATGTTGCTGTACATATGTTAAAGCCGTATGACAGTTTCTATTCTCGCGAAATCCATGGGAAGCAGGAAAAAATTCATTTTCATACATAGCATCTAAAAGAAGCCTGACCACTTCAAGCAATAATACATCTTGATCAGTTGCCTGGAAACATAGCTTGTCCCGTGCAATGGGATGATAGCTTTCGTCTCTCAAACGGCCAATTAATTGCGAAATTACTGCCTCTATTGATTTTTCGTTTCTTTGTTTTTCCGGTTTCGCTTTTTTATTCGTTAGGTTCGAGTATGCCATCAGGTAAAATGCCGGATTGTATAAATAATGGTACATTCTTTCGTATACATAATGTTGCTTACTTGATTTAGAAGCCAGATTGTTTAACACTATTTCTGGATTTCGCAAAGAGCCTCCCGCTCCTTCCATCATTTGTATTAAACCGAACAAGCTGTTTCCCTTCGCCATGTAACAGGCTTTCCCTATCTCAGACTACTACGGAAACTCCGTTACCATATTGGATATTCAGACACCGAATGTCATAGCTTTATATTCGCGTTCCAACTTAGGTAATCCCCATTTAGTTATATATGAACATAGCATTTGCAGGTGCGGATGGGACTTTCGCCTTTTTACCTTCTTTAGGCATGCTTTATCACGTTTAACGCTGCAATTTTCACTCATAATAGATGTTTTTCCTATTATGTTCTGCAATAATGTGACGTTTCAATTACCTTTCGTCACAGGCTATGATCAACCAGCTCAGGCTATCCTTTAAGCAGTATAGCTTTCATCCTTATCTGCATTTTCACCTCGCCATTCAGTCGTGATGAGGTAATTTTATCAACTTATGACTTTACTGGTATGCTTTTGTCCTCTTTTGATTTCTCACTTGAGGTTGTTCAACAAGTCAGACAATGGCCGGATGCCAGATGTCAGAGTTTGATGAAACTTACAAAGCAAGTTTCAAAATGGTTTGATCCGACTTCCAACCTTTGACCTCAGAAGAGAAGTCCGCTGTTAGCTCTTTGAACACACACTCATACTCCGAGTAAACCAGTTGGTGATAGGTTCTGCAGCAGACCTATTGCCTTGCTATCGGCAAATTCCATATATTCCCTTATGGGCGCACAAACATTTCATAAAAATCGCCAAGGCGAAAAAATAAAAAGGCATCTTGATACTCTGCCTTTACACTTAGATATTGCTGTATCATCGGCGTATAAGCTGCCATAATTCCCTCCACAATTTAGATTTTATCATATCAATTATAGCATATTTTGCTTCCGGTCTCTTATTGATTGCTTTTTTCTTTTAGGATTGATAAGAGAAACGGTCGTCATTTCTTTATCTCAATATTGTTTTAAAATCCCGTTTTTCTTAAAATACAAAAAAGCTGACTCTAATAGCGGACTTGGACAACCACTTAGAATCAGCACTCCTTTTCCTTATTCTTCTTCACTGCTTAAGAGAAAATCCGGATTTAAATCCTCGAAATCTTCTTCATCGACATCTGCTCCCCAATCATCGTCATCTTCCTTGTATTTATCGGCATGTACTTCCACACATACAGTTGTTTCGCCGATTACTTCGACAAGAAATTCTCTTTCTACATGAACTATTATTTTATTGCCATTTGGGGAAATAACGGCTTCCGTACAGTTTGGCTGTTGCAACACACGTACGACAACATCAAGATCGTCTATACTATCCGGATCGCGGTACTTTAATTTGATGACATCTGTATATTTGACACGCTCTGTGACAACTTCCGTTTTTGTGTTGTCATTAAAGGAGTACCAAACATTAATGTCATAAAACCCGCTGACTTCGACTTTTTTCCCAACTTTTTTCGCTTCGTACGTATGGTTAATTATCCAGCAGCCAAGAATGCTTGACGGTTGGTGGGCGGGACTAATCGTATGATTGGACTGGGTAAATTTTCGTCCTTTCGCTACGACTGATTTTGTGATAATCTCTCTGTATTCTCCCATTGCGAGCGAAACCTCCTCATTTATTTTCACTTCATCCTATGCGAGATATTAGACTAGTGTGCGATAAATTTCCTTCCATTTACTAAGTTGAAAGTATAGGCATATTTCATTGTATGCGACAGCATGGCGAGTGTGCCGGTCATTCAAATTTCCTTATTTAACAGTTTTGGTTTCATCATTATTTTGCTTGGAGGATTTTACTGCCCCTTAATCTGCGATAAAATATGCGTTTGACTGAATACATTAGCGGAAACAGCTTGGTCACATACTAATATAATGTACTATGTGGACAGGAGGTGAGCGGAGTTGACAGAAAATAATCACGCCAACATTGAGATGAACGTGAATGGAAAAAAGATTAGTGGTGCAGAAAGTCAAGCAATCGCCCGGGAGATAGGAGCAACACTTACAAAAGAAATAGGAAACGCATTGCATTCGATCGCAAAATCTCTTCCAAGCGCAAATATAAATGCGGATTCATTGCTAAAAAAAATCCAAACTTCTAATGTGTCCCTAAGTTCATTACGAGAAGTATGGAAAACAGCTAATTTAGATAAGCTCAAAGAACAATTGCCGGTAATAGATGCAACGCATGACGATGGAAAAATAGGTCTGAATCTCAATGGCAAACCTCTTCTTCAATTGGACTTATCCAGATTTACAGAAAAAAAATAGTCCTTGGAAATTAACTTGAAGGGAGGTGTGAGAGGATGTTATCCGATGTTTTAACAGAGACATGTCTTTCTGGAAGTAGAAAAAATGCTGGAAGTGAAAAAAATATTGAAGCTGAATTTCGTGCATTTACAAATGCAACTCAGGGGAATGGAACATTTAACCCTCAGGGAATTGCAACAGCAGGATTTGGCGGAGCAGCCGTTAATGTAAACTTTATGGGATTCTTTGTCGCCGGATCTGTCATTAACTACAACCGCGGTGGTGATGCAGTACCAATTGCAGTGAACCATCATTCACCGGAACTTGTCAACGAAGCATAAATAGAAATAAGCAAATAGAGAGGAGGAAATGTCATGGAACAACATAAAAATATACAATTGGATATGCAAAAACTAAAAGAGCTTGGCCTGCCCGATGATTTATTAGAAAAAATAGCAAACACTGACATGCCAACCGTAAATAATCACGCAGAAGGTGGAAAAGGCGGCCACGCGATTAGCTTAACCTATGTTGACAATTATTCAACCTTGCTGTTAGTTTATACTTTCCTCCTCCACTATTTGGAACATGATCAACATCACCAAAAGTCAGCTATTTTAAACCAGTCGCTTTTAAAAACTCTGCAAACAGCAATGCACGAACAGAAAATGCATCGCCAGGCATTTTTAGATACGGTGCAAATGCTGAATAATAAAGAAAGATAAAGTGAAACTTCCATCAGTGGGGTTTTTCGACGTACAGGACGTACTAGTGCCGACGTTGCAACAGGACGTTGCGCCTTTAGTCAGCCTTCATCCCCCACTGATGGTTAGCCACGCGGAGCCTGACTGATTTTTCTAAAGGCTGAAGCCTTAAGAAAAACCTTGTCGCGCAAAGCCCGATTGATTTTTCTAAGGGCTGAAGCACTAAGAATAACCTTATCACGCAGAGCCTGATTGATTTTTCTAAGGGCTGAAGCACTAAGAATAACCTTATCTCACCAATCGGGCTTTTGGGGGCAGTTTATCCCCCACCTAAAATGACTGGTATCACCTCCATTTTTGAGGTGGGGGTATTACTGCCCCTTAATCTGCGATAAAAATCCAAAAAAGCTCTCCGGACTTCTCCTGCCTAAAGAGTTTTTTTCTTTATCTATTTATTTTTAAGGGTAAGACCTTTTTTCTTAGCGAATTACAAGAGGAATTTTTAATTTAGTTGGGGGAACATCGCACCTGATTCCCCCAAATTTTCCGCTTACTGGCTCACTGATTGATTTGCTGTTTCTTTTTTATTGCCGCACCTGTTTCTCCAGTTAACAAATCCCCGCCGGTGGAAACTAAGATCTGATCTGTCACAGTATTGGAAATCGTTGATGCTACAATTTGCAGCAGATCATTTACATCTGCCTGTGACTGTTTAAATTCAGCTACAACAGGAATTTCATCTAATTGCTGTTCAAGGAGTGAAATTTTTTCTTCTGTTTTTTTCAATGCTTCCGTCTTTCCATAGTTTTGTAAATTAACCGCCTGCTTTTGCAAACCTTTTATTTGTGTAATAAGGGAGTGCACTTTATCATTTTCGTGAATTTGTTCTTCTGCACGTTTAAAAAAATCCACTTCTTCAGTTGCAGAAATCATTTGTGCTAATTCTTTTGCCTTGCTAATAATGTCATCCTTTGAATAATTGGCCAATATTGTCCACCTCGCATCCTTTTCACTGTTAACGTACATTTGCAGTTTTGACATGAAAAAAGTGAGATTTGTAAAGACTGTTGATTGAAAAATTAAAAACAAGCTTTTTAATTGTACTTACATGTATCAGTAAAACTCACGATCCTCAGAGTTATAAAACAAAGCACAGCCTGGCTAATATTAGTTTTCAAATATCGATCAAGCAAGATGCTGGAAGCTTTCCAAGACTTCTGTCATTATTCCATTTAATGACCATGTTTTTGTTTCCGTGATACGGACTTTCACTATTTTTCCGATCGCGGATTTCGGACCTGCAAAGTTGACAAGCTTATTTTTCCTTGTATAGCCGGCTAATATTTCCGGATTATTCTTGCTCTCACCTTCCACGAGGACTTCGACAATTTGACCTTGATATTGTTTCATCGCTTTTGCCGAAAGTTCATTTACAACGGCATTTAACCGTTGCAAGCGATCCTTTTTTACTTCCATCGGCACGTTATCTTTCATTTTGGCAGCCGGTGTTCCTTCACGGGGAGAGTAAATAAAAGTATATGCTCCCTCATAGCCGACTTCGCGGTACAATGATAATGTTTCTTCAAACTGTTCTTCCGTTTCATTGGGATAACCGACGATAATATCCGTCGTTAACGCAACATCAGGAATGGCAGCCTTTATTTTTTTTACAAGCTCTAAATATTGCTCTCTTGAATATTTACGTGCCATAATTTTCAGTACATCAGTAGAACCGGACTGTACCGGTAAATGAATATGTTCCAACAGATTCCCGCCCTTTGCAAGCACTTCGATTAGATGGTCATCGAAATCACGAGGGTGGCTCGTTGTAAAGCGGATTCTGGGAATGTCGATCTTTCTTATTTCTTCCATTAAATCACCGAGGCCGTAGCGCATATCTGTAAAATCTTTTCCGTACGCATTTACGTTCTGTCCCAATAAGGTGATTTCCTGATAACCTTTGGCTGCCAGCTGCCGCACTTCCTGAATGATTTCTTGCGGACGGCGGCTCCGTTCTTTCCCGCGGGTATATGGAACGATACAATACGTACAGAACTTATCACAGCCGTACATAATATTGACCCATGCTTTAATATTCCCCCGGCGGACCTTTGGCAGGTTTTCAATAACATCACCTTCTTTTGACCATACTTCCACGACCATTTCCTTTGATAAATATGCTTCTTGGAGAATATGCGGAAGGCGATGGATATTATGGGTTCCAAAGATCATGTCGACATGATGATACGTTTTTAAAATTTTATTAACAACGGATTCTTCTTGTGACATGCATCCGCAAACACCAAGCAACAGATCAGGCTGCTCCCGTTTTAACTGCTTTAAATGTCCAAGTTCACCAAATACTTTATTTTCTGCATTTTCACGAATTGCACAAGTATTAAGCAGAATCACGTTGGCATCTTCGACGGATTCAGTCGGCTCATAGCCCAATTCCAGAAATATTCCTGCCATTACTTCAGTGTCATGCTCATTCATTTGACAGCCGTAAGTGCGAATATAAAACTTACGTCCCTTTCCCATATTTTCAAATTCTTTTGCAATTGTAAAATCTTTATGATATTTTACCGTTTCTTTTCCCCGCCTTTTCGCATCTTTAAGAGAAGGCGGAGTGTAAATTGATTCAAAATATTTGCTATAATCCTTTACGGATTTTTTGTCCGAAGGATTATTTGTTTTTACTTGCTGACTGTCTAATCGTTGTTGTTCGTTCATTAGAATCCCCTTTCGCTTTTCTACTTTATTACCAATTAATCATTATAAACTCTATTAAGGAAACAAACAATCTTAGATACGGCTTCTTATACTGTATAACAAAAAAAACGGATTGTCATGTGTTACAATCCATTTTGTTCCGATTATTCATGGAGGTATTCAGAAATTAACGAATGAGAAGCTCCGAAGGCCAGGACGACGCGGTTTTTTTGCGCAGACAGACTTCCACAAGAAATGGTGACTACTGCGCCAGTGCCAGTGAATAAAGTGAAACTTCCATCAGTGGGGGTTTTCCTTCATCCCCACTGATGGTTAGTTGAACCAATCGGGCTTTTAGGGGCAGTTTATCCCCCGCCTAACATGATTGGTTTCACCTCCAATTTTGAGGCGGGGGTATTACTGCCCCTTAATCTGCGATAACATTGTAAAATAGACAAAGAACAGGCAGCGGGCCTGTTCAATGAAATTTTGTAGATGGTCACTTTTTGGTCACTTTTGTTTCTTCAGGTCGTCAGTCCTTTGCCGGTAAGGATTTTTCAGCGTGGTTCAACAATAAGCTTAATGGCTGTCCTTTCTTCGCCATCAATTTGAATATCTGTAAAGGCCGGGATACATATTAAATCAACCCCGCTAGGCGCGACAAAGCCTCTTGCGATTGCTACTGCTTTAACCGCTTGATTTAATGCACCCGCACCGATTGCCTGAATTTCTGCCCCACCCCTCTCTCGCAGAACACCAGCAAGTGCACCAGCTACAGAATTAGGATTAGATTTTGCTGAAACTTTTAATATTTCCATTCCTAGCTCCTCCTTGTTTAACCCCTCCCGCATGCTCAGCTTTACAGGTGAACACATCAGGTATAAATCATTCCATTGCTACTATATTCAAAAGAAAAAGGAGTTATTCCGGCTTGGACTTTTTTTATCATGAAAGCCCTTAAAGGGGAAGCCGAAATCGCGAAGATTTTTCCAATATGAAAAACAAGGAACTTCCGCTTATAGAAAAATTTAACCAATTACGAAGAAAATTTTTCATGAACAATTTCTCCACTGATGGAAAATTCACTCTATGAATAAAACGGATGATCGTCATTAATTAAGATTGGCTGGATGTCTGTTGCTTTCCCGGACTTATTATCGATTTCAATCAAAACAGCACTTAATTGTTCTCTTCCCTGTTTTTCTACTTCAAAGCGTACCGGCAATCCGGTTAGGAATCGTTTTAGTACAGCATCTTTCTCAATTCCCAAAATCCCGTCATACGGACCCGTCATTCCGACATCTGATAAATAGGCAGTACCATTTGGCAGAATTCGTCCGTCCGCTGTTTGTACATGTGTATGAGTTCCAATAACCGCCGAGACTCTTCCGTCCAAATACCATGCCAGTGCTAATTTTTCGCTCGTAGCTTCGCCGTGAAAATCAACAAAAATAATTGGAGTCCTTTTTCCTGCTTCTTCAATTAATTCATCTGCTTTCCTAAATGGGCAGTCAATGGGCGGTAAAAAAGTTCTGCCTTGCAAACTAATAACAGCAACTTCTTCTTGATTCATTTTTAAATAGCAGATCCCTTTTCCAGGGTTATTAGCAGGAAAATTTGCCGGTCTTATTAAATATTTTGCTTCTTCAATAAACTCAAAAATGTCACGATTATCCCAAGTATGATTTCCTAAAGTGATTGCCTGAACACCAGTTTCCAGAAAACCTCGGTAGATTTTTTCCGTTATCCCTTTTCCTCCTGCTGCATTTTCCCCATTAATAATCGTGATATGCGGGTGATATTTTTCTTTCAGTTTTGGAACGAAATCTTTCACCATTTTCCTTCCAATAGAACCGACAACATCACCTATAAATAATATTTTCATCATAAATTCCTTTCTATTTCATCTATTACAGGTTTGCCTCGTTTTTTTGGCAAGAGAGTGTTTTTCCCTTCAGATAAAAACAGTTCCTTGTTTCCTTCGTTGCTGTTTTATTCCAAATTATCCGATGCGAATCAAAAAATGATTCGGAAAGTATTGGCCATTTTCGGCATTCATATAATAAAGCGGTGCTTGTGCACCGCTTTATTTTGCATATTCTACAGCTCTTGTTTCCCGAATAACTGTCACTTTTATATGGCCGGGATAGTCCAGTTCTTCCTCGATTTTTTTACGGATATCTCTTGCCAGCCGATGCGCCTCTAAATCATCAATTTGGTCAGGCTTCACTAAAATCCTTACTTCACGCCCTGCCTGGATGGCAAATGATTTTTCAACACCATCATAAGATTCGGAAATTTCTTCAAGCTTTTCTAAACGACGAATATAGTTTTCCAAGGTTTCCCGTCTGGCACCCGGCCTTGCTGCGCTCAATGCATCTGCAGCCGCAACCAGAACAGCAATATTAGAAGTAGGCTCCGTATCACCGTGATGGGATGCTATACTATTTATCACAACCGGATGTTCCTTATATTTCGTCGCAAGTTCAACTCCTATTTCAACATGGCTGCCTTCAACTTCGTGATCAATTGCTTTTCCAATATCATGAAGTAATCCGGAACGGCGTGCAAGGGTTTCATCTTCACCCAGTTCAGCAGCCAACAACCCGCAAAGCTGAGCAACTTCGATCGAATGCTTTAATACGTTCTGTCCGTAGCTTGTGCGGAATTTCAGACGGCCAAGGATTTTTATCAGATCCGGGTGAAGACCGTGAACACTTACTTCAAATGTTGTTTGTTCGCCAATTTCCCGAATATGTTCATCTACTTCACGACGCGCCTTTTCAACCATTTCCTCTATTCGTGCCGGATGAATACGACCATCTTGAACGAGTTTTTCTAATGCCAAGCGGGCTGTTTCACGACGAATCGGATCAAAGCCTGATAAAATAACTGCTTCAGGTGTATCGTCGATGATCAGATCAATACCCGTTAACGTCTCAAGCGTACGGATATTCCGGCCTTCCCTTCCGATGATACGCCCTTTCATTTCATCATTTGGAAGATTCACAACCGATACCGTTGTTTCGGCAACATGATCAGCTGCACAACGCTGGATTGCCAGTGACAAAATTTCTTTTGCTTTCTTGTCCGCTTCTTCTTTCGCCCTGGTCTCGCTCTCTTTGATCATCATCGCAATGTCATACTTTAACTCCTGTTCCATCCGTTCAATAATAACAGATTTTGCCTCCTCGCGAGTCAATCCGGAGATGTGTTCCAGTTCCGCTTGCTGTGTTCGTAACATCTCATCCACTTTGCTTTCCATCTCTTCAATATGCTGTTGTCTTTTCGTAAGAGAATCATCTCTCTTTTCTAAAAGGGTTTCACGCTTTTCTAACGTTTCATCTTTCCGATCAAGATTCTCCTCTTTCTGTAATAAACGATTTTCTTGTTTTTGTAATTCGTTTCTTCGCTCACGAATTTCCCGTTCTGTTTCGCTGCGAAGCTTGTGAATCTCATCCTTTGCCTCTAACAGGGCTTCCTTTTTTAAGCTTTCTGCTTCGCGCTTTGCGTCTTCTAAAATTTGTTCCGCCGCATTTTTCGCACCTGCTACTTTTGCCTCAGCAATGGATTTATTAACAAAATAGCCAACAACTACACCGACGAATAAGGCAAGCAAAATGGAGATGATGAGTAAGATTAAATCCATCCTTTCACCTCCTCTTGCTATAATCTTGTGTTTTTTCTTTTTCATGTCGGCATGTACATTATACAAAATCAATATACAGCACAGTTTTAAGGCTGTTCAAAAAGTCTTATATCGTTGCCGTCTAATGGTTTCTTTATGAGACTTTCATTTTTTACACATTTTGACTCTTTTGAACACGTATTTAACATTTTTGTGACTCATTATAATGTAAAATATACAATTTAATTGTAAGGGTGTGTATTTATAATTTAAATGACATCCTACATTAGACTATTTCTCGGAATGTCTATGATTGTTGTCTTTCATTTTTTAATAAATTATCAGGTCAAGACTCCTCTACCTGAAACACGTTAGTCATTTAGCTTTAATTT
>JAGKQJ010000040.1 GCA_017898095.1 Bacillaceae bacterium Marseille-Q3522 | reverse complement strand
AACGAAGACGAGCCATTTGCATCACATCTGCCGCTAATTATAGATGAAAACAAAGGAAAAAAGGAGAAAGCCTTTCAAATATGATACAACATTATTGCCAGAATTATTATTAAACTTTAACTTTTAAAAAAAAGTGCTGAGACAATGAAAAAACTTTCATTCTGCTGCTGAAAGATTCATCTCATGCAAAATTGTCATATCACTTTTTAATGACTAAAAAGTGAGAAATGGGCTTTTTTAGTGCGCAAAAAGGCGAATTCGATTATGTTACTTTCTGGTACCGGTATTTCGACAATGGGCGATTTCATTTACCTTGTTGCAATTAACGTACTTGTCCTGCAATTGACAGGCTCCCCTGCTGCGGTTGCCGGGTTATGGATTATGGGGCCGATTGCTGCGATCGTAACGAAATTTTGGTCCGGAAGTTTGATCGACCGGATGAATAAACGCAGGCTTGTGATTACAACCGATGTTATCAGGGGGATTCTGGTGGCAATGATTCCATTTCTCCCGTCAGTTTGGTTGATCTACATATGCTTATTTTTTCTTTCCGTTTCCAAAGCTTTTTTTGAACCTACCTCTATCAGTTACATAGCCAGCCTTATCCCAAAGCATGTGCGAAAGCAATTCAATTCATTTCGCGGTCTTGTTATGTCCGGGGCATTTTTAATAGGACCGGCAATTGCAGGGGGTCTCTTATTGATTACAACAGCTGATGTTGCCATATGGATGATAAGTTTCGTACTATTTTTTATAGTACGGCAACCGGCGCAGCAACATTATTTTAAGGAAGAAAGTCAAAAAGTTATGTGAGAATAAGAAATAGGAAGTAAATTTAATAAAGTTTAAAATGTTAATTTATTGTGAATTTTTAGTAAATTAATATTTATCGGTTTTTAATATAAGAATTGTAGAGTAAAATAGAGATATAAGTCTGTCATTGTTTTAAAAAAAGATTATTACAGTGGAGGAAGAAAAGTATGCAGCTTTTTAAAGGAATAAATCTTCCTTTTTTAAGCAATGGAGATTAATAAATTTAATTGGTAAAATAGTAAGGGTAGCTTTTTTTGGTTGTTCCAATTTTAGAAATATTCAAAAATATATAAATATTGTAGTAGTCGTAAAAGGTGGATGTTATCTAAAAAATTTTACGAATCTACAATATATTGTGGTAATAACGTAGAGCAATTATCTATATGTTATGGACGAAGTTTATCTATGATCTTTTTGGGATTGAACCATATTGTACTCATTCATCATTTTTATCACAGCTTATAGGGCAGTAAAATCCTTGCTGCTTGAAGTTTCATAGAGAAGCATTCGAATTAGGAGGTTATTTACTTGAACATCTTATGGGATTTTGACGGAACGATTTTTGATTCTTACCCGGTATTTACAAAAATAATGAAGCAAAACTTTCTGCAACATATTTCAGAAGAAAATATTTATCGCAAATTAAAAGTATCCTATGCCCATGCAATTCAATATTTCCATCTGTCCGATACGCAAATGAACAGTTATTATGAAATATTGAACCAAACACCGGCTGAGGAATTTAAGCCATTTAATGGTGTGGAAAAAATTCTTGCATACGCAAATAAGAATGTGATCATGACGCACAGTAAACGGGCCTATATTAATAGAATATTAAGCTATTACGGTTGGGAAAAATATTTTGATGATATGGTTGCGGGTGATGACGGTTTTCCGCGTAAACCGGATCCTGCTTCATATCAGTATCTTCACCGGAGTCATTCTATTGATATGGTTATCGGAGACCGGTTGCTTGACCTTATCCCCGGGAAAAAAATCGGGGCAAAAACTTGTTTTTTCAAAAATAACGAACCCGGTGCAGACTTTTATTTGGAAGATTATCAGAACTTTTTTGAAATGATGCAAGTGAAATCCTAATGCCTTCATAAAAGGTGCCAATTTTAATTGTTGATGAAACGGTAAAAGAAATCCTGAATTTTTGCAAGTGAATTACTAATATATATATTTCAAAAGCAAAGTGATATTTTCCTGGAATCAACTTGTTTTTGCTGCTAAACAATTTTGCTTGAAAAAATAGTTACGGTTTTGTCTCCCGCTTAAAATCTTCATAATTTCTCGGAAATCACCAATAAACCGGTGATAGGCATTACCCTTAAAATCCTTCTGTTTTAACAGGGGGATTTATTTTTCTGTTTAATTACCTGATAGCCTGCCTCTCTATAGCTGCCATTTAAAATCCTGCAGTTTTTTTAAGTCTCCATCTTTTGCGTAGTTACAAAAAAATCAGTTCCTTATATAGTAGTAGTTATATTTTCAAGAGGATAAGAGACTGGTCAAATCGCAATAAAGTGAACAAAAATGTAAACTTTCAAAAATCGACTCGTATGCTTTCAAAAAATGAACTGATTTTTCTCCTAAACAGCGTATCTTCATTCGCCTGCTGAAACGAATTCACTTTCCTATCCTGTTGTATACAGCTAATGCATCGGTAATATGATACTGTTCCGAATGGTGATCTCCTTTTGCCCCGGCTGAAATGAGAATATATTCATGCCTGTCCACTTTGGCGAGACTCGCGAGACATAGACCTGCCTCATTGGTATAGCCGGTTTTCCCTCCTAAAATTTCCCCGCCAATGATGTTTTGATTGTTGAGTTCTTTAAACATCGTATTGTAAAAGGTAATCCCGTCAGGATGCTTATTCGTAGGTGGTGTGGCATGGCGGGGGGAAGTAAAAATCTCCCGGAAAGTATCATTTTGCAAAGCATAGCTTAGAAGAACAGCCAAATCCTTGACTGTTGTGTAGTGGTTTTCATTATGAAGTCCGGTCGCATTTTCAAAATGGGTATTGTCCATACCAAGATCCGTCGCCTTTTGATTCATCATTTTTACAAAATTCTGCTCTGATCCTGCAATCCAATCAGCCAGCCCAATACAGGATTCCGCACCGCTTGGCAGCATTGCTCCGTATAACAGATCTATTGCTTTGACCTGCTCACCCGGCTGGAAACCCGCCATTGATGCATCTGCTTCGTACAGCCCCTGAAAAATAGAATTGGAAAGTTCGATTTTTTCCTCCAGATCAGCTGCATTTTCTATGACAACAATGGCTGTCATCATTTTCGTCAAGGAAGCAGGGTAGATTTTTTCTTCACTATTTTTCTGCATCAGGACGGTATCATCTGTTAAGCGCATCAAAATCGCATTAGAACTGTTCAGCTCATCAGGAGAGATAGAAACAGTGAGATCGGGTTCTTTTGACGGAGGAAGCGGCGCTGCTCGATCGTCAGAAGAATCGGATGTCATCTTTAAAAAGGAAAGATTATCATTTTCCTTCTCAAATAGATGGTGGTTTCCCAGAAAAATGTAAACCAAGGCAATAGCTATGAACAAAAAGGTCACGAATATGTGCACTCCCGGCTTTTTCTTTTTTTCTTTTCGTACCATAATAAAACAGTCCCTTATTCTGTGATAATATTACAACCATAGAATAAGGAACTATGTTGGAATTCCATCTTATGAACTTCTTAAGATTTCCTTATCGTGGCTGTCTGTCCTGAAAAACAACTTTCCATTTTCCTTTTCTAGTGGTTCCGTTCGTGCATGGGCGTTTATCCTAAAAAACAACTTTTTCATCCTCTTGTGATGCCTCGTAACAATCGCGGCACGGCCGTCTATCGTTAACAAAATGGATTCGCAAAGAAAATCCTTCCAAACGGATGAGCTTGGCATTCCTGTTCTTATCCTGATTATGCTGCCTAAAATATCAGTTGCGATATTTTCCGCTCTTTTGGCAATTTCTTTCGCCGGCTTGGCTATACGATGGGAAAATCAAAGTACGTGTTTGGATAAGGTTCGTGTTTCAGTGTGTAATGCCACCACTCGCAATCGTATGCAACAAAACCGCACGCCTCCATGATCGAACGAAGGGATTGACGGTTTCCCGCTTCGGCTTGTGCAATTCCTTTTGCTTCATGATGCGAGACGGTATCCATCAAATCAAAGTCACCGCCCATTGGAACAAGTGTACCGTCAGCTAAATGATAAAGTGTTAGGTCAATGGCGCTGCCCCGGCTGTGCGCCGACTTAGCGGCCACATATCCTTTTGCAACGATCTCGGATTTGTCCATATTTGGATAGTGCTTTTGTTTTGTCCGGCCATTTTCCGGCTGTTTTGACCAGCGCAGAAAACAATCGACGGCGCGTTGCGGGCGATAACCGTCCCAAAGAAGCAAACCAAAGCCAATGGATGCGGCTTTTTCGCGTGCTTTTTCCAGGGCTGTGCACAAAGCTTTCGTACCGACAATCCGATTTGCTGCATATCCGTCCACCGGTTTGCCGGTAAAATTATCCCAGGTTGCGTATTTTGCATCCCAACGTATTTCGGATAGAAACTCGTCGACAAAGACAAAATCATTTTTCATCTTCTTTTCCCTTCCAGTGTCAACGACACAATCCGGTCGATCACTTCGGCAAGCGGCAATCCTGCGGCCGCCATCATTCTTGGATAACGGCTGTATGAGGTCATCCCCGGCATCGTATTTACCTCGTTCAGGATTACTTTTCCATCTTCCTTCAGGAACAGATCCACCCGTGCAAGTCCTCTGCATCCCAAGGCGCGATAGACGGCTTTTGCGGTCTCCTGAACGAGCAGGTGCGCCTCTGCGGAAATGTCAGCGGGAACGATGACGGTTGCGTTTTCGGATCCTTTTTCAGGTTTATTCTCCTGATGGATTCTGAAAAAACCGTGCGACAGGCATATTTGATCGACCTCGCCGGCAATCAAATCACTGTCGCCGCCCAATATCGCACATCCTACTTCACTGCCGGTGACCGCCTCTTCAATCAGCACTTTCGAGTCATACTGTCTTGCAGTTTCCCCCGCCCCCGCCAGTTCTTCTTTTCGACTTACCTTGCTGACTCCGAAAGAGGAACCGGAACGGACCGGCTTTACAAAAACGGGATAAGCAAGCCGGTCGGCATCTACAGTTTCGTTCTCTGTGACCGTGCGGAAATGTGGCGTTGCAATGCCCGCGTTTCCAGCGACGATATAAGCAAGCGATTTGTCCATACACAGAGCAGAACTTTGGACATCGCAACCAGCATAGGGGATGCCGGAAAGTTCCAGCAAACCTTGTATTGCGCCATCCTCGCCGAGTTTGCCATGCAGAACGGGAAACACCATATCCAAACGGATCGTTTTGTATTGTCCCTGCTCCAAAACAAGCAATCCGTGTACGCTTCTATCCGGTGACAGCATAACCGGATGGCAGTCGCCGCTTTCCCAATTTGCGTCAGGGCAAGAACAAAGCTTCCAAACACCATTTTTCGTAATTCCGATATAAAATGGTTCATATTTTTCGATATCAAGGTTTTTGGCAACCTCTTGTGCAGATTTAACGGAGACGGGATGTTCTTCGGAACAGCCTCCGAATAGAATGGCGATTTTCAACTTATCCATGCTGCATGCTCCTTTCAAATGCATCGATTCCCAAATGCCAGGTCAATATTATCTTCAGATACCGGTTCATCCGTGATCGTTGGCATAACGCCAAAGCGGGCGCCATCTCCCGGAACAAAACGGCTTCATCCGGCTCGCATCCATAAATTGTTATTACTGTTTTTTTCATTATATGGATTTTTCCTTTCGTATTACATTCTTCTTTGCTTTTACCGCAAACTATTTCACTCTGCAATTTGCAAATATATGAATCGTATTAATCAATTTTAGCACTTTTGTTCCATTTAGCGCCGGACAAAAGAAAAATTCATGCTGAACTGTTTATTCCGCCTATTTAAAAATGGAAACATTTTCATAACCTATTTTCTTTTCATGCCGGAGACCTCCTTTCAGGAATAAAATACCTGTCTGATTCGACTTTTTCAGTTTATCGAAATCAGGCAGGCAAAGTTGGAATTTTAACTTATCAAAATCTTAAAAAATGCTTATCAAGAACTTATTATTTTCCTATACTGGTTCCAGCCTTTGCGGAAGCACGACCGTAAAGACTGTCTTTTCTGGATCACTTTGTACGGAAATATTGCCTCTATGCGCGTTGACAATTTCTTTGGCAATAGCCAGTCCAAGCCCGGCACCGCCAGTATGGGTTGAACGGGATGTATCCAGCCGGAAAAATTTCTCAAATATCGTTTCTAGTTTTTCTCGCGGGATCGGATTGCCTTGATTCGTAAAAGTGATCACCATATTTTTATCCTGCTGCTGAGCGGAAATATCAATGACGCTGTTTTCATAACTATAGGCGATCGCGTTTTTCAGGATGTTATTGAAGACCCGGGCTAGTTTGTCTGCGTCTCCCCACAGTGTGAGGCCGTCAGGAACATGGACGGACACCTGTTTTCCTTGCGGAGTCAGCATTGGATAGAATTCATCGGCCATTTGCTGGAGCATGAACAATAAATTTATTTTTTCTTTATTTAACACAATCGTTTGCAGATTAAATCTGGTGATCTCAAAAAACTCATTGATAAGCTGTTCTAACCGATAAGCTTTTTCCAAGGTAAGGCCGACATATTTTGCCTTCTGCCCGGGAGGCATATCAGGAGCTTCATCGAGAAGACTTAAGTATCCGATCACAGAGGTCAGAGGTGTTTTTATATCATGAGCCAGGTAAACGACTAAATCATTTTTGCGCTGCTCGGCATCAAGCACGGCTTTCTTTTGTTTTTTCAAGTTGCTTTTTATCTGATTAAGCTTTTTTTCCATGAAATCCAATTCCGGTGATAAGGTAATTTCATTACCGGATTCCTCCACAAGTCTATCCATTCCGGCACTGATTTCATCAAAATATTTAGTAAACCAGGAAACAAAAAATCGAAAAAGGATAACTAAAAATAGCAGGATTACAACAAAAAGGATCATGTCCATATTGTTGCGAATGACTAACTGATAGATTTCCTTTGCGTCCGAATTTTCAAAATGAAAAGCATTGATTAAATATCGAACGATACGATCTCCGATCTGTCCACGCAGGATATGACGCAATAGATAAACAGTCACGGCGGCGGCAACTGTAATCAGCAGCATCTGAAAAAATACTTTCCCTTTTAATTTCGAATAATCATTTTTTCTGTTATTTCTCAATTTTATAGCCAACTCCCCATACAGTTTTGATATACTTAGGGCGTTCTGCGCTGTCGTGCATTTTTTCCCTTAAATGCCGGATATGAACCATGACCGTATTGTTACTGTTGGTGAAATATTTGTCTCCCCATACCTGCTGGAACAATTCCTCTGAACGGACGACCCGGCCGCGATTGGAACAAAGAACCCATAAAATAGAAAATTCTGTCGGAGTGAGCGATAGCTTTTTTTCATTCAGCGTACATTCGTGGGTATTCTTGTCCAAAACTAAGCCGGAAAAGGCAATGAAGTGTTCTTCCTGGTTTGGTTCTGCAGCATTATATTTGGTAAACCGCCGCAGCTGCGCCTTGACACGGGCAACAAGTTCCAACGGACGGAACGGCTTCGTGATATAGTCATCCGCGCCTAATGTCAGACCGGTAATCTTATCAATTTCTTCTTCTTTGGCCGTCAGCATGATAACCGGAAAATTATGCTTTTCCCGGATTTGCTGACAGATTGAAAAACCATCCATATCGGGGAGCATGACATCCAGAATGGCAAGATCCAATCTTTCATTTTCCATGCAGGTAAGCGCATCCTTGCCGTTATAGAATTTAAAGATATGATAGTTCTCATTTTTCAGATACACTTCCACCAAATCGGCAATTGCTTGTTCATCATCCACGATTAAAATATTTGCAGTCAAAAGCGCCATCTTCTTTCTTTTCAGTATGGAACCCGTAATTATTATATCGCAAAGCAGGAATCCATTTTATGGTTTTTTTCTTATTAAAATCTTAAGATTTTCTAAATATCGCGGTACGGATACCTATGAACGAACCGTAATGGATAAAACACCTCCTGAGAAACCGACGGCAAATGAAGTTACGGATACGGATACCTTTATCACAGGTACTGCTGAATCAGGGGCAACCGTAATTGTAAAAGCTGAAAATAGTAAATTGGGAAGTACAAAAGCAGATGATAAAGGGATTTACAAAGTCGCTATTCCAATTCAACCGGCTGGTACAGTGATAACTATATATGCTGAGGATTTAAATGGAAATATAAGTGAAGATATGTTGGTTACGGTCATCAAGAAACCGGGGGAACAGACCAATGATGGCAATCAGAATACAGCACCTGATAATCAAGGTCCAGACTCAGCTAGTAATTTGCCGAATACTTCAACAAACAGCTACAATTGGTTGCTAATCGGAGCGATCCTTATTTTTGCAGGGGGAACCGGTTGGGTTTTGGGACAAAGAAGAAAAAGAATGAACGAACATTAAAATGGATTTGCCTGCCCGAATGGCTGTATTCAACAATTACTTATAGTAACTTATCTATTATTGCAGCATAGTAGGTTCTGCAAAGAATCAAATAAATCCGGATGTTTCTTATATCAAGAAGCCATCCGGATTTTTATATAAAATTGGGCGTAAAACCCCTATTCCTTTAGGGTAGGGGATGTAGGCCCGCTTTTAGCCTTGTTCTTGAATGTATTTTTGAATCGTTTCTCTGCTGACGTTCCCAATGGAACAAGCAAAATATCCGTCACTCCAAAAGTTCGTTCTTTCCAAAAATGCTTAGCAAGATTTTTTTCATGTTGTTTCCAAATATGAAACGTAGTCATTTGCTTGAGCAGTCTTACGATTTCAAGAATACTCATCTTAGGTTCATAGTGAATAAGCAAATGGATGTGATCTTTGTCTACTTCCATTTCGACGATTCTAAAATGATACCTATTGGCTGTATCACACATGAGTTGTTTTACATCATTTCCAAGTGGAATCAACAACTTCTTTCGATACATACAAATATCAAGTGGCACATAAGTAAAAAAATGGAATGGTTTTTTGTGTAGTAATCCACGATTTTCTGGCACTCACTCTCTGCATCTTAGAAAACTTTGGAATCGGCTTTACATCCATCTTATTGCCTTCTATATCCATTAGAATGGCATATCCTGTTGCCATGCGCCTGATTTTCAGTATAGTAGAATAGAAGAAAAGTAAATCTTCCTTAATGGTGATGAATATGAAAAAAATACATATCATTGGTTCGGTCGGAAGCGGAAAAACAACGCTGGCAAGAACATTATCTACTCAACTAAATATTCCTCATTTTGAGTTGGATAATGTTGTCTGGATCAGACAAGATAATGGCGACATTAGAAGAACCCCGCAGCAAAGAGATGCATATCTGAAAAATATTATCCATTCTGAGGCTTGGATTATTGAAGGAGCGCATGATGGTGAATGGATACTCCCAAGTATGGAAAGTGCAGATTTGATCATTTTTCTAGATACAAACTATAAAAAACGAACTTTTCGAATTATTAAAAGATTTTTGTTACAAAAATTAAAACTGGAAAAAGCAAACTACAAACCAACGTTGAAAATGTTTTGTAACATGTTTGAATGGAATGCCCAATTTGAAAAACAAAGTAAATCAAAAATTCGAAAACGATTAGAGCAGTATGAGAACAAGCTGCTTGTTCTAAAAGATAACCTTGAGATAAACCTTGCTGAAGTGTTACAAAATAAATAAATGCCGGTGAACAGAAATAATGGATCTAATGAAAAATGTAAAAAGAAGGTGGTCATGAACGATATGGATAGTCTCTGTAAATTATAACTTAAAAGAATTGTCCAAAATTATGAGTTCATTCCGGCAGAAATAAGATTATGCTGTTCTTAATATAACTTTGCTATATTTTGCATTAATATAACAACGAACTTATGCTTGATGACGGATTGTTTTCATCTCTTTTACAATTCCAAAAATGAGAAATAAACAAAACAAAGAAAAAGATAAACATTTTCTTTTCTTTTTAATAGGAAGTGTAACATGCAAAGTTGCTTTATTTTTACAGTGCTTTATGGTATAATTACACATTAAAAAATGACCGTTGGAGCAGCAGTAATGTAATAGTCACGTTCAAATTATTTATGTCATCTCACGATAGGAGAAAGGATGAAAAGTTATAGAATTACGTTTTCCGTATAAGGATTTATTTCTCACATGAACTTAATGAGAAGTTGAGAGTTTAATAATTGAGTTTGATAGTTGTCTGTTATCAACAATATATGAAAATACAAGAATAAGGGGATGAAATCATGGAAAGCGATTTATTGGCAAGGGTAAAAGAAACACGGAAAGTATTGCGAAAACAGCTGCTTGAAACAGTATTCCATCAGTTTGATGAGGAGATTATGGGGCTTGATACAGAAATGAGATTTGAAAAATATCGGCAAATGATGGAAAACCCATTCCGATTTTACCGGGGAAGTGCTTATTTGTTTTACTATGATATGACGAAGATTCCTTTTTCCTATCATACGCCGGAGAACAAATCAACGTGGATTCAAGGTGATTTGCATTTTGAAAATTTCGGTGCGTTTCAAAATGAAGAAGGGGAAATTGTCTATGATGTGAACGATTTTGATGAGGGCTATATCGGTTCCTATTTGTATGATGTTTTAAGAATGTCTGTTAGCATCGCCTTATTTGCGGAGGCACTCGGTCTGAGTGAAGAGGAGCAGAAACAAAGAATCGAAACGTACTTACATGCTTATTATAAACAAATGCGGCGTTTTAAAAACAAAAAGGATGATGCGGTAACGTTGTTTTTTACAAAAGACAACACAAAAGGGCCAGTGAAGAAGATTTTAAAAAAATTGAAAAAACGGCAAACAAATCAGCTTCTCGAAGAAATTACTGTTCTCGATGAAAATAATCGGCGCAGCTTTCAATATTCAGATGAAATCCGCCCGGTGCCGGAAGAGGAACGGGCTGTATTGCAGCAAGTATGGGAGCATTATATCGAATCGCTTGATATGGAAGACCGCAGGCAACAATCCTTTTACCGGATAAAAGATGTCGTCTTTAAGCTTGGATCCGGAACGGCATCGATCGGGTTGAAGCGTTATTATGTTCTCGTCGAAGGCGGCGAAAATCAATTAGGCCTTGATGATCTTGTTTTGGAAGTAAAGGAAGTGCGTACTCCTGTCCCGGGCTACTTTTTACCGTATAATGAATTATTTTGGGAAAAGTATCCTCACCAGGGAGAACGAGTTATTACGACACAAAAAGCAATGCATCATCACGAAGATCCATACCTGGGGTATATTACGATCGACGGAAAGCATTTTTATGTCCGGGAGCGCTCACCTTATAAAAAGAAAGTGAAGGCGAAACATTTAGAAACGGTAAAAGATATCGATGAAACGCTGGAGGTAATGGGCAGCATTACCGCAAAAATCCATGCCCGCGCCGATCGGGATGTGGATGAGGAATTGCTGGCTTATAATAGTGAAGAAGAAATTTTAAAAGCGATCGGTGACGATGTCGATACTTTTATTTCACAAATCATATTTGTTGCGCTGGCTTATAAAAATCAGGTCAAAGACGATTTTCAATGGTTTTGTCATTGGTGCAAAGAAGAACTGGAAATACCTGTGGAAGGGGAACCGGTTGTATAAATTAAATGTTTTATTATGGTTTGGTAGTAATTATTCTTGCGTTTTTCATATTTTTGGTATATGTGTATATTAGTTTGAATCCTGTCATTCTCATTAATCCTTTAAAAGATAAATGATGAGGGATTGGCTTGGCAGCTGTCTGGGCAGGGTTCGTCTGCTTATTGGTCTGCGATGATGGCACTGCGGATGCAAAGGTTCGGTCAGACGCCCCTCTTCTTGACAGCTAAATAATAGGTCAGTAGAACAGGATAAAATATAATGATCATTTCCCTAACGTGAATATTTTATTGCATTCTCGTTATGACATTGCTTGTGCAGGAGAGCACGAAGAGGAAACAAAAATAAATTATAGGAGAGATGTGCCTTGGATTATGTAACTTTAAACAATGGCTTAAAAATGCCGCAGCTTGGGTTCGGAGTATGGCAAATAAAAGACGAGCAGGCGACCGCTGCAGTTACGAAAGCATTAGAAGTTGGCTATACCTCGATTGACACAGCAATGATTTATAAAAATGAAAAAGGTGTCGGAAAAGCAATAAACGCGTCTAATATTTCCCGGGAAAACCTCTTTATTACGACAAAAGTTTGGAACGCTGATCAGGGATATGACAATACTTTGCGGGCATTTGATGAAAGCCTGGACAGACTGGGGCTTGATTATGTGGATCTCTATTTAATTCATTGGCCAACTCCAAAATATGATCAATATGTCGATACATATAAAGCTTTAGAAAAATTGTATCGGGATGGACGTACGAAGGCGATCGGAGTTTGCAATTTTGATATTGAGCATTTAGAACGTCTTTTTGCAGAATGTGAAGTAATACCGGTATTAAACCAAGTAGAGTGTCATCCTTATTTCGCCCAGAATGAATTAAAAGAATTTTGTGCGAAGCATGATATTTTTGTAGAAGCATGGAGCCCGCTCGAACAAGGCGGTGAAGTGTTGCAAGACGAAACAATTAAACAAATTGCAACAGCTCACGGCAAATCAGCGGCACAAGTGGTATTGCGATGGCATTTACAAAATAATACGATCGTGATTCCTAAATCTCAAACACCATCACGAATCGAAGAAAATTTTCAACTATTTGATTTTGAATTATCAGCAGCGGAAATGGAAGCAGTAAACAAATTGAATCGCAACCGGCGCAGAGGAAAAATACCGAGTGAAATGAATATTCGCTAGCTCCGGTCTAACAGAATTCAAAGGGATTAACCGATAAAATTGGGACTCACAAATTTTCATATACTAATGATTTTTTGATTATCTGTTCGAGCAATTGATGGAAGGATACGAAGATTTATACAAAGATTTGAAATGGAAAAGAAGAATATGAAGCAGGGATTATCAGGTTGTGAATAAAATACCCGCAAACATATCAGTATTTTAAGGAAGAATGGGATGAGGTGTTTGAGGAGCTTACCATTGATTTTAACCGCGAGATGAGACGGAACCTGCGCAATATAAAGTGAAAGTAAGGAAAAACAGACCGGACTGGTCTGTTTTTCCTTATTTAAGTCACCCTTTCACGAAACAAAAACGAAAGAAACTCAACAAATTGGTTTATTAGTTTTCCATCATCAACTATTGATTAATAAACAGTAGCAAGTTATAATGAGACCAGCTACTGTTTATTAATTAGTATTGGAGGACCTTTATGAAACAGTCCGAATATTTACGCGAATTAAGAGAAAATTTGGAAGTCCGGGTATCGCAGGAAGAATTAAGCGATATTTTGGCAGATTATGAAAGTTTTTTTGCTGCGGGGAAGGAAGAAGGGAAAACTGAGGATGATATATCCGCAGAGCTTGGTTCGCCCGCTTTTTTGGCTAAATCGCTATTGGAAGATCATGGAGACAGCGGAAGCAGACAAACGGATAATCGGATAACCACCCCCAACCGGCGAATGATGGCTTTCATCATTGATGCTGTTGTTGCTTCGCTCCCTGTGTTCATTGTCACTTTCATTATTGGTATCATCATCATACCGGTTATGATGCTGTTTATGTATCCAAGCCCGGTGTATGGAGCTCTTTCTTCTTTAGGTTTTGCTACATTCACTTCTTCCGCTGAAATAGGAATGAAAGTGGAGAACTTAGACAACACAGAAATAGATGAAACAGATAAAACTATTTTCACAGAGGAAGACAATCAGGAAAGCAATCAGATAAGCTCGGTTATTTCCATCTCAGCAGGGATAAGTCTTGTATTTTACCTTTTTTATTCGCTTAGCTGCACATTATTTTTCAAGGGGCAGACGATCGGGAAAAAAATAATGCATATAAAAGTACGTCGATCCAGTAGTCACCCAGCAAAAAGCGGGACTATTATTTATCGTGAATTTATTGGGAAACTACTTCTTAACTCAATTCCACTTGTGCCTGTTATTTCATTTTTCACGATCTTATTTACAAAAGAACATAAGGCGCTCCATGATATGCTCGCTGACACCATTGTGTCAGATGAATAAGAGGTGTTCGAAATGGATGCACAAATGAAAAAAGGAATACTTCAAATGTGTATTCTCTTTCAATTAAAAGGAGAACCGCTCTATGGATATGAGGTAATGAAATCCGTTACAAAGGTTTTTCCAGATGTATATGAAGGTTCGATCTACACGATTCTCCGGCGCTTAAATAAAGCTGGTTATACTAGTATTACACAAAAGCAATCACCAAACGGACCGGCAAGAAAATACTATTATCTGACTGAAACCGGCAGGGAATATTTAACGCAAATGATAGAAGAGTGGAGAACGGTCGTAAAAAGTGTTGCTTCCTTTGGAATTACAAATTAAACATTTGATTGCATCATCATAATGTTTTAAAGCTTTACAGGGATCAGGATTAGGAATACGATATTTAATAGAAAATGTTAGCTGGTGAAGGTTTTTTTTTACATGGAAAATCGGCTGACGATACCAAAAAGAGAGGCTGATCCTAAAATGACACAGTTGGAATCGGTAAAACTTCCCTCATTATCACACAAAGGAGGCTGCGGTTGTAAAATCGGCCCCGCCGATTTAGCGGAAGTGATGAGAATGCTCCCGCAGTCTGTACATAATCCGAATTTGCTAGTAGGACTTGATACGAGTGATGATGCAGGGGTATACCGTCTCCATGATGACTTGGCGCTCGTGCAAACCGTAGATTTCTTTACACCGATTGTGGACGATCCTTATTCGTTTGGCCAGGTAGCAGCAGCAAATGCAATCAGCGATATTTATGCAATGGGCGGCAAACCGCTGACGGCACTTAATATCGTTGCTTTTCCGATTGCTGCATTGGATAAACAAATCCTTGCTGAAATATTACACGGGGCTGCCGATAAGCTCCAAGAAGCAGAAGTAACACTTGTAGGCGGCCATTCGATTGATGATAAGGAACCAAAATTTGGCCTTGCCGTGACAGGGCTTGTCCATCCTCAAAAAGTAAAGAAGAATGCCGGAGCAAAACCAAAAGATAAATTGATTTTAACAAAGCCGATTGGTGTCGGCATTTTGACAACCGCTATAAAACGCGGTTTACTGACTGATAAGGAAATCACGCGTGTTACGAAGGTGATGGCGACATTAAATAAGACGGCAGCGGAAACAATGAAAGATTATGAAGTTCATGCCTGTACAGATGTGACGGGTTTCGGGCTCCTCGGTCATGCAACGGAAATGGCAAAAGGCAGCGGAGTCGGTTTAAAAATCAACAACAATAACGTGCCGATTCTTGCCCGGGTCCGGGAGCTGGCGGAACAAGGCGTGATTCCCGGCGGAACGAAAAATAACTTTGCCCACGTACAAGCATCTGTCACTTTTCCGGAAACGATGGATCAAATCGACCAATGGATATTATGCGATGCGGTAACATCAGGCGGTCTGTTAATCGCTGTAGCAGAGGAAGACGGAGAAAAACTGCTGGCTGATTTACTAAAGACAGGCGTAGAAGCAAGCATGATCGGTCAGGTAACAGATAAACATCCGGGAAATGTTATTGTTGAGTAAGGATAATAGAAGTTGAAAAAGTATTTGGAAAACGATTATCTTCCTATTATAATAGGAAGATAATAAGGAGAAACCTTAAGGAAGAAAGGCGGGCATTACTCTGTGTTCAGCAATATAAAAATAGAGGAGCTATTAACTAGAAACGATATGGTGTTGATTGATGTAAGATCACCATCCGAGTATAAAAATTTCACAATCCCCGGGAGCCGCAATATTCCGATTTTTGATGATAAAGAAAGAGCAGAGATTGGCACGATTTATAACAAGGTAAGTGTGGAAGCGGCGCAAGAACGGGGATTGGAGATTTTCTCGGCGAAGCTGCCGCAGTTTATCAGCGAATTTAAAAAAATTGACAGTGAAAAGACAGTCTTTTGCTGGCGCGGCGGGATGCGCAGCAAAACTTCCGCAACGGTTCTCGATTTAATGAATATCCATGTTTTTCGCCTCGAAGGCGGTATCCGCGCATATCGAAAGTGGGTCGTGAATCAACTTGAAAAACTTGAGTTTCATCCGCGAACTTACGTTCTTGACGGGTATACCGGAACCGGGAAGACTTCCCTTCTCAAAAGACTAAAAGAAGAAAGCTATCCTGTTCTCGATTTGGAAGCAATGGCAAATCATCGCGGTTCCAATTTCGGGCATATTGGTCTTGAACCGCATAATCAGAAAACATTTGACTCGCTTCTGATTCATCAGTTGCTCCGCATGCAAAATACTTCCTATATTTTGATAGAGGCAGAAAGTAAAAGGATCGGAAAAGTCGTTCTTCCTCCATTTTTCAATAAATTAAAAGAGCAGGGGATACAGATTTTTATCGATATGCCAATTGAAGAAAGAGTAGCAAATATTTTGGAAGATTACCGGCCCTGGGAGCATGAACAGGAGTGTATGAAAGCATTTCAAAAAATTAAATCCCGCATACATACGCAGGTTGCCAAAGAAATTGAGAATAATTTGCAGAAAGAGCAATTCGCGCCGGCTATACGTCTATTGCTGGAATATTACTATGATCCCTTTTACAAACATAGTGAAGAGCTTTATCCCGAAGACCGAAAAATAACAGTTCATGCTGAAAATGAAGAGGAAGCATTACAAAAATTGAAAAAGCTGATACATTTTGAACATCAAGCACCAGGCTGTCATTGAACAAAATTTAAGATAAAAAGATCGTGCTGCTTTGAATTTCAATATCCGCGAAAATAGCAAAAGCATTCCCGGCTATTGTTCTTAATATGATAGTATATCTAATGGGAATACAACTCTTGTGTAATCGATCAGCCAAAGTACAAAGATTTGACTTTGGAAAGGCATTCGTACTTCCTGTACGTCAACCGACTAAGACCGCCGCTTACTGTGGCAGCGTCCCGTCAAAGTTGATCACTTTACTAGAGGCTGATTCACTGATAAGCTTGTAATGTAGCAAAAAAATCTTTGACAAATTGATAAAATAGCTTTTCCGATGGTGCCAATTCCCGGTTTTTCGGGGTAATGACTCCTACAGTGCGTTTGATCGTCGGATTTACTATCGGTACCTTTGCAGTCAAACGGGGAATCGCATCTTGAAATGTGCTTTCGGGCAGTAATGTAACGCCCATTTCTGCGGAAACCAGTCCTTTAATCGCATCTAAATCTTCCCCTTCCGAGGAAATATTAGGCGTAAATCCTTCTTGCTTACAGGCATCGACGACAATTTTTTGCAAAACATAGCCTTGCGGAAACAACACAAAGGTATCATTTTTCAAATCTTTCAAGCGCAGGCTTCTTTTTCCTGCTAAAGGATGATTAATTGGTAATAATGCAGAAATATTTTCCGTAAATAAAATAAGTCCATTAATAAGTGGATCATCCATTGGTACAGGTCCTAAAAAAGCCAGATCAATTTCCCTGTTTTTTACGGCATCAATTAAAAAATGATAAGCACCCTGTCGTAAATGAAAAGCGACATTCGGCTGTTTATTTTTAAAAGCGGAAATAACCATTGGCAGCAAATGGCTGGCGAGACTTGTAGGAAAGCCAATTTTAATAACCCCTTTTTCAGGATTTAAGTATTCATCGATTTGTTCTTTCGCATAATCGATTGATTTCAATGCTGTTTTGATATGGGTTAAAAAAAGCTTGCCAATCGGGGTTAATTTTACATTTCTCCCCTCTCTGGCAAACAACTCCACTCCAAGCTCATCTTCGAGATTTGCGATTTGCCTGCTTACTGCAGATTGTGCGACATGCAATTGTTCTGAAGCTTCTGAAACATGCTCCCGTTCCGCAACTTCAATAAAATATCTTAATTGGCGTAATTCCATTCGTAATACTCCTTTCAGTTGCCACAGATTAAGTGGCGGCAATACCTCTCCGAGTTGAGCTGAAGAGATACTTTTATCTTTTCCAAGTTTGAAATGTGAAGACCTCCGCCTCTAAGCGTAGCGCAGGTGGGATTTTTTTATCAGGTGGGTAGAGTCCCACATGATTTCCCGAGTTCCTGAACTTGTTAAAACGAGTTCTCTGGAGATATACGTACCTACATTTCAATTTATATCAATATTAGATTAATCATATCCAAATTATATATTGTTTCTATTAATAAGGGAAGCTATAATGGTCTTATCCGAAAAAATTTAGTGTAAGAAAATCTGACAGGAGGGATCACAATGACGTACAATCAACTTCCGAAAATGCAAGGACTGTACCGTCCCGAATTTGAGAAAGATGCCTGTGGAATCGGATTATATGCCCATATTAAGGGAATGGCAACGCATGAAATCGTGACAAAGGGACTTCACATGCTTTGCCAGTTAGATCATAGAGGTGGCCAGGGAAGTGATCCGCTTACGGGAGACGGATCCGGCATTATGGTGCAAATTCCGGATGCCTATTTCCGTAAAGCCTGTGGCGAAATACATTTACCGGAAAAAGGCCGTTACGGTGTAGGGATGATTTTCTTTACAAGCGACGAAAAAGCAAGAAGAGAACAGGAAGCGCAAATAAACGAGATCATTCAACAGGAAGGTCAATTGGTACTTGGTTGGAGAACTGTGCCAGTAAATGTCGAAAAAATCGGAAAAATCGCCCGAGAAAGCTGTCCGGTTATTCGGCAGGTTTTTATTGGTGCAAACACTGAAATTACCGACACCTTGATATTTGAACGGAAATTATTTATTATTCGCAAATTAGCTGAAAAGAGTGGGAAAGCTTTCTATTTTGCGAGTCTTTCAAGCAGAACAATCGTCTATAAGGGATTATTAACGTCTGAACAAGTAGAATCCTTCTATGTGGATCTGCAAGATAAAGATTTTGTTTCCCCTTTTGCTTTAGTGCATTCACGCTTTAGTACAAACACGTTCCCGAGCTGGGAAAGAGCTCATCCATATCGTTACCTGATTCATAATGGTGAAATCAATACACTGCGCGGAAACTTAAATTGGATGAAGGCCCGTGAGCAGCAGTTTGTGACGGAAGCATTTGGAGAAGACATGGAAAAAATTCTTCCCATTTTAAATGAAAATGGCAGTGACTCTTCGGTATTGGACAATGCACTTGAATTTTTTGTATTAGCAGGCAGGAAGCCGGCCCATGCAGCGATGATGTTGATCCCGGAACCATGGTCGGAAAATCCGTTTTTAACGGAAGAAAAAAGAGCTTTCTATGAATATCACAGCAGTTTAATGGAGCCGTGGGACGGCCCGATGGCAATCACATTTACGGACGGGCGACAAATAGGTGCGGTACTCGACCGCAACGGTCTTCGTCCCGCTCGATACTATGTCACAAAAGATGATTATATCATTTTTTCATCTGAATTCGGTGTGATTGATGTCGAGCCGGAAAATGTGCTTTATAAGGAACGCTTAAGTCCCGGGAAAATGCTCTTGGTTGATTTAGAAGAAGGGCGGATTATTTCCGATGAAGAACTCAAATCGGAAATGGCGAATGAAAAACCTTATAAACAATGGTTAACAGAGCATACGCTAAAATGGAAAACAAAAAAAGACACAGAAGATACTGAAAATATTTTAAACGATCTCTTGTTCCGGGAAAAAGCTTTCGGATATACGTATGAGGATATCCAAAAATATATGATTCCTTTCATTATGGACGGAAAAGATCCGCTTGGTGCAATGGGAAATGATATGCCGCTTGCCGTATTGTCAGACCGACCGCAAAGTTTATTTAACTATTTCAAGCAGTTATTTGCCCAGGTAACAAATCCGCCGATCGATGCACTACGTGAACATATTGTCACATCAACCGTTACGTGGCTTGGAGCGGAAGGAGATTTGCTGAATCCGAATGAAGCAAACGCTGCTCGTATCCAATTGGAGACGCCGATTTTATCAAATACAGATCTGTCTCAGTTAGAGGCGCTGCCGGAGTTTCCAAGTATTACACTCGATATGTTGTTTACAAATGACTTAAAAGTAAGTCTTGATGATCTATTTGCACAGGCAGAGGAAGCCATTGCAAAGGGTACTTCCCTTCTTATTTTATCAGACCGTAACATGGATAAGGATCATGCTGCAATCCCGGTTTTACTGGCAGTGAGTGGCTTGAATCAACACTTGATCCAAAAAGGACTGCGTACGAAGGCAAGTATCATTGTAGAGACGGGTGAGGCAAGAGAAGCACATCATTTTGCGGCATTAATCGGCTACGGAGCAGATGCGATTAATCCTTATTTAGCCTATGCGGCTTACAAAACAGCTGTTGAAGAAGGGAAGCTGCCTTACAGCTATGAAGATACTGTTTCGAGATTTATTCAGATCATGACAAATAGCGTTGTAAAAATTATGTCAAAAATGGGCATATCTACAATACAAAGTTATCGTGGCGCACAAATTTTTGAAGCAGTAGGGATAAGCCATGACGTGATTAAAAAATATTTTACAGGAACAGCCTCTCAAATTGACGGGATCGGTCTTGATATTATTGCCGAAGAAGCAATGAGCCGTCATAAAGCAGGTTATGCCCCGTCTATCGATCAAACATTAGATTCGGGAAGCGACTTTCAATGGCGGAAAGACGGCGAACATCATGCCGTCAATCCGACGACGATCCATACATTACAATGGGCATGCCGGCAAAAAGATTATATGCTATACAAAAAATATTCCCAGTCGGCAAATGAAGAGCAAATCGGGTTTTTAAGAAATCTGTTCTCCTTTAAGAACGGTATAAAATCTGTGCCCCTGGAGGAAGTGGAACCTGTTGAAGCGATTGTAAAACGGTTTAAAACTGGTGCGATGTCATTCGGTTCTATCAGTCAGGAAGCACATGAAGCACTGGCAATTGCAATGAATCGCTTAGGAGGAAAAAGCAACAGTGGTGAAGGCGGGGAAGATCCGGGACGCTTCGCTTTAGACGAAAACGGCGATAATCGCATGAGTGCCATTAAGCAAATTGCCTCCGCCCGTTTTGGTGTGAAGAGCCATTATCTTGTCAACGCAAATGAGCTGCAAATAAAAATCGCCCAAGGAGCAAAACCGGGCGAAGGCGGACAGCTTCCCGGCAAAAAAGTGTACCCGTGGGTAGCGGAAGTGCGCGGTTCTACACCTGGTGTCGGTTTGATTTCGCCGCCTCCTCATCACGATATTTATTCGATTGAGGATTTAGCGCAGCTGATTCATGATTTGAAAAATGCCAACCGCAATGCACGGATTAGTGTGAAGCTTGTTGCGAAAGCCGGTGTTGGTACGATTGCCGCAGGTGTTGCGAAAGGTGCCGCAGATGTCATTGTCATTTGCGGTCATGACGGAGGTACTGGTGCGTCCCCAAAAACAAGCATTAAGCATACCGGCCTCCCTTGGGAATTGGGTCTGGCAGAAACACATCAAACCCTCATGTTAAATGGCTTGCGTGACAGAGTCGTTTTAGAAACAGACGGGAAACTAATGACAGGCCTTGACGTGGTGTTGGCTGCCTTGCTTGGGGCGGAAGAATTCGGTTTTGCAACCGCACCGCTTGTCGTCCTTGGCTGTGTAATGATGCGGGCATGTCATTTAGATACTTGTCCGGTAGGCATCGCAACGCAGAATCCGGAACTGCGCTACAAATTTGCCGGAGATCCCGATCATGTCGTCAACTATATGAAATTTGTTGCACAGGAAGTAAGAGAAATAATGGCACAGCTTGGCTTCCGCACCGTTGATGAGATGGTCGGTCATACGGAAGTATTGGCGATCAGTAAACGGGCAAAAGCGCATTGGAAAGCGAAATATCTCGATTTGTCGAGATTACTGTACCAGCCTGAAGGGGTCCGGACGTGTAAAATGGCACAAAACCATAAAATAGACCAATCACTTGATATTCGCGAAATACTTCCGCGGGTAACCGAAGCATTGGCGAAGAAAGAGAAAGTCCAGTTAAATATTCCTATTAAAAATACGAATCGTGTTATCGGAACGATTACTGGCAGTGAGATCTCCAAGCGATACGGGGAAGAAGGACTTCCGGAAGATACAATTAGCCTTCACCTGGAAGGATCAGCAGGACAAAGCTTTGGAGCGTTTGTTCCAAAAGGAATGTCGCTTTTCTTAATAGGAGACGCAAATGATTATTTCGGCAAAGGACTTTCCGGCGGAAAATTAGCCGTTACCGCCCCGAAAAACGAAACGTTTGTACCGGGTGACAATGTTATTATCGGAAACGTTGCTTTTTACGGAGCTACCGGCGGAGAAGCTTATGTCAACGGGCGTGCCGGAGAACGGTTTGCCGTCCGCAACAGTGGTGTCCATGCAGTAGTAGAAGGAATCGGTGACCATGGCTGTGAATATATGACGGGCGGAAGAGTTGTCGTTCTTGGGGAAGTAGGGAAAAACTTTGCAGCCGGCATGTCCGGTGGAATTGCCTATGTCTATGCGGAAAACAAAGAGTACTTCCGCTCTTTATGCAACAAAGATATGGTAGAGCTTGAACAGCTTGAGGACAGTCAGGAGATAAGCGAAGTTCGCGAATTAATTTTCAATCACCTGATCTATACGGAAAGTGCCAGAGCGGCTGCTGTTCTGAAAAATTGGGAACAAGAAGTAACGAAATTTGTAAAAGTGATTCCAAAGGATTATAAACGGATGCTGCAGCTGATTGACCAGCAAAAGGATGCCGGTCTACAAGAAGACGACGCAGTCATGAGTGCCTTTTATTCTGCAGTAAAGAAAGATGAGAAAAAATCCTCAACTGTTAAAACGGAAGCAGTTGTACGGTAAAGGAGGGAAGAGAAGATGGGAAAAGCAACAGGATTTATCGACTACCCCCGCGAAGAAGCAGTGGAAAGAAAGCCGCTCGAACGTTTAAATGATTGGAAAAAATTCTCGAAACGTTTTCCGGACGAAGTGTTGCAAATACAAGGTGCACGCTGCATGGATTGCGGTACTCCATTTTGCCATATAGGAATGGAGATTAATGGTGCAGCGGCAGGCTGTCCGATTCATAATTTAATTCCGGAATGGAATGATCTCGTCTATCACGGGAAATGGAAGGAAGCACTGAACCGCCTTTTAAAAACAAATAATTTTCCCGAATTTACAGGCAGTGTCTGCCCTGCTCCTTGTGAAGGCTCCTGTACGGTAGCCATTTCCGACCCTGCGGTAGCGATCAAAAACATCGAACGTGCGATCATTGATAAAGGTTTTGAAAATGGCTGGATTACACCAAGAATTCCGGTGAACCGGACCGGCAAAAAAATTGCCGTCGTTGGCTCCGGCCCTGCGGGCCTGGCAAGTGCCGACCAACTGAATCAAGCAGGCCACTCTGTTACCGTTTTTGAACGTGCTGACCGCCCCGGGGGCTTATTAACGTACGGGATTCCGAATATGAAGCTTGAAAAAGGCGATGTTGAACGGCGGATTAACCTGTTAACAGAGGAAGGTATTGAGTTTATCACGAATACGGAAGTTGGCAAGGATATAACGACAGAAGAATTAAAAGCAAAATATGATTCTGTTATTCTTTGTACTGGTTCATTGCAGCATCGTGACCTGGAATTGGAAGGCCGTGAAGCAAAAGGGATTCATTTTGCGATGGACTATTTAACAACGACAACAAAAAGCCTGTTGGATTCCAACTTTGCCGATGGTAAATTTATTAATGCAGAAGGCAAAGATGTGATTGTCATCGGCGGCGGGGATACCGGCGCTGATTGTGTTGCAACAGCGCTAAGACAAAACTGTAACAGTGTCGTCCAGTTTGGCAAGCATCCCGAGCTTCCGGCAACCCGGACATTTGATAATATGTGGCCGGAATGGCCGCATGTATTCACGCTTGACTATGCATATGAAGAAGCAAAAGAAAAATTTGGCAATGATCCGCGCCAATATTTAATAAAAACAACGAAATTCGTAAAAGACGAAGCCGGTAATTTGCAAGAACTTCATACGATTCAAATGAAAAAAGTAAAGCAGGCAGACGGCAGAGTTGTTTTTGAAGAGCTGCCGGGAACAGAAAAAGTTTGGCCGGCCCAGCTTGTCTTTATCGCAACCGGGTTTGAAGGGCCGGAGCAGCCTGTTCTAAAACATTTTGGCGTCAAGACAAACAGCCGCAGCCGCGTCGATGCCAAATATGGCGAGTATAAAACAAATATCGAAGGCGTTTTTGCTGCCGGTGACGTGCGAAGAGGGCAGAGCCTGGTCGTTTGGGCAATCAATGAAGGCCGTGAAGTAGCCCGTGAAGTGGACCGCTACTTAATGGGCAGCACGAATCTGCCGTAAACAAGTGGATATTTGTACGGTGCTGGAGGAAAAATTTCTAACTTAATAAAATGAGCTGAAAAAAAAGAAAACTAAAAAGGAATCAAATGAATCCCCGCTTTAGACAGTTCTAAGGCGGGGATTTTTGCATTGATGGACAAAAATAATCATCAAGAAATTAAAGCTATCATTTGCGGTCTCTTTAAAAGCCGAACCGGGTCTCCCGCAAAGGAAAGAGCACCTTAAAATTTAAAAAAAGTGTTATGACAATGGGATCCACTTTTGAGAGCAATGCCACCTGAGTTTATTGAAAAAATTCGACAAACTGAGATGTGTACTTCAAAATAATGATGTACAATTAATTTATAAAATAGCCGAGAACACTCGTGAATTTAGTCATGAGAGGTTCAGGAGGAGGAAATATGAAACTAGGCGCATTCTCTATAAGTTTAAGTGTAAAAGACATTAATAAGTCAAAATCATTTTACGAAAAATTAGGATTTCAAGCCTTCGGCGGAGATATTACACAAAATTGGCTTATAATGAAGAATGAAAGTACCGTCATTGGTCTATTTCAGGGGATGTTTGAAAAGAACATTCTGACGTTTAATCCAGGTTGGAATCAAAATGCCGAAAATCTCGATTCATTCACTGACATTCGAGACCTTCAAAAGCAGCTTAAAGCAAAAGGAATGAAAATGTTGTCAGAAGCAGATGAAACAAGTGAAGGTCCTGCAAGTTTAACAATTGAAGATCCTGATGGTAATACCATTCTTTTAGATCAACACAGATGATGTAGAGGATGGAATGGGAACATAATTTTTTGAATTCATCGGGATATCTAACCCCCTTAATGACATTTTTTACTTTGCGAATATTTCATTTGCTATTAATTCATAAGAAAGGTAAAATGGTCAGCCTTTCTTTTCTTTTAAGACTTTGAGCTAATATTTGTAATCAAAAAAGAATAGCACAGGGTTATCCGAAAACCCGGTGCTATTCTTTAAAATACTTCGCAAAAGCTTCTCTCTGCGCCTTTGGATGAGGAGAAACATTGTTTTCCAGGTGGTAGATTAATTTTTTGAGAAAAGCAATCTGCAACCCGTAATGGGCAAACATATTCGCAAATTGCAGCTCAAAAATCCCGCTGAATCATGCATTCAATGCCCGGTCGACGGCAGCACCGTATCCTTCTCCAAATGAGAGTAAATGGGCTAGCAGGTAATAGAGCTGGTACCAGGGAATGCGCTCCTGCCAGCCATCGGCCAGTGGAAAAACATCCTGATATGCCCGGTAGAAGTCCTCGCCAAAACCGCCAAACAAAAGCGTCATTGCAATATCCATTTCACGATTGGCATAACAAACTGCAGGATCAATAAAGACCGGTTCGCTATTACTGTCAAACATAACGTTGCCGCTCCATAAATCCCCGTGGATAAGACTGGGGGAAACGTTACCGTTTTTATAGAAATCTTTTATTTTATCAATGAGCCTGGTCAAACTTTTTTCCCGGTACAAATTCCACATTCCTTGTTCTTTTGCTAATTTAACAAGGGGCATGATACGCCAATGAATGTAAAAATGTGTCCAATCGTTTTCCAGGTGATTGATTTGCGGCCTTCTTCCCAAATAATTATCTTCCGACAAACCGAAAAACGTATTTGTTTGCTGATGAAGGGCAGCTAGTTCTGTGCCGAGTTTATCATCATTCCGTGAGCCCCGATCAATCCATTCCAAAAGCAGGAAGGCATCTCCATTGACTTCCCCTAATTCGATTACTTCTGGTGTTCTAACTGTTTTTCCAAGAAGCTTAAGTCCGACGGCTTCCTTTGCAAAAAATTCAGCTTTTTTCTGTCGCTGCACTTTCAAAAAATACTTTTCCGTTTGTGTCGTAACAGCATAAGCCTCATTAATATCTCCGCCGGAAACATGACTGAAATGTGTGACAGGCTTAATTGGCAATTTCGCAAGCCATTCTTTTGAAAGCATCGTCATTCCTTCTTTCGGTATTTATCGCAGATTAAGGGGCAGTAATACCCCCACTGATGGAAGTTTCACTTTATGAGATCAAGCCCTCCCTTTCAAAATTTCCATACAAAGATAGGTGGACTATTAAAACAGATGGTGAAAAGCTCAGCCTGATTCCTCATTGAATGAGTTCAGTCTCAAAATTTCATATTATTTTTATTATAATAG
>JAGKQJ010000003.1 GCA_017898095.1 Bacillaceae bacterium Marseille-Q3522 | reverse complement strand
CACGTGTTACTCACCCGTTCGCCACTCATCTTTTCGGAGCAAGCTCCGGAAAAGATGCGTTCGACTTGCATGTATTAGGCACGCCGCCAGCGTTCGTCCTGAGCCAGGATCAAACTCTCCATTATAAATGTTAAGAGTCTGTCTTGCTCATAATAATTATATAGAAAGAAATTGTTTTTCTCTCCGAAAAAAATTGACGTTGACGTTTTTGTTTGTTCAGTTTTCAAGGAGCAATTTTTTGTTGTCATAAAAGCGACTTTCTAAATATAACATCGTTTTTATAGACTGTCAACAACTTTTTTTATTTTTTTCATTATCAAATTTCTTAACTTGTACTATCCTTCGCTCATATATTTTTGATTAAGTAAAACATATTCCAAATAATCATTTGGCTCTGTTATTCTTTTGAATAAAGAAAACAGAATTTTATACCTTTCCCTCATGGCTCTCTTTACGATATGATCAATTCTTTCATCCTTTAAATCAAACAAAATTTCATCCATTTCCCGCTTCAGTAAGTATTGCAATTCTTTTAATTCTTTTTCATTAATAAGTATTCCTAACATAAAAGCACCTCTTCTTTCGATTGTTTAAGTAGTGTGTTCTATATTGTCCATTTTTATAACGTCATTTTTGGTCTAATTTCATCGGACATGCATAGGATGAAATGAGGCGTAAGGAGAACGGGGTGAAGAAAATGAATTTCTTTTTTATCGTAAATGGCAAGTCGATTAAGCAATTTATATTTATTGTTGTGTTGGCTCTTTTTTCGGCTTGGTTTTTATTTTTAGGAAACATTGTCCATATTCCTGTATTTTCAACAGAAAATGGACCGAAAGCAATCTATAAAGGGGAAAAAGATCTTGCATTAACCTTTAATATTGGCTGGGGAGATGAAAAGCCTGAGGTGATTTTAGACAAGTTAACAGAACAAAAGGTAACTTCGGCAACCTTTTTTCTCTCTGGTTCTTGGGCCGAGCAACATCCGGATCTGGTACAGCGAATTGTAAAAGAAGGCTATGAAATTGGGATGCTTGGTTACGACTATAAGGATTATACAGACCTCGAACCAGAGAAGATACGCCAGGATATAAGCAAGGCGCAAACAGCTTTTTCTAAATTGGACGTAAAAGACATCAAACTGATCCGTGCACCGACAGGCAATTTTAACAAGGATACTTTGAAAATTGCCGAACAGTTGGGTTACACAGTTATCCATTGGAGTGTCAATTCAAATGATTGGACTAATCCAGGGACAGAAACAATTATCAAAAACGTAGAAAAGGCAAAAAATGGAGACATTATTTTATTACACGCATCTGATTCAGCACTGCAAACAGAAAACGCTCTTCCCGCAATCATAAATAATATTCATAAAAAAGGCTTGAAGCTGGTTACCGTTTCAGAAATGATCGCGAACGCAAATGCCGAATCAAAAGAAGTCAAGTGATTCGCAACTTGAATGATCAATCAAGAACAATAATCTCAATATCAAGCCTCCCCTCCTACTTGTTTAATTCTCTTCTACCGCTCTATTACAATGGATCTTTTTATAGTTAGAAACACAGACTAATGGTCTGTGTTTCGCATGCCATAAGAGAAATTACCTCTCCATTCGAATTAATTTGCTTGAACTTAGGCAAATTATAATCAATAGAAAAATCAAAAAACTCCCTTTTATATAGATTTATTTTGCTTATTCGCCCGATCTATACGGGATAGTTCATTATATTTGTGTAAAACAAGAAGCTGATAGGCATTGCATACAAGCAGCGGGATCGTCATTAATTGAATCCAGCTTTCCTCGTTTACATTTAACACAATAAGCAATTCAATACTTGAGACAACAACCATAAAAAACATCGCAGGTATAAAAGCGTGTTTATTTGTCATTTTTGCTTTAAAAAAAGCAACAACCACTCCTATAATTAAAATAACACCTGGAAGCCGTAAATAATTTAAAACGGACTCTCCATCGGCAGCAAAAGTTTGATAGCGCAAGTAAACGAGGTCAAATAGAACAAAAGCGATCAATACTAGCTGCACCGCATTCCATAATGAAACCGTTTTAAAAATTCCCAAACCAAAACGATGAATAGTTAAATAGGCAAAAAAACCAGCTTGGCTTAGTACACTAAAAATAAAACCAACTCCGACAAGCCAAATAAAAACAGATAAAATTTCGATGAAGTCAAAATCCACAAAAATTGGCTTAAACTCTTCCCATCTTACAATGAAACCGAATACCCCGGTTGTTAATCCCCCCACAAAAAGGGTCGACAAAAACAATTTCACCCAATACCGGCTCGTCAATTTGATATCCCCCATCATATATGATATTTGCATTCCCATTATACGTATTCCAAAATTAATTGTTGGCATAAGCGCTTTTAGAGGTTTATTAAAAGTTCCCCAGTGAGATCAACATCCGCTTCGTATCCGTACTGAAACATCCGGCGAAACACGGATATTCACCTAAAAACGTGCACACCCTGTTTACGACGCGGAATTCCGCCTTGAGTGTGCGACTGTGTAACACCTATCTCGTGATTTTCATTTGAACAGGCACTCGTTCATTATTATAACGAAAAAAGAAAAAGAAATCGAAATGTTTTTTCCATTCGAAAATGTAGTTCCTATGCTTCCCCGGAAAAACTTTCTTGGCGGTTGCGTTGGAAAAACGATATTTTGCGTTCATAAATGCATAATATTCAACAATCTTTTTCATCCTAACAATAGGCAGAACCGATGAAGGGAGTAAAAACGATGAAAAAGTTCGCTATTCTCCTCCCGCTTCTCTCACTATTTTTACTAACAAGCTGCAATCAGGATGATACTGGCGGGAACGTAGATTATGAGCAAACCAAAAAAATGACTGTTGATATATTAAAAACAGATGAAGGAAAAAAAGCGATTCAAGAAATTCTTGCCGATGAACAGATGAAACAGCAACTTATTATGGATCAAGCAATTGTTTCGAATACTATTGCCAGTACTCTTACATCTGAAGCAGGGACAGAATTTTGGAAAAAGTCATTTGAAGATCCAAAATTTGCCGAAGCGATGGCTACCGGTATGAAAACCGAAAATGAAGAACTGCTAAAAAGTCTGATGAAAGATCCAGATTATCAGAAAATGATGCTGGATCTTCTGAAAGATCCGGATTTTGAAAAAGTTATTAGTGATACGTTAAAAAGCCAGGAATACCGTAAACATTTACAAGAAGTCATAACCGAAACGTTTGAAAGCCCCCTGTTTAAAGCGAAGCTTCAAGATGTTCTGTTAAAAGCCGCTTCCGAGATCCAAAAGGGCGGCGGCCAGCAAGGAGGACAAGGAGGACAGGATACAGAAGGAGGCGGCGATGGAGAACAAGGAGGGCAGTAGTGCTTTTTGCCAATATCAAAAAATCAGGTGGAATTCTTTCTCCACCTGATTATGCATTATTAATTATTTTTTCCGCGATATTCAAATAAATTTTTCCCAGCGGATGATCTGCCTGATAAACGGACGGTGCAAAGTTATCCTCGTCCCAATCCGGCTGTGCCAAAGGCAATTGCCCTAATACTTCTGTTCGTAATTCGGCGGCAAGCTTTTCTCCACCACCATGTCCAAATACGTATTCTTTTTCACCGGTTGTTTTACTTTCAAAATAAGACATATTCTCAATAACACCAAGAATTTCATGCTCTGTTTTAATTGCCATAGCCCCCGCTCTGGCTGCGACAAAAGCGGCGGTCGGATGCGGCGTTGTTACGATAATTTCTTTACAGGCAGGCAGCATTGTGTGGATATCAAGTGCTACATCACCAGTTCCAGGAGGAAGATCAAGTAGAATATAATCAAGTTTTCCCCACTCTACTTCATGAAAAAAACTGTTCAACATTTTTCCAAGCATTGGTCCGCGCCAAATAATTGGTGCATTATCTTCCACGAAAAAGCCCATAGAAATAACCTTTACCCCAAATCGTTCCACCGGAATAATTTTTCCTCCTCTGACGTTCGGGCGCTTTGTGATTCCCATCATATCCGGGACACTAAAACCGTAAATATCTGTATCAATCAACCCGACTTTCTTCCCCAAGCGGGCTAAAGAAACTGCTATATTAACCGATACCGTTGATTTTCCGACGCCGCCCTTCCCGCTGGCGATGGCAATAAATGTTGTTTGCTGTGAATCCAACAGTCCTTTTTCCTGCTCTGCAGAAGTATACTTCGACAATTCCGCTTCCGTTAAGGTATCAAAACGAATACCGACCGTTTCGGCACCTTCGTTCTTCAGTACATTCACAATTTCCATTTGCATTTGCAATTGTTCTTTCGTACCGGTCTTCGCAATTGCAACCTTGACACTGACATGATTTTTTTCTTGTTTTATTTTTATTTCTTTTATGCCATCTATTTCAGCTAACGTTTTATGTAAAAACGGTTCTTTCACTTTCCCCAGTAAATCTCTTACTTTTTCCTCTGTCCACATTATTTCCCCCACCTTACCTTCAATAAATCGTTTTCAATTTACAGTATAGCATAGTTCAAGCTGTTCGACACATTCATGAACCGTTCCGATTTTACCGATTCGGTTATTTTTTTGGATCCGGTAAATTTTTTTCATTTGAAACATAACGTAAAAGGCCGTTATAAATAGAAGCAGCAAGTTTTTCCTGATAGTCTTCGGTTTTTAACAATTCTTTTTCCCGCGGATTTGACAAAAATCCAACTTCTACTAATGCACCGGGTTTTTTTGCATTTTTTAAAATATATATATTGCTGATCGGCCTTGCCAACCGGTGTGTATTCTCTAAATTTCGTGTAAACTCTGCCTGGATAAATTTTGCTATTTCTTTATTTTCTTTTTTATGTGCTGCATAGAAGGTTTGCGCACCTCTTGAAGATGGGGAAGATAAAGCATTTAAATGGATGCTCAAAAATAAATCAGCTTCTGAATCATTGATGATATCCAGCCTTGCTTTCAAATCTTCTGCTTTCCTGCGGCTGTATCCATGAGTAGCGTCATCCGCCAAGTCTTTATCAGTTTCTCTTGTCATGATCACAAGAGCACCCTGTTCTTGCAAATATTCTTTCAGTTTTAACGAAATGATTAATGCGATATCTTTTTCCAACGCCTCCGCGTCTCCCGCTCCACCATCAGGACCGCCGTGACCCGGATCTAAGACAATTATTTTCCCTGAAAGCGGAAGATTCCACGATTTCCAAGAAAGTTTATCTGTAAAATCATACTGTAAAATAAAAAATAATACAATTAGTCCGATGATAAACACGATCTGTTTTAGCCTTTTTCTCATCCCCGTTCTTTCCCTCCCCCTAAATCCTCATTTCAATATATGGGACAAGAACAGGGTATAGAACTAATGCAGACGTAATTTATGTCTCCTCTCTCCTTTTTTAAATCCTTCCTCCCACCATTCTTCAACATATTGTTCACAAATCAAGGGAAGCGCTTCGTTGTTTAATATTTCATCTTCTACCCCGCAAAATAAAAGAAAGTGGTATAAAGTATCAATGATATAATCGATTTCCAATTGACACCGCAGCCGGATGGTCTCCATTTTCTCACCTAAATAACCGAATTTACTGAGATTGGCACCGAGCAAAAATGCCTCAATTGCTACATCATAGCAAGCTTCTTCCACTCCTTGATGTGTAAACAAGTTTATCGAATGAAAATAACTTCGTGTCTTTTCCTTTAAAATTTGTACCGAAATATCCTTTAGGACTGTTTTTTCATATTTCATTTGTTTTTCTCTTCGTTTTTCACTAAAGGTTGTAATCACATTCATCTAACCTTTTCACCCCTTTGTGATTAGTCTTTAACGCTGCCTGGAAAGACATACGAAGATTACGTTGCTTTTTTATCCATCATTTCCCTCTATTATTACAGGGATATCTTTACATGACGAGGATTGGCCTTTCTCAATGAGACTAAGTAGAATCTCGGTCTGATTCTTCAAAACTTTTTATTATTTGCAAAAAAAATGAACGGACGCAAAGAAAAAGCACAATATTCCTTTGATTTGTTACAAAACAAAAAGAGCACCTCTTTGATAAAGAGATAGCTCTTATATTATCCTTTCTCCATTGTAAATGACTTGATCACCGTATTTAAATCGTTCGCCATTTCCTCGTATTTTCTTCCTTCGTTTGTATGAGAAGCAAAGGGGTTCGATAGCGGCAGGCTGATTACATAGACAATATCATCTTTTTCCGCAAGCACTTCCCCAAAAGGGACAGCGTCCGCTTTATTCATTTTTTTCCATTCTTTTTCACTGATTGCATACACTTGAAATAAGGTTTCACTTATTTGTGGATTATCTTTATATTGAAAAGTAACTGTCATAACCTCTTCTGCGTTCAAATCTTGCGTAGCTTTCTCATCTTCCCATTGTTCCACCCGATAAAAATCTTCCCAGGACTCAGGCAATACGATACTATACTTTCCATTGATGCTGCTCACTTTATTACCGGCCGCTTTCGCTTTTGAATTATAAGAACTTTGGTCAGAAAAAACAGGAGAACATGCAACCATGGATGACAAAAGAATGGCTGCAAGAATCCCGTAGCCAACTTTTTTCATTAAAAAATCTCCTTTGTAACATATCTGCAATATTGTCGATACAAAAGTAATGGTAGATTGTTTTACGGTGAATGTCAATGGTGAGGTTTGCCAATCCGTTTGGGGAAAATATGTTGCGGGAAACTTCTTATCGTCGTAAACTATTTTTGCCTCTGAACTGATCCAATTAGCACCTTAACTCCAGTACCGTAAGATACGGTTTGTACGATATTCCGTATTCCATTATGTTTTTTGCATTAAATAATATTATTCCACTTTTTTCTGTAACGGATTAATTCCGTATTTAACGGATAGAGTATAATACCATAACCCCGTTTCCTATAGCGGCAGGTACCAGAGATCATTCCGGATCCCGTCTGGTGGCTGATAAAATAAAAAACTCCCAACCGGAAATTGCGGTTGAGAGCTTTCTTCGTCGGAAAAAATTAACGTTTTGAAAACTGAGGTGCACGGCGGGCGCCTTTAAGACCATATTTTTTCCGTTCTTTCATTCTTGCATCACGTGTTAAAAGACCTGCACGTTTTAAAGTCGGACGGTATTCTGGATCTGCCTGCAGCAATGCACGGGCAATGCCGTGACGAATTGCGCCTGCCTGACCTGTATAACCACCGCCTTGGACATTAACAAGAATATCGTATCTTCCAATTGTTTCTGTTGCTACTAATGGTTGTTTCACTACTTCACGTAATGCTGCAAATGGAATATAATTATCAATTTCACGATCATTAATGACAATTTTACCGTCGCCTGGAACTAAACGGACGCGGGCAACGGAGCTCTTTCGACGACCAGTACCAATATATTGAAGCTGTGCCAAGATATAACCCTCCCTTTCATTAACCTCGAAGTTCGTAAACTTCTGGTTGTTGTGCTTGGTGCGGATGTTCACTACCAGCATAAACATGTAATTTTTTAAACATTTTCCGACCAAGAGAATTCTTTGGAAGCATTCCTTTGATTGCACCTTCCAGCATTTTCTCCGGGTAATTTGTGCGCATTTCCAACGCAGTTCTTGTTTTTAATCCGCCTGGATGCATCGTGTGGCGATAATAAATTTTGTCCGTTAACTTTTTACCAGTTAAATGAATTTTTCCAGCATTAATAAGTATAACATGATCACCAGTGTCAACGTGCGGTGTATAAGTTGGTTTATGTTTTCCACGTAAAATGGATGCCACTTCACTGGCAAGCCGGCCTAATGTTTTGCCTTCGGCATCGACAACATACCACTTACGTTCAATCGTATCAGCGTTAGCCATAAACGTTGTACGCATGAATTTCCCTCCTAATAAATCCGATTCAATTAAATTGGTTTCGTATATTTAAATCACAATAAGTTCCGGGGCTTACCGTGGGGTTATAATACATACCGTATTATATAATAACGTTTCGTGGAACGTCTGTCAAGAAAATGTTACACCTGGTTTAGTTGCCATGAGTATTAATGAAGTTTTTAAAGGATTAAGAACCGTCCTCTAAAAAAGCACAGGAGGGATATTTTGCCTCTCCATTTGAATTGCTAATGCGTCACCTTGCGAAAAATGCGTTTACTTCCCCCTCAATGCTTGCTCCATTTCTTTTTCATAATAAAAAACATGCCATAGGTAAAGCCCTTCCGGAGGTGCTGTTTTGCCAGCTAAACGGCGATCTTTCCCTACTAAGATTGCCTTAATATCCTGAGGAAGTTTCCGGTTGATCCCGACATCCAATAACGTCCCGACGATAATTCGCACCATATTCCGCAGGAAACCGTCCCCAATAAACCGTATTACCAATATTTCCTCATTTACTTCCCAATCGATCGAATGGATAGTACGTACTTTATCTTCGATTGTCGTTTTTGCTGAACAAAAGCTGGTGAAATCATGCGTTCCAATTAAGTATTCTGCTGCTTGTTTCATTTTTTCAATCTGAATCGGAAAGCGATAATGATAAGCATAGTTTCGATGAAACGGATCCCGCTTTCGCGAAAGAAAAAATTGATAGCGATATTCCTTCCCAATTGTATCAAAGCGGGCATGAAAATCATCTGCAGCCTTCTCCATTTTATTGATAACAATATCACCAGGTAAAAGTTTATTCAGGGCAAACTCCCATTTTTGCAAAGGAAGCTGAAACGGGCTGTCAAAATGAAACACCTGCCCCTTTGCATGGACACCAGAATCCGTTCTGCCGGAAGCATGAATTGTTATTTCTAATCCTTTATGGAGCTTCTTCAGGGCACGTTCCATCTCTCCTTGCACTGTACGGAGATGAGGTTGAATTTGATAGCCGCAAAAATTAGATCCGTCATAAGATATCGTACATTTATATCTTGCCATTTTCTATTTACACCCTTAAAATCATTAATAAGATTGCCACAACACCCAAAAACAAGAGCATTACTGTGTCTAATCCGCTCCAATGAAGCTTGCGGTATTTCGTTCTGCCTTCTCCGCCGTGATAACCTCTTGCTTCCATTGCAATCGCTAATTCTTCCGCTCGCTTAAAGGAACCGATAAACAGAGGAATTAATAACGGGATTACCGCATGAATTCTGTCTTTTATCGGACCGCTTGCAAATTCTACACCTCTGGCCATTTGCGCCTTCATTATTTTATCGGTTTCCTCCAATAATGTCGGGATAAAACGGAGCGAAATACTCATCATCAATGCTAATTCATGTACCGGGATTTTCAACTTTTTCAATGGTGCAAATAACGTTTCCACTCCATCCGTAATTTCAATTGGTGTTGTTGTCAAGGTTAATAGTGACGTCATAATGATAAGGAAAAAAAAGCGAAAAGAGATGAAAATCCCCTGGCGAACACCTTCTTCATATATTTTCAGCCAGCCAAATTCCAACAGAAGTTTTCCTTCTTTCGTAAAAAAGAGGTGAAGGCATAATGTAAAAATAACCAGTATCAACACCGGCTTTAACCCTTCCAAAAGAAACCGCACCGGCACCTTCGATAAAAAAATCATCAAAAACGTATAAAGGAACAGAAGGCTGTAGGTAAGCACATTATTTGCGATAAATACAACGCAGACAAAGGAAAAAATCATGATTAGTTTTGCACGCGGATCCATTCGATGTAGAAGTGATTTTCCAGGTACGTATCTTCCAAAAATAAATTTATCCATCATAATGGAAACCCCGTTTCAAAAGTATCGCAATCTCATCTGCCAGCTCGTCCACTGTTAAACAAATTTTCCCCAATTTTTGGCCTGTTTTTGCTTCAAAGCTTCGTTGAAATTTGATTGCTTCCGGAATATCCAAGCCGAGCTCTAATAGTACCTCAGGTGAAGAAAAAATCTCGGTTGCTTTTCCCTCTCTGTATATTTTCCCATTATGCATTACCACAATTTGATCCGCGTAATGTGCGGCATCCTCCATGCTATGAGTCACAAGCACAGTCGAAAGGTTACGTTCCTTATGTAATACATCAAACATCTCCATAATCTCCCGCCGCCCTCTTGGATCCAATCCGGCAGTCGGCTCATCTAATACAATGACATCTGGTTCCATTGCTAAAACGCCGGCAATAGCGACGCGTCGCATTTGCCCTCCTGATAAATCAAAAGGCGACTTCTGTAAAATATCAGCATCCAAGCCTACTTGGCGGATCACTTTTTCTGCCCGCATTTTTGCTTCTTTTTCCGGGACTCCGAAATTGATCGGGCCAAAGCAAATATCCTTTTCAACTGTTTCTTCAAATAATTGATGTTCCGGAAACTGAAAAACAATCCCAACCTTTTGCCGGACAATACGTAAGTCCTTTCCTTTTTTCCCGGGACTGATTTCTTTCTTCCCGATTGTGACTTTCCCCTTCGTTGGTATTAATAAAGCATTTAAATGCTGTAACACTGTAGATTTACCGGAACCGGTGTGACCGATGATTGCCAGGAAGATTCCTTGCGGAATTTTCAGGGTCACATTTTGCAAAGCAAGATGTTCAAAAGGTGTACCGGCTTGATAGCGGTATTCTACTTCTTGCAGTAAGATATCCATAATGCTTCCACCAACTCTTCCTCTGATAAATATGACTTAGGGAGAAATACTCCTTTTTCTTTTAACAGCTTGCTTAGCTTGACCGGAAAAGGAATATCGAGCCCGAGTCCGGCAAGTTCCTGATCCTTTTGAAAAATTTCTTCCGGTGTACCTTGTTTATATACTGTTCCTTGATTCATAACAATGATGCGGTCAGCTTTTGCAGCTTCGTTTAAATCATGTGTGATCGAAATAACCGTTAAATTATATTCTTTTTGTAATTCATTAATTGTATGGATTACTTCCAAACGGCCTTGAGGATCCAGCATCGAAGTAGCTTCATCAAAGATGATGATAGAAGGGCGCAAGGCAAGTACACTGGCAATGGCAACACGCTGTTTTTGCCCGCCGGATAAATGATGCGGCTCCTGATGAAGAAACGGCAACATATTCACCTTTTTCAGCGAGTCTTTTACCCGCCTGACCATTTCTTCTCTTTCGATCCCATTGTTTTCTAAACCAAAAGCGACATCATCTTCAACAGATGTCCCGACAAATTGATTATCCGGATTTTGAAATACCATTCCTACTTTTTTTCTAATATCCCAGACTGTTTGCTCCGTTACAGCGACACCATCTATCGAGATACTTCCTTTATCAGGAAATTGCAAGCCGTTCAATAGTTTTGCCAATGTTGATTTACCAGAACCGTTATGGCCTACGATTGCTAACCATTCCCCTGCAAAAATCGACAGCGAAACGTCTGACAAAGCATACGCTGATTGTGTATCGTATTTGAAAGATACTTGGTCGATTTGAACTAGCGCTTCCATTACGTTCCTCCAAAAAAAAAATCTCTATCTCATCATACAATCTGACCTAGTGAAAGTGAAGCAGCAGGGAAGCTTTTTCGCATATATTTAAAAAACTCACCGTTTGGCGAGTTTATGAGTGCGAACTTTTATAGCTTTCATTTATTCAAAAAAATATAAGTGCATTATTCCATTTAAGTGCATGTTCCAAAAAGTTAATGAATGGTAAGCGAGCCAACGAAAAAATTCGCTGCTAATCATTTAGTAACTTTTTAAACATCTTCTTTTTTCATGAAATCATTCCCCTAAAAACAAAACCTGCACCTCATTAAATCAATTGATGAGGTGCAAGAGCTAGACGAGACATGAAGCCCATCATAACACTCGTTATTTTCCCGCTTATGATTCGTTACGCAGATAGAAGGGGGGATGGAGTCTTTAATTGAAATATCCATCGCCCTTAATCTGCGATATAATTACACTAACTCAATAATAACCATCGGAGCTCCGTCTCCGCGGCGAGGTCCAAGCTTCATAATGCGTGTATATCCGCCTTGGCGATCTTCATAACGAGTTGCGATATCACTGAATAATTTTTGTAATGCATCTTGATTTGTTTCTGCTTCAGCAACTTCATTACGAATATACGCAGCTGCCTGACGTCTTGCATGCAAGTCACCGCGTTTTCCAAGCGTAATCATTTTTTCTGCTACGGAACGAAGTTCTTTCGCGCGAGCTTCAGTTGTTTCAATCCGTTCGTTAATGATTAAGTCTGTTGTTAAGTCACGCAGCATTGCTTTACGTTGATCACTTGTACGTCCCAACTTTCTGTATCCCATAAGGTTTCCCTCCTTTAGCCAAAATTAATCAACATAGGCTTAAAAGACTATAATCAATCGTCTTTACGTAAACCTAATCCAAGTTCTTCTAGTTTGTGTTTGACTTCTTCTAAAGATTTTCTGCCTAAATTGCGTACTTTCATCATATCTTCTTCCGTTTTATTCGCTAATTCCTGAACGGTATTGATACCGGCACGTTTTAAACAGTTATATGAACGAACAGAAAGATCCAATTCTTCTATTGTCATCTCTAATACTTTTTCTTTTTGGTCTTCTTCTTTTTCGACCATAATTTCCGCATTTTGTGCTTCATCGGTTAAACCGACAAAAATATTCAAATGCTCAGTTAAAATCTTAGCTCCAAGAGCAATCGCATCTTGCGGGCCTGTGCTCCCATCAGTCCAAACATCTAATGTTAGCTTATCGTAGTTTGTCATCTGCCCGACACGTGTATTTTCTACTTGATAAGATACTCTGGAAACTGGTGTATAAATAGAATCGATTGGAATGACACCAATTGGTTGATCCTCACGTTTATTTTGATCAGCAGGTGTATAACCTCGGCCGCGTCTGGCTGATAAACGCATACGCAAATGACCGTTTGAACCTAATGTTGCAATTTGCAGTTCCGGATTCAAAATCTCTACATCACTATCATGTGTTATATCAGCGGCACGTACTGCGCCTTCACCCTGTGCATCTATTTCCAGCGTTTTCTCTTCATCTGAGTAGATTTTCAGTGCCAGTTTTTTTATATTTAAAATAATAGATGTTACATCTTCCACGACGCCTTCTATTGTTGAAAATTCATGAAGTACCCCATCAATTTGGATTGATGTGACAGCGGCACCAGGGAGTGAAGATAACAGGATACGACGTAAGGAGTTACCCAATGTAGTACCATATCCACGCTCAAGTGGCTCTACGACGAACTTGCCATATTTGGCTTCATCGTTGATCTCAACCGTTTCGATTTTTGGCTTTTCTATTTCGATCATGAAAATATACCCTCCTTCAAAACGTCGAAACCCCGGTTTCATTTAGAACCGAAATTCCCCATATTTACGTTCCCATTTGTGCACAACAACTGGAATAATCCTACTGTATATGCAAATGAATCATATCATATCCCATTATAGACAAAGATACAAAATATATACAGAGAAAACTATACCCGACGACGTTTTGGCGGACGGCAACCATTATGAGGAACTGGTGTAACGTCTCTAATTGCCGTAACTTCTAAACCAGCTGCTTGCAGGGCACGAATAGCCGCTTCACGGCCTGCACCAGGACCCTTCACAGTTACTTCAAGAGATTTCATACCATGGTCCATAGATGATTTTGCTGCCGTTTCAGCCGCCATTTGTGCAGCAAACGGAGTTGATTTCCGGGAACCTTTAAATCCAAGAGCTCCGGCACTTGACCATGCGATTGCATTACCGTGATTATCAGTAATGGTAACGATTGTATTATTGAATGTTGAACGAATATGTGCAACACCGGATTCAATATTCTTTTTTACACGACGTTTACGTGTCGTTGTTGTTTTACGAGCCATTTACATGTACCTCCTTTACTCGATTATTTTTTCTTATTCGCAACAGTTTTCTTAGGACCTTTGCGAGTACGGGCATTATTTTTCGTATTTTGTCCGCGAACAGGTAAGCCGCGGCGGTGACGTAGACCCCGGTAAGAACCGATTTCCATAAGACGTTTAATATTTAAGGATACTTCGCGGCGAAGATCCCCTTCCACCTTTAATTTATCAACATTTTCACGGATTTTGTTCAGTTCTTCCTCTGTTAAGTCGCGGACTCTGGTATCTTCGGAAACACCGGCATCTGCTAAAATCTTTTTTGCTGTGCTGCTGCCGATCCCGAAAATGTAAGTTAACGAAATAACAATCCGTTTTTCACGTGGAATATCCACACCTGCAATACGTGCCATCTATGAGTGCACCTCCTTTTAAATTAGCCTTGTTTTTGTTTATGTTTAGGGTTTTCACATATAACCATAACTTTACCCCGTCTGCGGATCACTTTACACTTTTCACAGATCGGTTTTACTGATGGTCTTACTTTCATTATCCTAACCTCCTTAATAGTTCGGAGTGCAATGATACTATTTGTATCGATAAGTAATCCTTCCGCGTGTTAAGTCATATGGAGATAGCTCCACCGTTACCTTATCTCCCGGTAAAATACGAATGTAATGCATACGGATTTTACCGGAAACATGGGCCAGTATACTATGACCATTTTCCAACTCCACTTTAAACATTGCGTTAGGCAATGTTTCTGTAACTGTGCCTTCTATCTCAATGACATCGTCTTTCGCCATAGAACAAGTCTCCCTTCTGTTATTCATTCATATACTTATCAAACGTTAGCGCAGCTTTTCTTTTGTACCTTCCACCTGTTATTCATTATACTTTTTTGAACTTCTGGTGAAACGCAGGTCAAAAATAGACTAACATGATTCATTCTTTCTTCAACTTAACAATTATAACACATACTGTCTTCCGGAAAATCACGATATTGTTAATATTTCAACGCCTGAATCTGTGATTGCAATTGTATGTTCAAAATGAGCACAATTTTTCCCGTCAGCAGTCACAACAGTCCAATGATCCTGTAAAGATTTCACGTACTGACTCCCAGCATTAACCATTGGTTCAATAGCAAGTACCATGCCAGGCCGTAAACGGGGGCCTCTACCAGGCGGTCCAAAATTAGGAATGTCGGGATCTTCATGTAAGTCTTTCCCTATTCCATGACCAACATACTCGCGTACAATTGAAAAGCCTTTTGATTCCGCATATGTTTGAATTGCATGAGAGATGTTCGATAAACGCTCACCTGGAATAGCTTGTTTTAAACCTCTATATAAGGACTCTTCTGTTACAGCTAATAATTTTTTCGTATCTTCATCGATATTGCCAACAGCATAGGTCCAGGCAGAATCACCGTGATAGCCATTAAATTGGGCGCCAATATCTATGCTAATAATGTCACCGTGTTTTAATTTTCGATCACCGGGAATTCCATGAACAAGCTCTTGATTTACCGATGTACACACACTGCCGCGAAACCCATAATAACCTTTAAAAGATGGAAATGCATCGTGTTTGCGAATAAAACGTTCGGCAATATCATCCAGTTCTTTTGTCGTCACACCGGGTGTAATATGTTTTTCTAATTCACGGTGGGTTAACGCCACAATGCGTCCGGCTTCACGCATAATTGCGAGCTCTCTCGGTGTTTTACATATGATCATTATTGCAAACTCCCAAGCAGTTGATCCATATCAGAAAATACGTCTCCAATCACTTGCTGACCATTGATACTCCTTAAATATCCTTTGGATTCATAAAAATCCAGCAATGGCTGAGCTTGTTTGATATTTACTTCCAAGCGGTTTTTCACAGTCTCTTCCGTATCATCTGCCCGCTGATAAAGTTCTCCGCCACAGCGGTCACATACACCTGGCTTAGCCGGAGGATTAAAGATGAGATGATACGTAGCACCACAGTCCTTACAAATTCTTCTTCCTGTTAAGCGCTCCATTAAAATCGTTTGATCCACTGTAATATTAATTACATAATCAATCGATTTATTTAAACGGGCTAATGTTTCTTCAAGCGCTTCAGCCTGAGGAACTGTCCGCGGGAAGCCGTCAAGCAAAAATCCCTTTTTACAGTCATCCTTGCTTAAACGGGCACGCACAATCCCAATCGTAACTTCATCAGGAACCAGTTCCCCTTTATCCATAAAAGACTTCGCTTTTAATCCCAGTTCTGTTCCTTCTTTTATTGCTGCACGAAACATATCTCCGGTTGAGATATGCGGAATGCCGTATTTGTCGACAATCTTCTCGGCCTGCGTACCTTTTCCGGCACCGGGGAGCCCCATTAATACTAAATTCACGTATTTCCCTCCCTCAGTCTCCATAATGGTTTTTAAGGAAACAATTCGTCTCCTAAAACGAAAACGTTTATTTGATAAAACCTTTATAGTGACGTTTTACCAATTGAGTTTCAAGCTGCTTCATAGTTTCCAGGGCAACGCCGACAACGATTAGCAGACTTGTACCCCCTATTTGCACGGATTGCGGAAGTCCGGCAATTTTCGTAAAAAATACCGGCAATATCGCAATGACTGTTAAAAATAAAGAGCCCACTAAAGTTAACCGGTATAAAACACGAGTTAAATACTCTTGTGTATTTTTTCCGGGCCGTATTCCCGGAATATATCCGCCTTGCTTCTTCAAATTATCAGAAAGTTGTTCAGGGTTTACTTGAACAAAGGCATAAAAATACGAAAAAGCAATAATTAATACTGCGTAAACGAGCATACCAATCGGCCGCGTGTAATCAAAAATCTGATTAATCCAATATGTTATATTATTTTCTTGGAAAAAGCCAGCAATCGTTCTGGGCATTACGATAAATGAAACTGCAAAGATAACCGGAATAACGCCAGCAGCATTCACTTTTAGAGGTAAATGTGTCGATTGTTGACCGGTTTGATTACGTCCGGCTGCCATCCGTTTAGCATATTGAATCGGTATTTTTCTTAGCGCCTGTTGAATAAAGATTACGCCAACGATGATGGCAACAATTGCAAGCACGATTAACACTACGGTGACGATGCGGAGAAACAATTGTCCCCCGGCATTTTCAAACTGTTGTGCATAGATTTGATTGACCATAGATGGAATCCCTGCTACAATCCCGGCAAAGATAATAATCGAAATGCCATTTCCGACTCCTTTAGATGTGATTTGTTCTCCTAACCACATTAAAAAAGCTGTTCCAGATGTCAGTACGATTGCAATAAGCAAATAAGTTCCAATTCCGGAGTTTTGGATGAGCATGCCGCCTGCCATACTATTAAATCCGTATGACATACCTAATGCCTGGATAAATCCGAGCACAATCGTAAAATACCTTGTGAATTGTGCCAGCTTGCGGCGTCCCATTTCTCCTTGTTTAGACCATTCCGTAAATTTTGGAACTACATCCATTTGTAACAATTGTACGATGATGGAAGCAGTGATGTAAGGCATAATTCCCATTGCTAATATGGAAAAGTTAAACAATGCCCCCCCGCCAAATGTATTTAGGAGACCAAAAGCACTCATTTGATCTTGCATTCTCAATATATCTGCATCTACATTTGGAACAGGAATAAAAGCACCAATTCGGAAAACAATTAACATTAAAAGGGTAAAAAGGATCTTGCTCCTTATCTCTTTCACGCGCATAAAATTGGAGATCGTTTTAAACATCAAACCACCTCGGTTGTACCGCCAGCCGCTTCAATCGCTTCTTTAGCAGCAGAGGAGAATTTATGTGCTTTGACCGTAAGTTTTTTCTCTAATTGACCTTTTGCTAAAATTTTGATACCTGCTTTTTCTTTTTTGATAATACCACTTTCAATTAAAAGCTCAGGTGATATGATCGCTCCGTCTTCAAAACGATTAAGCGCATCAAGGTTTACAATTGCATATTCTTTACGGTGAATATTTGTAAAACCTCGTTTCGGCAAACGTTGGAATAATGGCATTTGTCCGCCTTCGAAGCCGGGGCGTACACCTCCGCCTGAACGTGCATTTTGCCCTTTTTGACCTCTGCCGGCCGTTTTACCATTTCCTGATCCAATACCGCGTCCTTTACGTTTTCGTTGAAAACGAGAACCTTCTGCAGGTTTTAATTCATGAAGTTTCATGTTGGCACCTCCTTATTCGAAGAAGAATGTAGTTAAATTTCTTTCACCGTGACTAAATGAGATATTTTATTAATCATCCCGCGAATAGCCGGATTATCCTGTTGTTCAACTGTTTGATGCATTTTTCGTAATCCTAAGGCCTTTACTGTTTCACGCTGGGACTTTGGACGGCCGATCACACTGCGGGTGAGGGTAACCTGTAATTTATTTGCCATTTGCTTTCCCTCCTTATCCTAACAGTTCTTCTACTGATATTCCACGTAATTTTGCCACGTCTTCAGTACGTTTTAGTTGTTTCAATCCGGTAATTGTCGCACGAACCATGTTAATCGGTGTATTTGTCCCTAAAGATTTTGATAAAATATCGCCGACTCCGGCAAGTTCAAGTACCGCGCGGACAGGTCCACCAGCAATAACTCCGGTACCTTCAGAAGCCGGTTTTAAAAGAATTTCTCCTGCTCCGAAATGACCGATTATTTCATGTGGAATCGTTGTTCCGACAACAGGTACTTCGATTAAATTCTTCTTCGCATCTTCAATCGCTTTGCGGATTGCATCCGGAACTTCTTGTGCTTTTCCGGTACCGAAACCTACGTGACCGTTTTTGTCACCCACTACCACTAGTGCAGAGAAACGGAAACGACGTCCGCCTTTTACTACTTTTGCTACACGGTTGACTGTTACAACACGTTCTTCAAGTTCTAATTTGTTTGGATCAATACGATGCATGTTTTTTTTGTCCCTCCTTTAGCTATTAAAATTCTAACCCGTTCTCCCGGGCTGCATCTGCTAATGCTTTTACTCGTCCGTGATACAAGTACCCGCCACGGTCGAATATTACAGATGTGATTCCTTTTTCTTTCCCACGTTTCGCAACTAACTCTCCGACTTGTACGGCAGCTTCTATATTACTTGTAGAATCAAGCGAAATTTCTTTATCTAAAGTTGAAGCACTTGCTAAAGTTACTCCATTTGCATCATCAATTAGCTGTGCATAAATATGTTTGTTTGAACGAAACACATTAAGCCGTGGGCGAACAGCGGTTCCGCTAAGCTTCGTACGCACACGCGCATGTCTTCTTTTGCGAACTGCGTTTTTATCAGCCTTCGTAATCACTTAAAGTCACTCCTTTCGTTTACCTATGCAGCATTACTTGCCGGTTTTCCCTTCTTTTCGACGTACATATTCGCCTTCGTAACGAATTCCTTTTCCTTTATAAGGTTCAGGTGGGCGTACATCACGAATGTTAGCTGCTAATGCGCCGACACGTTCTTTACTTGCACCTTTTACAATTACTTTCGTTGCCGCCGGTACGTCAATTTCCAATCCTTCTTCCGGCTCAATTTCAACAGGATGAGAGTAGCCGACGTTAAGAATTAATTTTTTGCCTTGTTTTTGAGCACGGTATCCGACCCCGATCAGCTCCAAGTTTCTTTCAAAACCTTTTGATACACCTTCCACCATATTAGAAAGCAATGCACGGGTAGTTCCGTGCAACGCACGATGTTCTTTATCGTCAGTAGGGCGGGTTACAGTAATGAAATTATCTTCGATTTTAATTTCAATATCAGGATGAAATGATCGTGTAAGCTCACCCTTAGGTCCTTTTACAGTTGCTGTATGATTATCAAGAGTAACGTTAACTCCTGATGGTATTTCGATTGGTTTTTTACCTACGCGAGACATGTAGAGCACCTCCATTCATTTCCGAAATTCTATTACCAAACGTATCCCAGTACTTCTCCGCCTATTTGCTTGGCACGTGCTTCTTTGTCTGTCAAAACACCTTGAGAAGTCGAGATTAATGCGATACCTAAGCCATTAAGTACACGCGGAACTTCATTTGCTTTTGCATAAACACGCAGACCCGGTTTACTAATACGTTTCAGTCCGGTAATAACACGTTCATTCGTTGCACTGTATTTTAGAAAAATACGAATGATCCCTTGTTTGTCATCTTCGATATATTCGACATCACGGACAAAGCCTTCACGTTTTAAAATTTCTGCAATATCTTTTTTCATATTTGAGGCTGGAACCTCTAGTTTTTCGTGACGAACCATATTCGCATTACGAATGCGGGTAAGAAAATCTGCAATTGGATCAGTCATAACCATTTATTTTACCTCCTTCCCGAAATGGGGTTTTACCAGCTGGCTTTTTTCACACCAGGAATTTGTCCTTTGTATGCTAATTCGCGGAAACAAATCCGGCAAAGTTTAAATTTCCGGTATACAGAATGTGGACGTCCGCAACGTTCGCAGCGCGTGTATTCCTGTACTTTATACTTTGGTGTACGTTTTTGTTTCGCAATCATTGATTTTTTAGCCACGTTTTCGCCTCCCTTATTTAGCGATTACTTTTGGAATGGCATTCCAAATTGTGTTAACAACTCACGAGCTTCTTCATCCGTATTAGCTGTAGTGACGATTACAATATCCATACCACGAACTTTGCTTACTTGATCGTAATCAATTTCAGGGAAAATTAACTGCTCCTTAATTCCTAAAGTGTAGTTTCCACGTCCGTCAAATGATTTTTTTGAAATACCGCGGAAGTCACGTACACGTGGAAGCGATACAGAGATAAGCTTATCAAAGAATTCATACATGCGTTCACCGCGAAGCGTTACTTTAGCTCCGATAGGCATCCCTTCACGCAGTCGGAAACCTGCAATTGACTTTTTCGCACGGGTGATAACCGGTTTTTGTCCGCTGATTTGTCCAAGCTCTGCTACAGCATTGTCTAATGCTTTTGCATTTTGGACGGCATCACCAACACCCATATTTATAACGACTTTTTCGATTTTTGGTACTTGCATCGTTGATTTATAATTAAACTTGCTCATAAGAGCTGGCGTAATTTCATTAAGATATTTTTCTTTTAGGCGGTTCATTCCTTGTACCTCCCTTCATCATACACTTAATTATCTAGAACTTCACCTGATTTTATTGCAACGCGTACTTTCTTCCCTTTCACAACTTTATGCCCCACCCTTGTCGGATGCCCAGTTTTTGGGTCGATCGGCATAACGTTTGATACATGAATAGGTGCCTCTTGGTCGTTAATTCCCCCTTGCGGATTTGCTTGGGATGGCTTTGAATGTTTTTTGACCATGTTAACACCCTCAACAAGAACCCGGTTTTGTTTCGGATATGCAACAAGGACAACACCTTCTTTGCCTTTGTCTTTACCAGAGATGACCTTCACTTTGTCACCTTTTTTTACATGCATCTTTTCGCACCTCCTTAAAAGGCATTAAATTTTTATCATTATAATACTTCCGGAGCCAAAGAAACAATTTTCATAAAATGGTTATCGCGCAACTCACGGGCCACAGGTCCAAAGATACGTGTTCCGCGAGGACTCTTATCGTCACGAATAACAACACAAGCATTTTCATCAAAACGGATATATGTTCCATCATTACGGCGAACACCGCTTTTTGTCCGAACTACAACCGCTTTTACAACGTCACCTTTTTTGACAACGCCACCTGGTGTTGCTTGTTTTACCGAACAAACAATAATGTCTCCAATATTAGCCGTTTTGCGTCCAGAACCACCAAGCACTTTAATCGTAAGTACCTCACGAGCACCTGAGTTATCAGCAACTTTTAAACGTGATTCTTGTTGAATCATGTGTGTAACCTCCCTTCGGAATACAACTATTTCCGAACAATTAGATAATAACTGCTTTTTCTACTATTTCTATAAGACGGAAACGTTTTGTCGCAGAAAGCGGACGTGTTTCCATTATACGAACAATATCGCCAACTTTTGCTTCATTGTGCTCATCATGAGCTTTAAATTTCTTAGAGTACTTTACACGCTTGCCATACAATGGATGCTTTTTATATGTTTCAATGATAACCGTAATGGTTTTATCCATTTTGTCAGAAACAACGCGTCCGCTGTATACCTTACGTTGGTTGCGTTCACTCATTATGCGAACCTCCTATCTTCTTATCGATTGTTAGCACTGATTTCTCTTTCACCGATAACTGTTTTCATACGGGCAATCGCTTTTCGTACTTCACGGATGCGGGCAGTATTTTCTAGTTGTCCAGTTGCCAATTGAAAGCGTAGGTTGAAAAGCTCTTCTTTAAGAGATTTTACTTTTTGTTCTATTTCTGCAGTGGTTAGGTCACGAATTTCTTTAGCTTTCATTTGATTCACCACCAATTTCTTCACGTTTTACAAACTTAGTTTTAATTGGGAGCTTATGGGCAGCAAGACGCAGTGCTTCCCGTGCAACCTCTTCCGATACACCGGCAATCTCAAATAAGATTTTTCCTGGTTTTACAACAGCGACCCATCCTTCAGGTGCACCTTTACCGGAACCCATCCGCACTTCTAATGGCTTTGCTGTATAAGGTTTGTGCGGGAAAATTTTTATCCAAACCTTACCGCCACGTTTCATAAAACGGGTCATCGCAATACGTGAGGCTTCAATTTGACGGTTTGTAATCCACGAAGCTTCTAGAGCCTGTAAGCCGTACTCTCCGAAGTTTACTTCCGTGCCTCCCTTTGCTTGACCGCGCATTTTACCGCGATGCACACGGCGGTATTTCACGCGTTTAGGTAATAACATCTTATTTTCCTCCTTCCACTGATTTCTTCTTCTCAGGAAGGACTTCTCCACGATAGATCCATACTTTTACGCCTAATTTACCGTAAGTCGTATCAGCTTCAGCTGTCGCATAGTCGATGTCGGCACGAAGTGTATGAAGTGGAACTGTTCCTTCGCTGTATGATTCTGAACGGGCAATATCTGCTCCTCCTAAGCGACCGGAAACCATTGTTTTAATTCCCTTTGCACCACCGCGCATTGCACGTTGAATAACTTGTTTTTGTGCACGACGAAATGATACACGATTTTCCAGTTGGCGAGCAACATTTTCAGCGACTAGTTTCGCATCAATATCTGCTTTTTTGATTTCAAGAATATTAATGTGAACCCGCTTCCCGGTTAATGAATTTAATGCCTTCCGTAATGCTTCGACTTCTGTTCCACCTTTCCCGATTACCATTCCTGGTTTCGCAGTGTGAACTGTTATATTAAGACGATTTGCTGCACGTTCAATTTCTATCTTAGAAACGGATGCATCGTTTAGCCGTTTTGCTATATATTCACGAACTTTAATGTCTTCGTGTAAAAGATCAGCATAGTCTTTGTCTGCGTACCATTTGGATTCCCAATCACGAATCACACCGATACGTAAACCGACTGGATTTACTTTTTGACCCACTAATTATCCCTCCTTCTTATCAGATACAATGATTGTAATATGACTCGTACGTTTGTTAATGGCACTTGCACGTCCCATTGCACGCGGGCGAAATCTTTTCAATGTCGGACCTTCGTCTACAAATGCTTGTGAAACAACGAGATTATTAACGTCCATTTCGTAGTTGTGTTCTGCATTGGCGATTGCAGATTTTAATACTTTTTCTACGATTGGCGAAGCAGTTTTTGGCGTGTAGCGTAAAATAGCGACTGCTTCACCGACTTGCTTTCCTCGAATTAAGTCTACTACTAACCGAGCTTTACGAGGTGCAATCCGAACCGTTTTTGCAACAGCTTTCGCTTGCATATTTATGCCCTCCTCTCATTACCGTCTAGTTTTTTTGTCATCACTAGCATGACCTTTGTACAAACGGGTAGGAGCAAACTCTCCAAGTTTGTGTCCGACCATATCTTCCGTGATATAAATAGGTACATGTTTCCTGCCGTCATAAATTGCTATTGTATGTCCAATGAATTGCGGGAAAATGGTTGAACGGCGTGACCAGGTTTTTACTACTTGTTTGCTGTTTACTTCATTTAATTTTTCAATTTTGTTCATTAAATGATCATCAACAAAAGGTCCTTTTTTTAAGCTGCGACCCATGATTGAACCTCCCTTCGCGATTGTTCCGCTGCTATAATGCTATTGCAGCCGGAGGACAATCTCTTATTTTTTACGGCGTCGAATGATTAATTTATCTGACTTATTCTTTTTCTTACGGGTTTTATAGCCAAGAGATGGTTTACCCCATGGTGTCATTGGAGATTTACGGCCAATCGGAGCGCGTCCTTCCCCACCGCCATGCGGGTGATCGTTAGGGTTCATGACAGATCCGCGTACAGTTGGGCGCTTGCCTAACCAGCGAGAACGGCCTGCTTTCCCAATATTAATAAGCTCATGCTGTTCATTTCCTACTTCTCCAACTGTTGAGCGGCAAGTAGCAAGCACCATCCGCACTTCACCCGAATTTAGGCGTACGAGTACGTACTTTCCCTCTTTTCCAAGAACCTGGGCTGACGTTCCTGCTGAACGAACTAATTGACCGCCCTTTCCAGGCTTCAACTCTATATTATGGATAATGGTACCAACAGGAATGTTAGAAAGCGGAAGTGCGTTCCCTGTTTTTATATCCGCTTCTGGACCTGACATGACTTCCATACCAACTTGTAAATTTTTCGGAGCAAGAATATAACGTTTTTCTCCGTCCACGTAATTGATGAGAGCAATATTTGCAGAACGGTTTGGATCATACTCAATTGTAGCAACGCGCCCTGGAATGCCATCTTTGTTACGTTTAAAATCAATTAAACGATATTGACGTTTATGTCCGCCGCCTTGATGACGAACGGTTAACTTACCTTGGTTGTTACGGCCGCCTTTTTTGTTTAAAGGTGCAAGCAAAGATTTTTCAGGCTTATCTGTTGTAATCTCTGCAAAATCTGAACCTGTCATGCCGCGACGTCCATTAGAGGTAGGTTTATACTTTTTAATCGCCATTTCGTTCCCTCCTCTTTATTTAGAATATTAAACTTCAAAGAATTCGATTTCTTTGCTGTCAGCAGTTAGCTTCACAATTGCCTTGCGGCGTTTGTTCGTGTATCCGCCGAATTTACCCATACGTTTGAATTTGCCTTTATAATTCATGACATTGACTTTCTCCACTTTGACATCAAATATTTCTTCAATCGCATCTTTTACTTGCGTTTTATTTGCTCTGACATCTACTTCAAACGTATATTTTCTTTCAGCCATCAGATCTGACGAATGTTCAGTAATAACGGGGCGCTTTACGATATCACGTGCATCCATTATGCAAGCACCTCCTCTACTTTTTCGACTGCTGCTTTTGTTAATATCAATTTATCATGATGCAGCACATCTAAAACATTGATTCCATCAACTGTTAATACTTTTACGCCTGGAATGTTGCGGGCAGATAAAGCAACGTTTTCTTCAGGCTCAGCAGTAACAATTAAGGCCTTTGAAGCTACAGAAAGACCATTTAACACATTTTTAAATTCTTTTGTTTTTGGTACTTCAAAAGCAAGATTTTCCAATACCACGATATTTTCTTCAGCTACTTTGGAAGATAAAGCAGATTTAATTGCCAGCCGGCGCACTTTTTTAGGCAATTTATAGCTGTAGCTGCGCGGTACTGGCCCAAATACTGTTCCGCCCCCGCGCCATTGCGGTGATCTGATGGATCCTTGGCGTGCACGTCCGGTACCTTTTTGACGCCATGGTTTACGTCCTCCGCCGGATACTTCAGAGCGGATTTTCGTTTTATGCGTTCCTTGACGTAATGAAGCTCTTTGCATAATAACAGCTTCATACATAACATGATTATTTGGCTTAATACCAAAAATAGTATCAGCAAGTTCTATTTCACCAACTTGTGATCCTGTTTGGTTATATAAAGCTACTTTCGGCATTACTATTTCCTCCTTTCCGGCTTAAAATTAATTCCCTTTTATAGAGCTTTTGATTTTTATCAAAGCTTTTTTTGAGCCGGGAACATTTCCTTTTATTAATAAAAGATTTCGTTCTGTATCTACTTTCACTATTTCCAGGTTTTGAACAGTGATTTGTTCTCCACCCATACGTCCAGGCAATGCCTTTCCTTTAAATACACGGTTTGGCGCTACAGGACCCATTGAACCCGGGCGGCGGTGATAGCGTGAACCGTGTGCCATTGGTCCGCGGGATTGTCCGTGGCGTTTAATTGCGCCTTGGAAACCTTTTCCTTTTGAGATTCCTGTTACATCTACTTTTTCACCAGCAGTGAAAATATCAACTTTGACTTCCTGACCAATTTCATAATCTCCTAGTGTTACTTCGCGAAATTCGCGAATGAAGCGCTTAGGAGCAGTGTTTGCTTTTGTAACATGGCCTTTTTCCGGTTTGTTAGCGAGTTTTTCCCTTTTATCGTCAAAACCAAGTTGGACAGCTTCATAACCATCTGTTTCATTTGTTTTCTTTTGCAAAACCACATTTGCAGACGCTTCAATTACTGTTACCGGAATTAAGTCACCTTTTTCCGTAAACACTTGAGTCATACCGATTTTTCTTCCTAAGATTCCTTTGGTCATTTCAGTCACACCTCCTAATAAACTTATTTATTTCATTAAAGCTTAATTTCAATATCTACACCTGATGGAAGATCTAAACGCATTAAAGAGTCAACCGTTTGCGGTGTTGGATTGATAATATCAATTAGCCGTTTATGTGTGCGCATTTCAAATTGCTCACGGGAATCTTTATACTTATGAACTGCCCGCAAGATTGTGTAGACAGATTTTTCAGTCGGCAGTGGAACCGGTCCTGATACTGCAGCACCTGAACGTTTTGCCGTTTCAACAATTTTCTCAGCTGATTGATCAAGAATTCGATGATCATAAGCTTTTAAACGAATACGAATTTTTTGTTTTGCCATCATTTTCCCTCCTTTTCGCCTATATTAAAATAGACATTCTCCATGAAAATTTCCTACACATTCGCCATGGCAAAGCGGCCGAGTGTGTCAGCAACCTTTCACTTCATCGCAGTCTGAGACCAACATTGCCTATTATACAGAAATCAACAAGATAATGCAACAGACTTCTGACCTTTTTATTGCGCACTTTTACTATTATACTGGGGGATTTAATGCTTTGCAAGTGTTAGTTCGTTTTTTACTAAAAGTACTTGTTCAAAAAGTCTCCTAAGAGATTTATTGCTTATTATTTGGGTTTTTTTGAGGATCCTCTAAAAGAAATGACGTGTGAATATTCACACGTCATTTCAAAAGTTCTTTTCAGTTGTATATCCATTAAAGAAATTTATTATTCAACAATGGTTGATACGGAACCTGCACCTACTGTGCGTCCGCCTTCGCGGATTGAGAACTTAGTTCCTTCTTCGATTGCAATTGATGAAATAAGTTCAACGGACATTTCAACATTGTCTCCAGGCATAACCATTTCTACACCTTCTGGAAGTTGAACAATACCAGTTACGTCCGTAGTACGGAAATAGAATTGCGGACGGTAATTAGAGAAAAATGGAGTATGGCGTCCGCCTTCTTCTTTTGTTAACACGTAAACTTGCGCTTTAAACTTTACATGTGGTGTGATCGTACCAGGTTTTGCTAGTACTTGACCGCGTTGAATATCTTCACGGGCAACACCGCGAAGCAAAGTACCAATGTTATCACCAGCTTCTGCGTAATCAAGGAGCTTACGGAACATTTCAACACCGGTAACAGTAGTTGATTTTTTATCCTCAGCTAAACCGATAATTTCTACAACATCACCGACTTTTACTTGACCACGTTCCACACGTCCTGTTGCAACAGTACCACGGCCTGTAATAGAGAATACATCTTCAACAGGCATCATGAAAGGTTTGTCAGTGTCACGATCTGGTGTTGGAATGTATTCGTCAACAGCGTCCATCAGTTCGATGATTTTTTCTTCCCATACCGGATCCCCTTCAAGTGCTTTTAGAGCAGATCCTTTAATAACAGGAATGTCATCGCCAGGAAATTCGTATTCAGTAAGAAGATCGCGAACTTCCATTTCTACTAATTCTAAAAGTTCTTCATCGTCAACCATGTCGCATTTGTTTAAAAAGACAACAAGGTAAGGAACACCAACCTGACGGGAAAGCAGGATATGTTCACGAGTTTGCGGCATTGGACCATCAGCTGCAGATACAACAAGGATTCCGCCGTCCATTTGCGCTGCGCCTGTGATCATGTTTTTAACATAGTCGGCATGCCCCGGGCAGTCAACATGCGCATAATGGCGTTTTTCAGTTTCATATTCAACGTGTGCAGTTGAAATGGTGATACCGCGTTCACGTTCTTCCGGTGCAGCATCGATTTGATCGTATGCTTTTGCTGTTGCGCCGCCTTTTTTTGCAAGTACTGACGTAATAGCAGCAGTAAGAGTAGTTTTACCATGGTCAACGTGACCAATTGTACCAATGTTAACGTGTGGCTTAGAACGATCGTATTTAGCTTTTGCCATTAGGAAAATCCTCCTTAAATTATATAATTTTATTTATTTTTAGGTTTTATATATCGGAATGAACAGGCAAATTCTCTCTATTTAGCAGACAGAGGTTTTTTTGTCCATCCCTATTAATTCCTTCAATAGTAGTTATACTTGATTAAAAAGGTAAAATCAATTATTCACCTTTATTTTTTTTGATGATTTCTTCAGAAATAGATTTAGGTACTTCTTCATAGTGATCAAAATGCATTGAGAAAACTCCGCGACCTTGAGTACTTGAACGTAATGCAGTCGCATAGCCAAACATTTCTGCTAATGGAACCATGGCACGGACTACTTGCGCATTTCCTCTTGCTTCCATTCCTTCTACACGTCCGCGGCGTGCTGTAATGCTTCCCATAATATCCCCTAAATATTCTTCAGGAATTGTTACTTCGACTCTCATAATTGGTTCGAGAATTACCGGATGACATTTAGAGGCTGCATTTCTAAGTGCCATAGAAGCAGCAATTTTAAAGGCCATTTCACTTGAGTCAACTTCATGGTAAGATCCGTCAAAAAGCTTTGCTTTAATATCAACTAACGGATACCCCGCAATAACCCCGCGTTGCAGAGCATCTTCAAGTCCGGCTTGCACGGCTGGAATGTATTCGCGAGGGACTACCCCTCCAACAATACCATTCTCAAATTCAAAGCCTTTTCCTTCATCGTTAGGTGAAAACTCAATCCAAACGTGGCCATATTGACCGCGTCCGCCGGATTGCCGGGCAAATTTTCCTTCCACTTGTGCGGAAGAACGGAAAGTTTCACGGTATGATACTTGCGGTGCACCAACGTTTGCTTCAACTTTAAATTCACGGCGCATCCGGTCAATGATAATATCAAGGTGAAGCTCACCCATTCCGGCAATAATAACCTGTCCGGTTTCCTGATTCGTATGAGCTTTGAAAGTCGGGTCTTCTTCTTGCAATTTTTGTAAAGCGGTTGTCATTTTATCTTGATCCGCTTTTGACTTAGGCTCTACGGATAATTCAATAACCGGTTCCGGAAAATCCATTGACTCCAGAATTACCGGATTCTTATCATCACATAAAGTATCGCCTGTCGTCGTATCTTTTAAACCAACTGCTGCGGCAATATCTCCGGCATGTACTTCAGAAATCTCACGGCGATGGTTAGCGTGCATTTGCAGAATTCGTCCTACACGTTCACGCTTTCCTTTTGTTGAATTTTGTACATACGAGCCGGATTCAAGTGTTCCTGAGTATACACGGAAGAAAGTAAGCTTTCCGACATACGGATCTGTCATAACTTTGAAAGCTAATGCTGAGAACGGCTCATCATCACTTGATGGTCTTGTGACTTCCTCTTCTGTTTCCGGTATATGTCCTTTGATTGCATGAACATCTAACGGAGAAGGCAAGTAGTCAATAACAGCATCAAGCATCAATTGCACACCCTTGTTTTTAAAGGCTGAACCGCAAATAACGGGATAGAATTCTACGTTTACAGTTCCTTTTCGAATTACTGCCTTTAATTCTTCCGTTGTGATTTCTTCTCCGCCAAGATATTTTTCCATAAATTCTTCATCAATTTCAGATGCAGCTTCTAGAAGCTTTTCCCGATATTCGTCCGCTTGATCTTTATACTCTTCCGGAATATCGCGAACTTCAATTTCGGTTCCTAAATCATTGCCGTAAAATATTGCCTTCATTTCTACAAGGTCAATAATTCCTTCAAACTGATCTTCCGAACCAATCGGTAATTGAATCGCGTGTGCATTTGCCTGCAGACGGCTGTGAAGAGTATCGACAGAATACAAGAAATTCGCACCAATTTTATCCATCTTGTTTACAAATACAATACGCGGTACTCTATATGTTGTTGCCTGGCGCCACACAGTTTCTGTTTGTGGTTCAACACCAGATTGTGCATCAAGAACTGCAACCGCACCATCCAACACTCGAAGGGAACGCTCAACTTCTACTGTAAAATCAACGTGTCCCGGGGTATCGATAATGTTAATTCGATGATCATGCCATTGAGCTGTGGTTGCTGCTGAAGTAATTGTAATCCCGCGTTCTTGTTCCTGTTCCATCCAGTCCATTTGCGAGGCGCCTTCATGCGTTTCACCAATTTTATGGATTCGGCCGGTATAATAAAGAACACGCTCCGTTGTCGTCGTTTTACCGGCATCAATATGAGCCATGATACCGATATTACGCGTTTTTTCCAAGGAGAATTCTCTTGCCATGGTGTTTTTTCTCCTTCCTGCTATAGTATAAAATTTGTTTTACTTATTTTACCAACGGTAGTGAGCAAACGCTTTGTTTGCTTCTGCCATTTTATGAGTATCTTCACGCTTTTTAACGGATGCTCCGGTGTTGTTGGCTGCATCCAGAATTTCATTTGCCAAGCGTTCTTCCATTGTTTTTTCTCCGCGAAGCCGTGCATAATTGACTAACCAGCGAAGTCCAAGTGTTGTGCGGCGATCCGGACGAACCTCAACTGGTACTTGATAGTTAGATCCGCCGACACGGCGAGCCCTTACTTCCAATACCGGCATTACGTTTTTCAACGCTTGATCAAATACTTCCATCGGTTCTTTTCCAGTACGTTCACGAATAAGATCAAAAGAGGAGTAAAGGATTGCTTGAGATTTTCCTCTTTTTCCGTCAATCATCATTTTATTGATAAGGCGTGTAACAAGCTTCGAATTGTAAATCGGATCCGGCAACACGTCTCTTTTTGATACAGGTCCTTTACGTGGCATTCTGTTTCCTCCTTTCAAAAGGGATATATGATAAGTTTTTCAATTTTATTTCGCTGCTTTTGGTTTTTTCGTTCCGTATTTGGAGCGCCCTTGCATACGATTGTTAACACCGGCTGTATCTAACGCACCACGGACAATATGGTAACGTACACCCGGCAGGTCTTTAACACGTCCGCCACGGATAAGCACGACGCTGTGCTCTTGCAAGTTGTGTCCGATTCCAGGAATATAAGCAGTTACTTCAATTAAATTGGATAAACGAACACGCGCATATTTACGCAATGCAGAGTTTGGTTTTTTTGGAGTCATTGTACCAACACGGGTACAAACACCGCGCTTTTGTGGAGATGACACATTTGTTTGTGCCTTTTTAAAGCTGTTATATCCCTTATTTAACGCAGGTGATTTTGATTTTTCCACAGTTGTTTTACGCGGTTTGCGTACTAATTGATTTATTGTAGGCATTATTTATCCTCCCTTCCATTACTTGTTTTAAGCCCACACATCCAGGTGGTTCATTTCAAACAAAAAACAAAGTTTTTGCAGTTTCTCTGCAAAAACAGTTTTTTAATTAGTTATCGCTACAGTTGCAGCACCTACGGCTATGCCGCACAGTTTACCTAGCTCCTTCATAGAATAAACTTTTTTTACTGGCACTTGATTAGCTTCGGCTATTTCCGTTATCTTTCTTTTAATAACGGAATCAGCATCTTCCGCTAATAATAGTACTTTAACGGTTCCTGCCTTTAATGCTTTCACTGTTTGCTTTGTCCCTACCACGAAACTTTTCGTCTGCAATACTTGATCACTATTCATATTGCAACTCCTCCAAGAATCAACTTAATAGGAGCACCTTTGCTATATTAACACTTCAAAAAAAAGATGTCAATACGGAAAATTGAAAAGCGGAGGTGGTTTGTTCAGCCGCGACAAGCTTAAGACGAGCAACCATATAGTCCGCTTTTTGACTTTATGGTTGGTTGGCTTAAGACCTCGAGCGGCTAACCACCGCAGCCAGACAAAATCGAAAAGCGGAGGTGGTTTGTTCAGCCGCGACAAGCTTAAGACGAGCAACCATATAGTCCGCTTTTTGACTTTATGTCATTTTAGAGGTGATAAGTTAGAAGCGAGAGGTTAGACCGAAGAAATTCGCCTTGTAAGTTTCAAAAATTTCTCACATCCCACTTCCCACCTCTAACATCTTACGTCTGTTAGAACCAGAAGAAACCCGTGATCGGGTTTCTTCTGGTTCTTTCCGACTTTTGACCTCCGGCTTCCGTTATTACTTTACTGTTACTGTGTCTTCTTTTGCTTCTTCTGCTATATATGGTTCAGCCCTGCGATAGCGCTGCATTCCTGTCCCCGCCGGAACTAGTTTTCCAATAATAACATTTTCCTTCAAGCCAAGAAGCTCATCTCTTTTTCCTTTAATCGCAGCATCTGTTAATACTCTTGTTGTTTCTTGGAAGGATGCTGCAGATAAGAATGAGTCTGTTTCCAGAGATGCTTTTGTAATTCCGAGCAATACAGGCCGGGCTGTTGCCGGTAAGCTGCCTGTAAGAAGGGCTTTTTCGTTTGCTTCCGTAAATTGGTGAATATCGAGTAACGTACCCGGTAATAAGTCTGTTTCTCCGGCATCTATTACCCGTACTTTACGAAGCATTTGCCGCACCATTACTTCTACGTGTTTATCGCCGATTTCAACCCCTTGCATCCGGTAAACTTTTTGCACTTCTTTTAACAGATACTCTTGAACAGCCGTTACATCTCTGACTTTGATTAATTCTTTTGGATCGATAGAACCTTCTGTCAGATCTTGACCTCTTTCCACCTTATCATTTACCGCAACTTTCAGCCGCGCTGTATACGGTGCATGATAAGTACGGCTCTCCACTTCGCCCTGGACAATGATTTCCTGTTGACGGTCACGTCCTTCATTTATGCCGATTACCACGCCGTCAATTTCTGAGATAACTGATTGTCCTTTCGGGTTTCTTGCTTCAAAAATTTCTTGAATACGCGGAAGACCCTGTGTAATATCGTCTCCGGCAACACCACCGGTATGGAATGTACGCATTGTTAACTGGGTGCCTGGTTCCCCGATGGATTGCGCTGCAATAATACCAACAGCTTCCCCTACTTCAACCTCCTGGCCGGTTGCCAGGTTGCGTCCGTAACATTTTTTGCAAACCCCGTGGCGGGTATTACAAGTAAATGCAGAGCGAATCCATACCTTTGTTATATTGGCATTGACAATTTCATTAGCAATGTCTTCCGTTATCAGTTGATTTTCACTCACAATAACTTTATTTGTTTCAGGATGTTTAATTGTTTTTCTTGAATGGCGCCCGATTAAACGTTCTTCAAGTGTTTCAATAATTTCCGTTCCGTCCTTTAATGCTTCGACAAGCAAGCCGCGATCGGTTCCGCAGTCATCTTCCCGGACAATTACATCTTGTGCAACATCTACAAGGCGGCGTGTCAGATAACCTGAGTCAGCAGTTTTTAATGCCGTATCTGCAAGACCCTTTCTGGCACCATGCGTGGAAATAAAGTACTCTATAACAGTTAGTCCTTCACGGAAACTTGAGATAATAGGCAATTCTATAATCCGCCCTGCCGGGTTCGCCATTAAACCGCGCATTCCTGCCAGCTGTGTAAAGTTAGATGCATTACCACGGGCACCGGAATCACTCATCATAAAGATTGGGTTTGATTTTTCCAGTGACTTCATTAATTTCGATTGAATCGTGTCTTTGGCGGTACTCCATATTGAAATAACCCGATCGTATCTTTCATCCTCGGTAATTAAACCGCGTCTGAATTGTTTTAGCACGTTATCTACTTTTTCCTGTGCATCGTGAATAATTTGTTTCTTTTCACCTAATACGACAATATCAGCAACACCGACCGTAATACCTGCTTTCGTAGAGTATTTAAAACCTAAATCCTTCAAACGGTCCAGCATTTTTGATGTTTCTGTAATTTTAAATCGTTTAAAGACTTCTGCGATGATATTTCCAAGAATGCCTTTCTTAAACGGATCGATAAGCGGCATTTTTTTAATGACTTCTTTTACGTCTGTTGCCACATCGACAAAATATTTTGCCGGCGTTTCGATTTCAAGATTACTCTTTGTCGGTTCATTTATATATGGGAACGATGTCGGTAAAATTTCATTAAAAATCAGTTTGCCAACTGTTGTAAGTAACAACATTTTTCTTTGTTTTTCCGTAAAAGTTTCATTTTTTATAGATCCGGCATATACAGCAATTCTCGTATGCAAATGCACATATCCGTTTTGATATGCCAGAAGCGCTTCGTTTATATCTTTAAAGATCATTCCTTCTCCAACTGCACCGGCTCTTTCCATGGTTAAATAATAATTTCCTAAAACCATATCCTGAGAAGGTGTAACAACAGGTTTTCCATCTTTTGGATTTAGGATGTTTTGTGCTGCAAGCATAAGAATACGTGCTTCTGCTTGTGCTTCTGATGACAGCGGTACGTGCACAGCCATTTGGTCACCATCAAAATCAGCATTATATGCTGTACATACGAGAGGATGCAACCGGATTGCCCGCCCTTCTACCAACGTAGGTTCAAACGCCTGGATACCAAGTCTGTGAAGGGTTGGAGCACGGTTTAACAGTACCGGATGCTCTTTGATGACTTCTTCTAAAACATCCCAAACTTCCGGCTGAATACGTTCAATTTTCCGTTTGGCTGACTTGATATTGTGAGCCAATCCTTTTTCGACTAATTCTTTCATTACAAACGGTTTAAATAATTCTAGTGCCATTTCTTTCGGAAGACCGCATTGGTACATTTTTAAATTAGGTCCAACAACAATAACAGAACGGCCGGAGTAGTCAACCCGCTTTCCTAAAAGGTTTTGCCGGAAACGTCCTTGCTTACCTTTCAGCATATGAGAAAGAGATTTTAACGGTCTGTTTCCGGGACCTGTAACCGGTCTGCCGCGGCGTCCATTATCAATTAATGCATCAACTGCTTCTTGAAGCATGCGTTTTTCATTTTGCACGATGATGCTTGGGGCTCCAAGGTCTAACAGCCGTTTTAAACGGTTATTACGATTGATTACTCTGCGGTATAAATCATTTAAGTCAGAAGTAGCAAAACGTCCGCCGTCTAATTGCACCATTGGCCGAAGTTCAGGCGGGATTACAGGAAGAACATCCAAAATCATCCATGAAGGTTCATTCCCTGAACCGCGGAATGCCTCCAATACCTCCAGACGCTTAATAGCGCGAGTTCTTCTTTGCCCTTGCGCTGTTTTTAATTCTTCTTTTAATTGTTCCACTTCTTTATTTAAATCAATATCCTGCAAAAGCTTTTTAATTGCTTCCGCTCCCATGGAGGCATGAAATTTATTCCCATATTTATCACGGTAAGCACGGTATTCTTTTTCGGAAAGAAGCTGTTTCTTTTCAAGTGCTGTATCGCCTGATTCCGTTACAACATATGATGCGAAATAAATAATCTCTTCAAGAGCTCTGGGAGACATGTCCAGAACAAGTCCCATACGGCTCGGAATGCCCTTAAAGTACCAAATGTGGGAGACGGGAGCAGCAAGTTCAATATGACCCATACGTTCACGGCGGACTTTTGCACGTGTAACCTCCACTCCGCACCGGTCGCAAACGACGCCTTTATATCTTACTCTTTTATATTTACCGCAATGACATTCCCAGTCTTTCGTAGGTCCAAAAATACGTTCACAAAATAAACCGTCTTTTTCAGGCTTTAGTGTACGATAATTAATCGTTTCCGGTTTTTTTACTTCTCCAAATGACCATGAACGGATTTTATCTGGTGAAGCGAGTCCTATTTTCATATATTCAAAATTATTAACATCTAGCAAGGGGCCTACCTCCCTTTTAATCTGTGGGTTCTTACCATTAACGCTACTTGCTGCAGATGATTGTTAACCTCTTGTTTAAGGACCGGGAAAGAGATTTCCTATCTGCTGTTCTTTGTTGTCCCAACAGAGATCACCCGTACTCCTTCCCCTTTTCCGTCCAAATTCTTTAATCCTTCGTACCTACTTTTTCAGATTCCGCTTCATCATTTTGTCTTTCTGTGGCAATGGTTAATTCTTCTGCCTGATGGGCTTCCTCATCATCTTCAATATCACGCATTTCAATTTCTTTTTCATCACCGGAGAGAATTTTAACATCCATTCCCAAGCTTTGAAGTTCTTTAATTAATACTTTGAACGACTCCGGAACACCAGGCTCAGGCACATTCTCACCTTTAACGATTGCTTCATACGTTTTTACACGCCCGACGACATCATCAGATTTAACCGTTAAGATTTCCTGGAGCGTGTAAGCAGCCCCGTAAGCCTCAAGTGCCCAAACTTCCATTTCACCGAAACGTTGTCCGCCAAATTGCGCTTTACCGCCCAGCGGTTGTTGAGTAACGAGTGAATATGGTCCGGTTGAACGGGCATGAAGTTTGTCATCCACCATATGTGCCAGTTTGATCATGTACATGATTCCTACTGACACCCGATTATCAAACGGTTCCCCCGTTCTGCCGTCATAAAGGATCGTTTTTGCATCACTTGCCATACCGGCCTCTTCAATTGTTGACCAGACGTCTTCTTCTCTCGCCCCATCAAATACCGGAGTTGCAACATAAAGGCCTAATTTTTTTGCCGCCATTCCTAAATGCAGTTCAAGAACCTGGCCGATATTCATCCGTGAAGGGACACCTAACGGATTTAACATGATATCGATTGGTCTGCCATCCGGTAAAAACGGCATATCTTCTTCTGGTAAGATCCGTGAGATAACCCCTTTATTTCCGTGGCGTCCGGCCATTTTGTCACCCTCTGAAATTTTCCGCTTTTGCACGATATAGACCCGGACAAGCTGGTTAACTCCCGGCGGCAATTCATCACCGTCTTCACGGTTAAATACTTTCACATCGTGAATAATTCCTTCCCCGCCGTGCGGAACACGAAGCGATGTATCACGTACTTCCCTTGCTTTTTCTCCGAAGATCGCATGAAGCAGCCGCTCTTCTGCGGTTAATTCCGTAACCCCTTTCGGTGTTACTTTCCCGACAAGCAAATCTCCATCTTTTACTTCTGCACCAATTCGAATAATTCCACGGTCATCAAGGTTGCGAAGTGCATCTTCGCCGACATTTGGAATATCTCTTGTAATTTCTTCCGGTCCAAGCTTTGTATCACGGGATTCAGATTCGTATTCTTCAATGTGAATCGATGTATAGACATCGTCTTTTACAAGACGCTCGCTCATAATTATCGCATCTTCATAGTTGTAACCGTCCCAAGTCATAAATCCTACGAGAACATTACGTCCCAATGCAAGTTCTCCAAGTTCCATGGAAGGACCGTCTGCAAGAATCTCACCTTTTACAACATGGTCACCAATTTTGACGATTGGACGGTGATTGTAACAGGTACCCTGATTGGAACGAACAAATTTTAACATTTTGTACTTATCCAAATCGCCTTTCACCGTTTGCCCATTCACATTGTCGATACGTCGAACCCACACTTCTCTCGCTTCCACATGTTCGACAATCCCTTCATGTTTGCAAATAACCGCGGCACCAGAGTCTTTTGCAGCTACATATTCCATACCTGTCCCTACTCTTGGCGCTTCAGGCTGCATCAATGGAACAGCCTGCCGTTGCATATTTGCTCCCATTAAAGCACGGTTGGAATCATCGTTTTCCAAAAATGGGATACATGCGGTCGCTGCTGAAACAACTTGTTTTGGCGATACATCCATATAATCGACTCGTTCGCGATTAACAACGATATTTTCCCCTCGAAAACGGGCAATAACTTCTTCGTCTTTAAAAGATCCGTCTTCATTGAGACTGACGTTTGCCTGAGCAACAACGTAATTATCCTCCTCGTCCGCCGTTAAGTAATCAATATGGTCGGATAATTTCCCAGTTTCAGGATCGACATGGCGATATGGTGTTTCAATAAATCCGAAACGATTTACTTTCGCATAAGTGGAAAGTGAATTAATTAACCCGATATTCGGTCCTTCAGGTGTTTCAATCGGACACATACGTCCATAGTGAGAATAATGAACGTCACGTACTTCCATGCCGGCACGTTCACGTGTTAACCCGCCTGGACCTAATGCAGATAAACGCCGTTTATGTGTTAATTCCGCAAGCGGATTTTGTTGATCCATAAATTGTGATAGCTGTGAGCTTCCAAAAAATTCTTTTATCGATGCGATTACAGGGCGAATATTAATAAGTTGCTGCGGTGTAATCGTATTTGTATCTTGGATAGACATTCTTTCCCGAACGACACGTTCCATCCTTGACAAACCAATGCGAAATTGATTTTGTAAAAGCTCTCCCACTGAGCGTAAACGTCTGTTTCCCAAATGGTCAATATCATCTGTATGACCGATTCCATGCAGCAGGTTAAAGAAATAGCTGATCGAAGCAATGATATCCCCGGGGGAAATATGTTTCACTCCCTCATCCACGTAGGCATTACCGATAATATTGACAATCTTTTCATCTTCATCATTAGGGGCATACGTTTTAATTAATTGAATAAGAACGTCCTCTTCTAAAACACCGCCAGCAGGTGTGATCGTTTTAAAGGCGATATTTTTTTCTAATTTGGGTAAAATACGATCTAACGTACGGCGATCAAGAATCGTGTCTTTTTCAACGATTATTTCTCCGGTCTCCGGATCTACAAGTGATTCCGCAATGCGTTGTCCGAAGAGACGATTTTTTATATGAAGCTTTTTATTCATTTTATAACGTCCTACATTCGCTAAATCATAGCGCTTAGGATCAAAAAATCTTGAAACTAACAAACTTTTTGCGTTTTCTACGGTTGGCGGTTCTCCAGGGCGGAGTCGCTCATAAATTTCCAGTAAAGCTTTATCCGTACCTTCCGTATTATCTTTTTCCAATGTGTTTCGTAGATATTCATTATCACCGATTAAATCAATGATTTCCTGGTCAGATCCAAAACCAAGCGATCGCAAAAGTACCGTAATCGGTAATTTACGGGTGCGGTCAATTCTGACATACACAACATCCTTAGCATCTGTTTCATATTCCAGCCAGGCGCCTCTGTTTGGGATAACGGTAGCTGTAAAACCTTTTTTACCATTCTTATCCATTTTCCCATTATAATACACACTTGGGGAACGGACAAGCTGCGATACAATAACACGTTCTGCTCCATTAATAACAAAAGTACCGGTTTCAGTCATTAACGGGAAATCACCCATAAAAACATCTTGGTCTTTTACTTCACCGGTTTCTTTGTTTACAAGACGTACTTTTACACGCAATGGTGCAGAATATGTAACATCTCGTTCTTTCGATTCTTCAACAGAATATTTTGGGTCGCCAAGGCTGTAATCAATAAATTCCAGCGATAAATTACCGGTAAAATCTTCAATCGGTGAAATATCTTGAAACATTTCACGCAAACCTTCATCTAAAAACCATCGGTAAGAAGAGGTTTGAATTTCGATTAAATTTGGTAATTCCAAAACTTCACTGATTCGCGCGTAACTTCTACGTTGGCGGTGCCGTCCATACTGAACTAGTTGACCTGTCAACTGATTCACCCCTCAAATCAAGTGTTATGAAAATATTTATTATTGTCTTAAATCAGGGTAAAATTACCCTATCCTAAGACAAAAAGAAAAAGGGTTTTTTAACTCAAAAACCACATTTTCATTTTACGACAATTATTTTATTATCTTTCCCATCCAAACCATTTTTATACAACTGTTATTGGACAAAATATTCAGACAGAAAATATTTTATTGGCATTTTACAATGCTATCACAGTTCCTAACCTTAGTCAAGATGTTTTCTTTATTTTTTTGCTTTAATGATATAATATCCTTTTTTCTTATCGACTGTCTCTACCTTCGGAAAAATACTCGCAAGCTTTTTCAGCGCCGATGGAGCCCCTTGCTTTTTTTGTATAACAACCCAAAGTTCTCCACCCGGTAAAAGCGCGTGGAAGCTTTGTTCGAAAATATCGTATACGATCTTTTTTCCGGCACGAATCGGCGGATTGGTTACGATCAACGCGAACTGCTGATGAACAATATTGAGCAAGCGGTCACTCTCGTAAATTTTTATATTATCAACTTTATTTAACCGGCAGTTCTCTTCGGCAAGGGAAAGAGCACGATTGTTTATATCAACCATATGAACAAGTCTTTCCGGAGCAAGTTTTGCTATCGAGATACCTATTGGGCCGTACCCGCAGCCTGCATCGAGAATATCTCCTTCCATTTCTGGAATCTGAAGGGTTTCAATTAAAATTTTCGAGCCGAAATCAACTTCTTTTTTCGAGAAGACCCCGTTATCTGTTTTGAAACGGAAGATCTTCCCTCTTAATTGATAATCCCAATAAATAGGGTTACTTTCTGTATTTTGTAAACGGGAATAATAATGCTCCGTCAACTTGAAACACCTCCGAAAATTTAGAAAGTGGAGTGTGAGATTATGAGTGATACAACAATTTTTCGTTGACTTTTGAAGTGACTTTTCCGTCTATGGGGATGATACAGCTTTTTGTTTTAAAACTCTTATCTCTTTAAACAGGTCTTTATCATTATTTATATTACAGAATATATTAATTAAAGGAATTTGGGCTCATTCGTGTGAAAAAATGTTCCACACACACTTTAAGGCAGTAAATTCATGGCAGTTGGATTTTCCTAAAAATCCGTTTTCTCTCTCTTTTGACAACCGCCTAAATAATGCAGAATCAATAGGTTATTTTAATAAAAAAGCCCGCTGTTTTTGCGGGCCTTTTCTGTTATTACTTAACTTCGACGCCAGCGCCAACTTCTTCAAGTTTTGCTTTTACTTCTTCAGCTTCTTCTTTCGAAACGCCTTCTTTAAGCGGCTTTGGTGTATTATCAACAAGTTCTTTTGCTTCTTTAAGTCCAAGACCTGTGATTTCCCTTACTGCTTTAATAACTTTAATTTTTTGATCGCCAACAGCAGCAAGAATAACATCAAATTCAGTTTTTTCAGCAGCTGCTTCTCCAGCTCCGCCACCAGCAACAGCAACAGGGGCTGCTGCAGTTACACCAAATTCTTCTTCTATTGCTTTCACTAATTCGTTTAATTCAAGTACAGTCATATTTTTAACTGCTTCGATAATTTGTTCTTGAGTCATGATTAGTATCCTCCTTTATTTTTTTCAATTTATTAGATATCGGCTTAGGGTTAACTTATGCGCCTTGTTCTTCTTTTTGATCGGCAACTGCTTTTGCGGCAAGGGCAAAATTGCGAATAGGTGCTTGCAATACACTGAGAAGCATGGAAAGCAATCCTTCTCTTGATGGTAATTCAGCAAGAGCTTTAATGTCTTCCAGTGTTGCGAGATTTCCTTCAATAATACCTGCCTTAATTTCAAGTGCTTCATGTGTTTTCGCAAAATCATTTAAGATTTTTGCCGGAGCAACAACATCCTCTGCGCTAAATGCGATCGCATTAGGTCCTGTCAGTGCATCTTTCAGACCGGAAAACTCAACAGCATCAGCCGCACGGCGTGTAAACGTGTTTTTATAAACTTTAAAAACAATTCCCGCTTCACGAAGCTGTTTACGCAGTTCAGTTACTTCCGTTACCGTTAGACCGCGATAGTCGACAACAACAGTAGATTTGCTTTCTTTAAAATGTTCAACAATTTCATTTACAATTTGTTTCTTTGCTTCGATTACGTTGTTCATTTTTACACCTCCTGTCATTTTGCTCATTTATACCGTTCAGCGAATAAAGTGATTTCCGTATCCAGCAAAAAACCTCTGCTTCAATACAGACGCAGAGGTTTTTTGCTGGATACAATAGCCGTTCATTTCTTCTATCGTAAGACCTCGGCAGGAAATATTAAGTCCCATTTTCGCAGTGTTACAACTAATTGGAACACTTGCTGTATCGGACTCCTGCTGTCTGCGGTACAAATGTTAATGTTATGTTATTTTAGTTTACAACAGAGGGAATTATAGCATATCAATTCTCTTCATGTCAACAACATTTCAAATGTTAAGACCCTCATCTATACAAAGCAAAGGCTTTGCCTGATTCTCCAAAGTCTAACTTCCTAAAAAAGATTTTACTTGGCATTTACAGCGGAAGGATCGACTTTAATTCCTGGCCCCATTGTTGAAGTAACAGTGACGTTTTTTATATATGTTCCTTTGGAAGCGGAAGGTTTTGCTTTTACCATCGTATCAAAAATAGTGGTGAAGTTTTCAACTAATTTTCCTGTATCAAAGGATACTTTCCCAATTGGAACATGAATATTACCTGCTTTTTCTACACGGTATTCTACTTTACCGGCTTTAATTTCGTTTACAGCTTTTTCGACATCAAATGTGACAGTTCCCGTCTTCGGGTTAGGCATTAAACCTTTTGGTCCTAAAGTACGGCCCAGTCTTCCGACTTCCCCCATCATATCAGGTGTTGCCACAATTACATCAAAGTCGAACCAGCCCTGGTTGATTTTATTTATATATTCGGAATCTCCAACATAGTCGGCTCCGGCTGCTTCTGCTTCTTTTGCTTTTTCACCTTTTGCAAACACTAGCACACGTTGTGTTTTACCTGTTCCATTAGGGAGAACAACCGCACCCCGGATTTGTTGGTCGGCTTTCTTTGGATCAACACCAAGCCGAAAAGCAACTTCGACTGTTGCATCGAATTTAGCAGTGCTTGTTTTTTTCACAAGCTCCATTGCTTCTGTTACCGGATAAGCTTTTGGGCGGTCGATCTGCTTAGCAGCTTCCAGATACTTTTTTCCTTTTTTAGTCATTCTTATTTCCTCCTTGTATGTGGTTTTAACGGAATAACCTCCCACGAATAAAGGTTGCGAACGAAAACATACTTCATCGTCGCAACCTCCAAAGATCATTGCAAGATGGGATTAATCTTCAATAACAATGCCCATACTGCGTGCTGTACCTTCAACCATGCGCATAGCAGATTCAACATTAGCTGCATTTAAATCAGGCATTTTTGTTTCAGCAATCTCGCGTACTTTATCGCGTTTTACAGTTGCTACTTTATTACGATTCGGTTCACCTGAACCAGACTCGATTCCGGCTGCTTTTTTCAAAAGAACAGCAGCAGGAGGAGTTTTTGTAATAAATGTAAATGAACGGTCTTCAAAAACCGTAATTTCTACAGGTATAATTAAACCGGCTTGTTCAGCTGTACGAGCGTTAAACTCTTTACAAAATCCCATGATGTTAACACCGGCCTGACCTAACGCAGGTCCAACCGGAGGAGCCGGATTCGCTTTTGCTGCAGGAATTTGCAATTTCACAACTTTAACTACTTTTTTAGCCACGAGACACACCTCCTTAAAGTCCGTGATGTGGTCATAGGGAATCTTTCCCTCCCACTCATCTTGATCGTCTAGCTATATTTTGAGCTAAAGATTTCTGGCAAATGTCCAGTCTCTTTGAGACATACTGACTTATGAAATGTTATCACTTTTCATATATAATTTCAAGTTTTTCTAATTTATATTTTTTCAATTTGTGTAAAATCGAATTCAACCGGTGTATCTCTGCCAAACATATTGACGAGAACTTTAATCTTTCCTTTATCTTTATCAATCTCTTCAATTTTACCGCTGTAATTATGAAACGGACCTTCTTTTACTTGAACGGTTTCGCCAAGTTCAAAATTGATATCTACCCGTTTTTCTTCTACACCCATACGCTTTAGTATTACTTGAACTTCTTCCGGAAGCAGCGGTGTCGGTTTGGAACCGGAACCGGCAGAACCTACAAAACCTGTTACTCCCGGTGTATTACGAACAACATACCAGGAGTCATCCGTCATAACAAGCTCAACAAGCACATATCCCGGAAAAACTTTACGCTTCATCACTTTCTTTTTTCCGTTTTTAAAATCAGTCTCCTCTTCCTCAGGGACAATTACCCTGAAAATTTTATCTTGCATGGTCATCGTTTCTACCCGTTTTTCCAGATTTGCTTTCACTTTATTTTCATAACCGGAGTACGTATGAACAACATACCAATTTTTTTCCATTTAATAGGACTATTCGTCCTTCCCTCCCTATTCATATTATAAAACAGATTGCTTCATGATGATCGTTTCTATGTTATTCTAATGCAGTATATGATCATGATCTTTTATACCGAAAAAAAAGCAATAGAAAAAACCCGTTTCCGGGCTTTATGTAAGAATGGCACTGCTTCTTTTTCATTATACCATAGGATGATAAATGTTATTCAAGAACAAGACGAATCAAATTAGAAATTCCTAAATCTATAACAGCAAAGAATAAGGTGAAAAACACGACCGTAGCTAAAACAACGATTGTATAATTCACTAATTCTTTACGTTTCGGCCAGCTTACTTTTCTCATTTCTCTTCCGACTTCACGTAAAAACTTAACGATGCGCTGCATTTTTTGACCTCCAACTTAATCTATTAGACCCTTTAGCGTTATCTTTACCAAAACAGAGATTGTCCAACAAGTTTACGGAAAAAGACAAGCGCAGCTTCTATCCAAGACGGATCTATGACAGGTGGATGAGTATTATCGGTCATAATGACGATTCAAGTAACAAGTACCACAATATTCTGTCGAGTAATCTCTATACTACACTTAACATACGCAGTGACTTCTTTTCACTCTCTGCATCTTAAAAAAACTTTATCACGTACGTATGTTGATGTCAATATAGTGTTCCGTTACATGCGCAGCGAATAAATAGGGCACTTTAAGAGGCTGTGCAAAAAGTCATCAAATGATAAGCGGCTAATATTTTCGTCCGCTACTCATAACGGACAATGGATTCTCTGCTAAAGGCGTGTACGTCCATGACCCGCTCAGGCGCAGCATTCACCACATCCTGCGGATATCCGTCCGCTTGTGCGCCGTAATTTTCTTGCTTCTCCTTCGTAACTTTTTGAACACAATAATTAAAACAAAACGTTTACATAGAGAATTCACGTAATTCCAAATATCGTTCCAGTTTTCTTTTTACCCGCTGCAACGCATTATCAATTGATTTTACATGACGATTTAATTCTTCGGAAATTTCCTGATAAGATTGCCCGTCCAAGTATAATGCAAGCACTTTTCTTTCCAGATCGCTTAAAATTTCGGACATTTTTACCTCAATATGATCAAATTCCTCCTGGTTAATGATTAATTCTTCAGGGTTTAGAATTTTTGCACCTGAAATCACGTCCATTAATGTCCGGTCTGATTCTTCATCATAAATAGGCTTGTCCAATGATACATAAGAATTCAATGGAATGTGTTTTTGTCTTGTTGCCGTTTTTATTGCCGTGATGATTTGCCTAGTGATGCAGAGTTCAGCAAAAGCTTTAAATGAAGCCAGTTTATCTTCTTTAAAATCTCGAATCGCTTTATATAAACCTATCATACCTTCTTGAACGATATCTTCCTTATCCGCTCCAATTAAAAAATAGGTTCGAGCTTTTGCCCGGACAAAGTTTCGATATTTGTGAATTAAAAAGTCTAACGCTTCACTTTCCCCGGTGTGAACTAACTCAACTAATTTTTCATCCACAAGTGGAATATATTTCCTGTACTCTTCGTTGAACTTTGCCTCGAAATCTGCCATCATCCAGTTCCCCCCGACCGCACAAGCTTGGATAAAAATATTATACTTTACATTTTTTTTTACCGTCAACTGATCACTTTTTTCCCCGGCGCCATTTTTCAAAAATTTCAGCAATTTCATCACTTAACGGAATTTTTGAGATTGGCTTTTTTTCCTGGATTTTTTGGACATTGCTTTTGATTTGATGTTCAATCAAGTTCATTTCATTTAACAGTTCTCTTGCAGACTTTCTTAATGCTCCTTGTCCAAAAATAACCCATTGTTCTGTAAAATCAGATGTTGCCACATGTACTTTTGTTGTCCGATTGATAAAACTGCTGGCCAGCTTTTCAATTCTTTCGTCTGCTGTTTCATTTTCTTTTGTGAAGATGACTTCCACTTTTGCATTGATTGTTTTATTTTCATTTCCTTTTACATATTGGGCATCGAAAACAACGATCACACGATAACCTGTATATCCCTGGTAGTCAGCTAATTTTTCAATCAATCGATCTCTTGCCCCGGCTAAATCCCGTTTCTTAAGTTCGACTAATTCCGGCCACGCACCTATAATGTTATACCCGTCTACAATCAAAATATTCATCTTTCTTTAGCCCTCAAGCGGACAACGTTTTCGAAATACTTCATACATGAGAAGTGCTGCTGCAACAGATGCATTTAATGAAGTCACATGCCCGACCATCGGCAGACGCAGGAGAAAATCACACTTTTCCTTCACTAGTCTTCCCATCCCGTATCCTTCGCTTCCTATCACTAATCCAAGCGGGATTTTCCCGTCAATATTCCTGTAATCATCCGTTCCCTTTGCATCCGTTCCGGCGATCCAGACCCCTCTTTCTTTTAATTCATCAATCGTTCTTGCCATATTTGTTACTCTTACAACCGGAACATGCTCGATGGCACCAGTTGATGTTTTTGCTACTGTTGTAGTAAGGCCGACAGAACGCCGTTTTGGAATAATAATACCATGAACACCGGCAGCATCGGCAGTACGCATAATCGAACCAAGATTATGGGGATCTTCTATTTCATCCAACAGCAAAAAGAAAGGCAACTCTTTTTTTTTGCTTGCGTTCTGGAATAAATCTTCGATTTCCGCATATTGATAGGCTGCTACCTGTGCGACAATCCCCTGATGATTGCCTCCGGCGATGCTATCCAGCTTTTTCTTCGGCACATATTGTATAAACGCATTTTCTTTTTTTGCTAAATGAAGCAGTTGCTGCAGAGACGTGCGATCCGCTCCTTCTGCAATGTAAATTTTATTTATTTCCCGATGCGTTTTTAATGCTTCAATGACGGCATTTTTTCCGGTAATAAAATCAAGACTCACTTTTTTCCCCTCCCTTCTTTCCAACATAGGAGAAGACTGCAGAAATGACCTCTTCCAGCCGTAAGGTATTTTTTGCTATATATAAATAGCCTAGCAATGCTTCCAGAGCCGTACTATAACGATAAGTTTGTACATCCGTATTCTTCGGAACCGTACCTGATTTCGCATTTCTGCCTCTTTTAATAACCGCTATTTCCGATTCGCTAAAAAAGTTATTACCCATGAGATAATGGAGCACTTCCGCCTGTGCTTTTGCCGAGACATATTTTTTCGCTTCTCTATGGAGATGATTGGGTCTGGTACGCCCATTTTGCAGGAGATGATAACGTACATAGCATTCAAGTACTGCATCCCCCATATAAGCTAACGCAAGACTATTTAACTGGTTTTCATCAATATATGTTTCGTAAGAAAGCATCACATTATCCTCTTTTCCAGCGTGTACCTTGTGCCGTATCTTCTAAAATGATGTTTTTTTCTTTTAGTTGATCGCGGATTTGATCTGCTAATTGGAAATTTCGTTCCTTGCGGGCCTGTATTCTTTTTTCAATAAGCAGTTCAATGTCAGCATCCACCATTTCATCTTTCTTTATTTTTAATCCCAATACAGCAAAGAGCGTTTCAAATTCCTTCGTGAATGCTTCAATGACCACTTTGGAAGTATTTTTTTCCAATAAATAATAATTAGCCTGTTTTGAAAGTTCGAATAACACAGCGATTGCATTTGCCGTATTAAAATCATCATCCATTTCCTGAATAAATGTTTTATGAAGTTCTTCAATTTTATCCAGCCATTCTTGGTTGTTTTCCGTTAAATTTGTAGAAGCCGCTTTGCGATGCTGCAAATTTTGATAAGAAGTTTGTAATCTTTCGAAACCGGCTTGCGTATTCTGTAACAGCTCCTCGCTATAGTTAATCGGGTTGCGGTAATGTACAGACAAGATAAAAAAGCGTAATACTTGCGGATTATGATGCTTCAAAATATCATGAACGAGAACAAAATTCCCGAGAGATTTTGACATTTTCTCATTATCGATATTGATATAGCCATTGTGCATCCAATAGCGGGCAAACTTTTTCCCGGTCAACGCCTCTGATTGGGCAATTTCGTTTTCATGGTGGGGAAAAGATAAATCCTGTCCGCCGGCATGAATATCTATCGAATCTCCCAAGTATTTTCTTGCCATCGCCGAGCATTCGATATGCCATCCGGGTCTCCCTTTGCCCCATGGACTATCCCAGGAAATTTCACCTGGTTTTGCCGCTTTCCAAAGTGCAAAATCAAGCGTATCTTCCTTTTTCTCGCCTACTGCAATGCGCGCGCCTACACGAAGCTCATCGATGGACTGGTGTGATAACTGTCCATATTTTTCAAATTTACGTGTGTGAAAATACACATCGCCATTGGATTCATACGCATAGCCTTTTTCCACTAATTCGTCGATAAAATCAATAATTAAATCCATGTTTTCCGTGACGCGCGGATGCGAATCGGCATGATTGCAGCCAAGCGCTCTTACATCCTGAAAATAGGCATCAATAAACCGGTTGGCGATTGTCAAAACATCTTCACCCATGTTATTGGCTGCACGGATTAATTTATCATCTACATCTGTAAAATTGGAAACGTATTGTACATCATATCCGGAAAATTGCAAATATCTTCTCACCGTATCGAAGACAATTGCCGGCCGGGCATTCCCTATATGAATATAATTATATACAGTTGGTCCGCATACATACATTTTCACTTTGTCTTCTTCCAGCGGTACAAAGGTTTCCTTCTTTCGCGATAATGTATTATAAATTTGAATGGTCATATTCGGCATTCCTTTCTTTTCTAAGCTGATCGATTTCGTTTTTTAATTTTCCTATTGTCATTTCCAGTTCATTTATTTTATCTAAAATCGGATCCGGCAAGTCACAATGATCCAAGTCTTTGTTTACCCTTACTCCATCTTGAACTTTTACTCTGCCCGGTATACCTACAACGGTTGAATTAGGCGGCACATCACGCAGTACGACTGATCCGGCTCCAATCTTTGCATTTTCACCAATAACGATCGACCCTAATACCTTTGCCCCTGTTGCAATTAAGACGTTATCTTTTATGGTCGGATGCCTTTTTCCTTTTTCTTTTCCGGTGCCTCCAAGTGTTACACCTTGAAATACGGTGACATTATTTCCTATTTCACATGTTTCACCAATCACGACACCCATACCGTGATCAATAAAGAATCTGCGTCCGATTTGTGCTCCTGGATGAATTTCAATTCCTGTAAAAAAACGGCTGGTTTGTGAAATCACACGGGCAAGAAAAAAAAGCTTTCTTTTAAACAACGCATGTGCAATACGATGCGCCCAAATGGCATGCAAACCAGAATAAGTGAGAATTACTTCAATAGTACTTCTGGCTGCAGGATCTTGTTCAAAAACAACTTTAATATCTTCTTTCATTCTTTTGAACATTTCTTGATCCTCCTTATTTTGATAAAGTGAAACTTTTTTGATGTGGAGTATTTACTCAATGTTGTTTGGTTAACACCTTGGTCCGCATCTAAACGAATCTAATTTGATTTTGAGTAACGATTGTATTTACTTTGCTTTTATCAATTTGAATGTCGATTTCTCTTAACCTGACAGCATCGGGGTATTACTGCCCCTTAATCTGCGATAAAGTGAAAAACGTCCCTGTCATAAAGACAGAGACGCTTCCGGCGCGGTTCCACTCTGATTAGATTTCTTAAAGTTTGCTTATTCAAAAAGGTAAAAAATCTCCACTCTTACCTGGTAACGGCAGGAAACCGCCTCTATCTACTTCATGTATATGTTCGATACAGGGCTCAGAGGGGCATTTCTAATAACGATTCACTTAAACCACTTTCAGCCGCTGATGGTTCTCTCTAAAAAGCCTCGTTATTGTACTTCTCCTCTTCGACGCTGTTGCTTTTATTATTGTTCTTTTACTATATTATATTTTCATGAAAATGTTAATCAATAATGTTTTTTATCCGGGCAATAATTTTATTTTTTCCTAAAAGCTCAATTGTTTGCGGTAAATCCGGACCGTGTGTTAATCCTGTTGTTGCAATCCGGATCGGCATATATAGATTCTTCCCTCTATGTCCGGTTTCTTTTTGCACGGTTTTAATCGCTTTTTTTATTTCTGGTGCTTCAAATGTATCTAATTTTTCAATGTTGGCAAAAAAGGAACTTAATACCTCAGGAACCTGTTCTTCTGCCAATACAGCCTTTCCTTCTTCTTCAATCTTCAGTTCTTCTGTAAAAAATAGCTCTGTTAACGGGACAATTTCCGCTCCGTAACTCATTTTTTCCTGATGAAGAGCAATTAATTTTTTCGCCCATTGAAAGTCTGCATCAGATAGCGGTTCTTGCAAACGGCCGGCCTTGATTAAATGCGGCAAGGAAATTTCAACAAGCTTATCCAATTGCAAATTTTTGACGTATTGATTGTTCATCCATGCGAGCTTTTGTTTATCAAATAAAGCAGGGGATTTTGATAATCGATGCGCATCAAAAATAGAAATAAACTCTTCTTTGGAGAATATTTCTTCCTCTCCTGCAGGCGACCATCCGAGCAAGGCAATAAAATTAAATAATGCCTCCGGTAAATATCCCAGTTCTTCATATTGCTCGATGAATTGAATGATTGATTCATCTCGTTTACTCAGTTTTTTTCTGTTTTCGTTCACAATCAATGTCATATGCCCAAATATCGGAGGTTCCCAGCCAAATGCTTCATAAATCATCAGTTGCTTAGGCGTGTTGGAGATATGATCATCCCCCCGTAAAACATGGGAAATTTCCATTAAATGATCATCGATGACGACAGCGAAATTATAGGTTGGTATGCCGTCTTTTTTTACGATTACAAAATCTCCCATTCCTTCTGATTCAAAAGCGACATGCCCTTTTACCATATCATCAAAAGCATATTCTTTGTTTTCCGGAACAATAAAACGAATACTTGGTTTTCTTCCTTCTGCTTCAAGTACTGCTTGTTGTTCAGAAGTTAAATGGCGGCATTTCCCGGAATACTTTGGTGTTTCTCCGCGCGTCATTTGTGATTCCCGCTCCGCCTCCAATTCTTCTTCCGTACAATAACATTTATAAGCCAAATGCTTGTCAAGCAGTTCCTGATAATATTTTTTGTAAATATCATTTCGTTCTGATTGGCGGTATGGACTAAATTTACCTCCGACATCAACACTTTCATCCCAGTCCATGCCGAGCCATTTTAAATATTTTAATTGGCTTGCTTCTCCATCGGCGACATTTCTTTTTTGATCTGTATCCTCAATACGGACAATAAATTTTCCGCCCTTATTTCGTGCAAATAAATAATTAAATAATGCCGTACGGGCGTTGCCAATATGTAAATGCCCGGTTGGACTAGGTGCATACCGCACTCTGATATCCTTCGACATGTATAACATCTCCTTTTTGTCTTTTCAGATTCTTGTTTTTTAAATACCATATTATTCTAATAAACATAAAAGGGCCTTCTCTTCGGGTGAAGGAACGTTTCTGACTGATTCCGTGCCGTTTCCCTTTAAACTTTGCGAATTAATACAACTGCCTGAGCTGCGATCCCTTCTTCTCTTCCTGTAAAGCCAAGCCTTTCGGTTGTTGTTGCTTTGACGTTGATCTGTTCAGGAGCCGATTCGAGAAGAAGCGCGATGCGTTCATTCATTTGTTCAATATATGGTGCTATTTTCGGCTTTTGTGTGATAATCGTACAATCTGCATTGACCAATTCGTATCCTTTTGCTTTTACAAGCTGCCAAACATGTTGTAGCAGCTTAGCAGAATCAGCACCCTTATAATTCGGGTCCGTATCAGGAAAATGCTTTCCAATATCCCCTGCTCCGATTGCGCCAAGACATGCGTCTGCAATCGCATGAAGGAGCACATCTGCGTCAGAGTGTCCTAATAAGCCTTTTTTATAAGGAATCGTGACACCGCCAATAATAAGCGGTATCCCTTCTTTAAGCTGATGAACATCAAAACCTTGTCCAATTCGAAACATCCCTTTATCTCCTTTAGTTATCATCTTCTGCTTCTTCTTTGGCGAAGAATTGCTTCGGCAAAGTACAAGTCTTCCGGCGTTGTCAGCTTAATATTATCGTAATCCCCTTCAACAATAAAGACCTCTTTGCCAAGCCTTTCTATAAGACTAGCATCATCTGTCCCTAAAAAGCTATCCTCCTCCGCCTCTTTATGAGCTTCTTTTAATAACGAAATCCGGAATGCCTGCGGTGTTTGAACGGACCAGAGATTTGCGCGTTCAACCGTTTCGGTCACTTTCAATTCTGAGACCTTTTTGATTGTATCTTTTACAGGGACAGCCAGAATAGCCGCCCCTTTCTGCCCGGCAACGTCTACAAGCCTGTGGATATATTCCTGATCGACAAACGGTCGTGCGCCATCATGTACGAGAACAATGCCATCGCCGGAAATGTGTTTTAGCGCATTATACACACTATGTTGTCTTTCTTTTCCTCCGGCAATAATTTGCGTTTCTTTTTTTAGATGAAACTTTTTTATGAGTTTCGATAATTCAGTTTTATCATCCGGATGAATCGCAAGAAATATCTTTGTACAACTTGGATCATTCTCAAAAATTCGCATCGTATGTATAAATACAGGAAGCTGACCTAGTTCCAGCAAAAGCTTATTCTTCCCTGCCCCCATTCTTTTCCCCTGACCCGCAGCAGGAATAATGACTTGATAAGTCATAAAAAAAATTCCCCTATCATTTAGATTAAACAGTGAAAAACGCCTGAATCCCGCTTTTCATCAGGCGTTTTTCGCTTTTTTCTATTTGTATTTCCACTTTTGTTGAAAAATCATTTCTGCTTACAGTGCTTTTTCTAATATTTTGGGCTTGGCAAATATCATTCTGCCGGCGGATGTCTGCAGTACACTGGTCACAAGAACATCTAATTGTTTGCCGATATAGTTTCTGCCTTCTTCGACTACGATCATTGTGCCATCATCTAAATAAGCAACCCCCTGGTTATGCTCTTTTCCGTCTTTAATAACTTGAACACGCATCTCTTCACCAGGGAGAACAACCGGTTTTACCGCATTTGCCAAATCATTTATATTTAAAACCGGAACCTTTTGAAGTTCGCACACTTTATTTAAATTAAAATCATTTGTAACAACAACACCATTCGTCAGTTTCGCTAATTTCACAAGTTTGCTGTCCACTTCTTGTATATCTTCAAAATCACCTTCATATATTTCGACTTTCATCGCAAGCTCTTTTTGAATCCGATTTAAAATATCCAGCCCTCTTCTTCCGCGAACACGTTTTAAAACATCTGAAGAATCAGCGATATGTTGCAATTCTTCGAGGACAAATTGAGGTATTACAACCGTTCCCTCTAAAAAACCTGTCTTACAAATATCCGCTATTCTCCCATCAATAATAACACTAGTGTCAAATATTTTTAAAGCATTATTTGCAGATTTCTCTAACTCATCTTCCGTGACCTTCTTCTTTCTGCTCGTAAATAAGCCGGATAGTTCGTCCCGTTTTTTAAATCCAACCTGGAAACCTAAATATCCGAACAATAGTGTAAGTAAAATCGGTGCGATAGTATTTAATACAGGTATTTTTATCGTGTTTAAAGCGTAACCGACCAAAAAAGCAATAACCAAACCAAATATTAAACCAATACTTCCAAAAATTAAATCCGTTATCGGTGCTTTAACAAGCGACTCCTCAATCCATTTCACAAAATTGACCACATAGTCAACCGCCCAGAATGTAATAAAATAAAAGATAATGGCCCCCAGTATAGCGGATGTATATGAATTACTTAAAATTGGAATGTTATTTAATCTTAATGCATCTAACAAAATAGGTATAAAGAGAATACCCAGCGTGACACCTGTAATTAAAAAACAAAATTGTACAATTCTCTTTAACATTCCTTCACCTCCCTTTTATTATTATAAACAATTTTCATCATTTAAAACGTAATTACTGGAAATTTATTAATTGCATGAATAAGATTGTACCTGATTAAATTATTGCTGTTGGTCTTTTATTGCTTTATTCTCCCCATTACTGCAAACAATCCGCGGACAAAAGCTGCTTCTAGTTTTCTGAAAAATGAATCCGTTCTCTTTTTTTATGTTGAACTAGAAAAAAATAAGGCATTCGAAAGCAAGCCTTATTATAAGGTTACCATTACGATAATGGTGCTGTCAAATTTTAAAAGCTAAACATTCTACCATAAGAATTATTTTATTTCAATACAATATTTATTTATTCAACCTAAAGTAATTGTTAAGGCCTCGTTAATAGAAGAGACTCCTATTAACTCAATCCCTTTTGGACCTTTCCAGCCGCTTAAATTGTTTACCGGTAAAATGACTCGCTCAAAACCCATTTTTGCTGCTTCTTGTACTCTTTGTTCAATTCTTGAAACTCTTCTTACCTCTCCTGTTAATCCGACTTCCCCAATCACACAATCTGTTGCCCTTGTTCCTTTGTTGCGAAAACTGGAAGCAATACTTACCGCGATCGCAAGATCAATCGCCGGTTCATCTAGCTTCACACCACCGGCAACCTTTAAATAGGCATCCTGATTTTGCAGCAACATCCCTACGCGTTTTTCCAGAACGGCCATGATAAGCGGAATCCGATTATAATCAATCCCTGTTGCCGTTCTGCGGGGATTTCCAAAGCTTGTTGGTGAAATAAGTGCCTGAATTTCGACAAGGACAGGACGGGTTCCTTCCATTGACGCGACTACAGTAGAGCCGGCAGCACCTTGCGAACGCTCTTCTAAAAAGATTTCCGAAGGGTTGACTACTTCTTCTAAACCAAATTCTTTCATTTCAAAAATTCCGATTTCATTTGTTGACCCGAAACGATTCTTTACAGCCCTTAATATCCGATAGGTATGATGCCGCTCTCCTTCAAAATACAAGACAGTATCAACCATATGCTCTAATAATCTTGGACCTGCAATGGCCCCTTCTTTCGTGACATGTCCGACAATAAAAATTGCTATTCCTTTCGTTTTTGCAATTCTCATTAATTCAGCCGTACATTCCCTGACCTGTGAAACACTTCCCGGGGCAGAAGTGATATTTGGTTGAAATATGGTTTGAATAGAATCAACAATCACAAACTCAGGTTCAGTTGCATCAATCGTCTGAGCGATCGCTTCTAGATTTGTTTCTGCGTAAACGAGTATTCGTTCTGAAGAAATTCCGATTCGATCAGCTCTCAGCTTTGTTTGCCTTAATGATTCTTCTCCTGAAATATATAAAACAGAGTGGCCTTTTTGTGAAAGTTGTGCAGACACTTGAAGAAGTAAAGTCGATTTTCCGATTCCGGGATCCCCGCCGATAAGAACAAGAGAGCCCCTTACCACCCCTCCTCCTAATACACGGTTTAATTCTTTTAAATCCGTATAAATTCTAGGCTCTGCAACTGTTTCTATTGCAGTGATTGCTGTTGGTTTTACTGGAGCAAATCCGTTCTGAGTATGTGTAAAAACACCTCTTTTAGGAACTGGTTTTTCTACTTCTTCGACCATTTTATTCCAAGTTCCACAGCCGGGACATTTTCCTAACCACTTAGGTGATTCATATCCGCACTCTTGACAAATAAACTTAGATTTTATTTTTGCCACTTCTTTCCCCCCTCAAATTTACGTTCAACTGCGTCCTCATAAAGTGAAACTTCCATCAGAAAAAATACTTTGTAACGTGAATTTATCTTGAGTGAAAAAAAGGAGATACACTCTAAAAGAGTGTACCTCCTTTATTCCTTCCATTTTATCGGAGGTTAGCGGCTTCACTTTTTTCCGCAGATTTCACAACAAATTGTCCGCCTTCAACGTCAATAACAACGCTTTGTCCGGAAGAAATAGAACCTTTTAAAAGCTCTTCAGACAATAAATCCTCGATATTTTTTTGAATTGCCCTGCGAAGCGGCCTTGCCCCATACTCCGGATCATAGCCTTCTTCAGAGATTTTCTCCTTCGCAGCATCCGTCAATTCAAGAGCAATTTCATGCTCCTTTAATCGTTTAACAAGTTGATCAGACATCAACGTTACAATTTCATTTAAATGGTCTTTTTCCAATGCATGGAATACAATTATTTCATCAATACGGTTTAAAAATTCAGGACGGAAAGCTCTTTTTAACTCATCCATTACTTTCCCCTTCATATCTTTGTAATCCTGGTCACCGTCATTGACATTAAAGCCGACATATTTATTACGCTTTAATGCTTCTGCACCGACATTAGAAGTCATAATTACTACTGTATTGCGGAAATCAACCGTACGTCCTTTTGAATCAGTTAGGCGTCCATCTTCTAATACTTGCAGCAATATATTAAATACATCCGGGTGAGCTTTTTCAATTTCATCCAACAGGATAACGGAATATGGTTTTCTTCTTACTTTTTCCGTTAATTGCCCGCCTTCTTCAAAACCAACATAGCCGGGAGGAGAGCCAACCAAACGAGAAGTAGAATGCTTCTCCATATATTCCGACATGTCGATACGAATCATTGCCTCTTCTTCACCAAACATTGCTTCTGCCAATGCTCTTGCCAGTTCTGTTTTCCCAACTCCTGTCGGACCAAGGAAAACAAAGGATCCAATCGGACGTTTCGGATCTTTTAAGCCGGCTCTCGCCCTGCGGACTGCTTTTGATACTGCTTTTACCGCTTCTTCCTGGCCAATTACCCGTGAGTGTAAAATGTTTTCTAAATTCAATAATTTTTCTGTTTCTGTTTGCGCCAATTTGGAAACCGGAATTCCCGTCCAGCTTGAAACAACACTGGCAATATCGTCAATTGTTACTTCGCTGTTTTCTTTTCCTTGTTTTTCTTTCCAAGTTTTCTTCGTTTCTTCAAGTTGTTCACGAAGTTTTTGTTCAGAATCTCTTAGCGAAGCTGCTTTTTCAAATTCCTGACTTTGTACAGCGGCATCTTTTTCCTTTCTCACTACTTCAAGCTTAACTTCCAATTCTTTTAAATTAGGCGGCGTTGTGTATGATCGTAAGCGAACTTTCGAACCCGCCTCATCAATTAAGTCAATTGCTTTATCCGGAAGAAAACGGTCTGAAATGTAGCGGTCAGAAAACTTCACTGCCGCAAGAATAGCATCATCTGTTATCGATACACGGTGATGCGCTTCATAACGATCCCGCAACCCTTTCAATATTTGTACGGATTCCTCTGCCGTCGGTTCATCGACTGTAATTGGTTGAAATCTTCTTTCTAAAGCTGCATCCTTTTCAATATATTTTCTGTATTCATCCAGTGTTGTCGCACCGATGCATTGCAGTTCTCCTCTTGCAAGAGAAGGTTTCAAAATATTAGAAGCGTCTATGGCCCCTTCGGCACCTCCGGCGCCTATTAATGTATGGAGCTCATCAATAAATAAAATAATGTTTCCCGCCTGGCGGATTTCATCCATCACTTTTTTGAGACGGTCTTCAAATTCACCGCGATATTTCGTACCAGCAACAACCGTACCCATATCCAAAGTCATGACTCGTTTATCGCGTAAAATTTCCGGCACTTCATTATTGACAATTTGCTGTGCTAATCCTTCGGCAATGGCTGTCTTTCCGACACCAGGTTCACCTATTAATACCGGGTTATTTTTTGTACGTCTGCTTAATACTTCAATCACGCGTTGAATTTCCTTGCTTCTTCCAATAACCGGATCAAGGCTTCCTTCCCGTGCAATCGCAGTTAAGTCTCTTGCTAAGCTATCCAAAGTCGGCGTACTTGCACTGGCTGCAGCTCCTCCCTGATGATTGCCGCTTTCACTGCTGCCAAGTAGCTGAAGAACTTGTTGTCTTGCCTTATTTAAGCTTACACCAAGATTATTAAGTACTCTTGCTGCAACACCTTCTCCTTCACGTATTAACCCAAGGAGGATATGTTCTGTTCCTGTGTAGGAGTGGCCTAACTTCCTTGCTTCATCCATTGATAGTTCGATAACTTTTTTTGCCCGTGGAGTATAATGAATCGTTGTTGAAGCTTCCTGGCCTCTTCCAATCAGATTTTCTACCTCTTCCTGTATCTTTTCCGGAACCAATCCGAGTGCCTGAAGTGCCTTTGCTGCTATTCCTTCTCCTTCACGGACAAGTCCGAGTAAAATATGCTCCGTTCCAATATTATTGTGTCCTAATCGAATAGCTTCTTCTTGTGCCAGTGCTAATACCTTCTGCGCTCTTTCCGTAAAACGTCCGAACATCATATTAGTTCCTCCCTACTGTTTCATTTCCATATTCAATCTTTCCCTGATTAAAGAAGCTCTGCGAATATCCCTCTCATCCGGCCTTAATGGTCCTCCTGCATATTGTTGTAAAAAACCGGGCTGAGTTAATATCATCAATTCATTTAAAATATTTTTAGAAATATTTTTGATATAACCGATGTCAATCCCAAGCCTTACATCAGATAAACATTGCGTAGCTTCTTTTGACTCAATGATCCGGCTATTCATCAATACTCCATATGACCGAAAAATCTTATCTTCCAATTGTAAGTTGGATATTTTTGTTAATTCCTCTCTGGCGTGTCTTTCCTGAGATATTAATTGGCTGACAACACTTTTTAAGTCTTCTGCTATATCTTCTTCGGATTTCCCTAAAGTGATTTGATTGGATACTTGAAAAATATTTCCAAGTGCTTCGCTACCTTCTCCGTATATCCCTCTCACAACCAAACCCAGCTGATTAATAGCCGGAATAATACGATTCAATTGCTGTGTGATGACGAGCCCGGGCAAATGCATCATTACAGATGCCCGTAATCCCGTTCCAACATTTGTCGGGCAGCTTGTTAAGTAACCAATTTGTTCATCAAAAGCGTACTCAACCGATTCCTCGATCCAATCATCGATTTGATTTGCTTTTTTTAAAGCTTCTGTTACTTGAAGACCAGGAAATAAACATTGAATGCGAACATGGTCTTCTTCATTTAACATAATACTGATTTCTTCATTTTCTGTTAATAAACAGGCGCCATGTGCAGATTGTTCGGCAAGAAACGGACTAATTAAATGTTTTTCCACCAACACTCTTTTTTGCAATGGCTGAAGCTGATCCATGATAAGCAATTCCAGATTGCCAAATTCGTTCTTTGTTCTATTTTCTAACGGACTCCAAACAGATTCAATAACTTTTTTTGCTTCTTCACTTGAAATGAGAATTGGAAAGGTAATTTCTTTAATATTACGGGCCAAACGAATCCGGGAGCTTAAAACAATATCTGAATCTGGACCTTCTGTACTCATCCATGAACTCATTGCTTGATTGATGAATCGTTCCAGTGACATGCTATATACTCCCTTCATTCGATTCCGCTAATTTTTTTTCTAAGGCTCGAATTTCATCACGTACACTTGCTGCTTTTTCAAATTCTTCCTTTGTAACTAAGTCTTTTAATTCTTTTTTCCGATCCTCCAGTTTTTTTCGAGTATGAATGTTCCCGCCTGTCCGTTGTGGTATCTTTCCATGATGAAGGGAGTTGCCGCTGTGTAATCTTCTTAAGATTGGTATTAGTTGTTCACGAAAACTTTCATAACAATGTGAACATCCAAACCTGCTTAACTTTACAAATTGCTGATACGTCATGGAACAATGATCGCAGCGCAACATGGCTTCTCGCGGAAAAGTGCTTTTTTTCGCCTCTGAGAAACCGATATCTGCATTCAAAAGGCCGGCTAACAAATTATGAATGGAAAAACCGGATGAACTGTTTAAAATAAATAATTCACTATTTTCATTTGCGCACTTCTCACATAAATGAATTTCATTTTTTTCACCGTTTATTACTTTTGTAAAATGCAACGTTGCGGGTCTCTTTTTACATTCTTGGCATATCATTTTTACACCTCTTTGGTTGCCGAAATTACTTATATTTTAACGTCGTTAACATTGCTCTTAATATTCTGGATCGTAATTCATCCCGATGGGGAAGATCAATGTACAGCACGGAACGATCAATCACACTTAACATAATTTTTGCTTCTCTTTTTGTGATGACATTTTCTTCGGCTAAACGTATAATAACATCTTCTGCACTGCTTTGCGGGATTCGATTTTGTATCAAGGATAATAATTGATCTATTAGATGAGCTTGATCACAGGACTGCACTTTTATAATTCGAATATATCCGCCGCCGCCCCGTTTACTTTCAACCATATAGCCTTTTTCTATCGTAAACCGGGTATTGATCACATAATTTATTTGTGATGGAACACATTGGAACTTATCGGCAATTTCATTTCTTTTTATTTCAACATGTTCTTTCTCACTCATTTCTAAAACTGCTTTAAGATACCTTTCAATTATATCCGATATGTTTTTCACCAAATCCCCCCTCCTGACTTTGACTATATTTGACTTTAATTATACACGAAAATAGTCATTCTTTGCAAATGAAGCAGCTTTATTATTTTTTCCCATATTTCTGCTGCTTCAAACTAGATATTGTCATATTCTTACATGCTGCTTGATAAAGTGAAACTTCCATCAGTGGGTTTTTTCGACGTACAGGACGTGCTAGTACCGACGTTGCAACAGGACGTTGCGACTTTAGTCGGTAGACGTACAGGATGTACTAGTGTCGACATTGCAACAGGACGCCTGCGTTCATATCGGCACACGTCCCCTACTGATGGTCAGTCACGCAGTTTTCTAAGGGCTAAAAGCCCCAAAAAAACTTTACCACGCAGAACCTGGTTGAAATATCTAAGAGCAGAAGTTCTAAGAAAAATCTTGTTCACTAATCGGGCTTTTAGGGGTAGTTTATCTCCCGCATAACATGATTGGCTTTATCTCCATTTTTGAGGCGGGGATATAGGATTACTGCCTCTTAATCTGTGATAAAATTTGAGCGCATATAAAAAGAGCGCACCGAATTGGGTACGCTCTTTCACTTGCCTGGCAACGTCCTACTCTCACAAGGGGAAACCCCTTACTACCATCGGCGCTAAAGAAGCTTAACTTCCGTGTTCGGGATGGGAACGGGTGTGACCTTCTCGCCATCGCCACCAGACTTTTTTTTCAAAAGACACTATTAATTATACTGTCTTTTTCCTTTTTTTCAAGAGAATTTTGTGAATTTGTTCCCTCAAAACTAGATAATGCTTTTGGAAGAAGAACACATTTCCGGTAATCTGCCTTTGTGTTTTGCTTTGGTGGCTGTAAAAACCGCCTCCGCTTTTCTTGATCCAGCTCCGGCGTCTAGCCGCTCGAGGTCTTAAGCCAAGCAACGTTAAAGTCAAAAAGCGGACTTTATCGTTGCTCGTCTTAAGCTTGTCGCGGCTGTTCAAGACGCCTCCGCTTTTCATTTTGGTTAAGTCCTCGATCGATTAGTATCTGTCAGCTCCACGTGTCACCACGCTTCCACCCCAGACCTATCTACCTGATCATCTCTCAGGGATCTTCTTACTTGCGTAAAGGGAAATCTCATCTCGAGGGGGGCTTCATGCTTAGATGCTTTCAGCACTTATCCCTTCCGCACATAGCTACCCAGCGATGCCTTTGGCAAGACAACTGGTACACCAGCGGTGCGTCCATCCCGGTCC